>NZ_CP009122.1:2578042-2879984 GCF_000803645.1 Sphingopyxis fribergensis | reverse complement strand
CTTCTTCGGCTTCTCGCGATCCGCCTTCGGCAATCGGCTGATCCCGTGCCGCTGCAGGCAGCGGTGAAGCGACGAGCGCGTCAGGTTCGGGATCACGTCCTTCAACGCGATGAAGACGTCATCGAGCGGCAGCCGGGCCTGCACCCTGAGCGCCACGATCGCGGCTTCTTCCATCGGCGACAGCACGGTGCTGCGCCGTTCCTTCGGCCCCACCGGCATGTCCTCGACCGACGGCCGGCTGCGCCACTTGATCACCGTCTTTTCGTTGATCCCGTACCGCTTCGCGAGCTGCGCGACCGGAGCTTGCGATCGCTGTAGCTCCGCTCGAACGGCGTGCGTGGTCTTGGCGCTGCCGTGTAGAAGCTGGCCCATAATCCCTCCCGCTGTGACGATGACAAGCTTACACCATCACATGCTGGGACTAAACACCTAGTCGTGACAACTGCCCAGCCCGAGATGAAGCGGGAATGTTATGGATGGCTCCCCTTCTGGGAGGGGCGGCAGCCGTACACAAATAGATCCACAGCTTGCCTCATTCGGGCTGAAGAGGTTTCATTGTGACTGGTCACTCCCACTCCAAGAGCGGCCCGACGAAAAGGTGACAAAATGACGCTGGATATAAACTGCTCCGCAGCAAAATTCGCGTCTGACACCCTGATTTCTCCCCTCTCCTCGGCTTTGCGCAAAACCTCTGCCACCAATCTCGTCGTGCGTCCTACGCCGAATTCGTAAAGGTTTCGCGCTAAAGCGGGAAAACGTGCAGCCTCAGCCATTACAACGCGTTCCAACGCGACATGAATGTCGGTAAGCATCCAGGATAGCAGTTCATCGGACAGCTCTTCAAGCTCGGGCCGAACGTCGCCATGTTCGGGAACGTGCTGTTCGAGGAAGGAGAGCCGATCCTCGATTTCCCTGAGTATTACCGCCTCGAAAAGCAGCTTTTTGCTCCCGTAACGGGCGTACAAAGTGCGCTTGGAGATGCCTGCTTTTGCAGCAATCCGTTCCGCCGTTGAACGACCGAATCCGTCGGCAAAGAAGACATCGCGGGCGACACGGAGAATTTTCCTCGAAAGTGCTTGCGAGGCTTGTCGAGTAGGCCTCCCTGTTCGTCCGGAAGCTTGTTCTTTGGTTTTTTGGGTCGACGTCATGCCTCATCTTGGCCATACCTTGTCCGCGCTGCAAGCGTAGAACGCTTTGCATTGTATAGCCCGCCCCCGCGAGATTGCCCGGGCTTATGCAAGACCCACGAGGCCCGCTGAACTTTGCCTGCCTGAAAGGATCGCTGCCGTTCGCAGGGAATGGACGCAGTGTGATCTCATCTAGGCGAGTTGGTTACGATACGCTTCGCGTAAGGCCTTTTTGTCGATCTTTCCCGTTGCAGTGAGCGGTACTGTCGCGAACAGGATGTCGTCCGGCAGCCACCAACGAACAACCTTCGTCTCCAGATGCGCGCGAATTGCGTCGGCTGTGACGGCTTGACCTTCATGCGTTTCAATCACGAGAAGGGGTCGCTCTTCCCATTTTGGATGATATACGCCAACGACCGCGGCGACCCGGACGCCGGGGTACCCAACCGCCGCATTCTCGATATCAATCGAGCTGATCCATTCGCCCCCGGACTTGATCACGTCTTTCGCGCGGTCGGTCAGCCGGAGAAAGCCGAAGCGATCGATCGTACCTATGTCCCCGGTGTCGAACCAGCCATCGCTCCCGGCGCCCTCAAAATCGGGGAAATAGCGATCGACGACCCACGGTCCGCGGACCTGGAGCGCACCCGCCTGCTCACCGTCCCAGGGGAGCGGCGTGCCATCGCCGTCGATAATGCGCAGTTCGATGCCAAATTGCATGCGACCCTGCTTCGTCAGCAGGAGATCGTTCGCGAAATCCTCGCCTTCGGCCATCAGGAGCGGGGAGGGCGTCGAAATCACGCCGAGAGGATTGGTTTCGGTCATGCCCCAGAGCTGGAGCACAGTGACACCATATTTGGCGCGGAATGTCTCGGCCATCGCCCGCGGGACGGCCGAGCCGCCAATCACGAGGCGCTTGAGATTGCCGACCCCCGTCCCCGTGGTGTCGAGATGAGCGAGGTACATGGTCCAGATCGTGGGCACACCGCCCGAAAAGGTGACGCCCTCTTCGTTGATCAGATCGGCGAGACTGGCACCGTCCATCCTGTCGCAAGGAAGCACTAGCTTGCAGCCGTTAATCGCTGCCGTGAACGGAAGTCCCCATGCCGTCGCATGATACATGGACGAGCAGGGCATGATGACATCAAAAGCGCTGAACCCGAAGGCACTGCTCAGACCGGCCGCCATCCCGTGGAGAACGATTGATCGGTGGCTGTATAGGACGCCCTTGGGGTCGCCCGTCGTCCCCGAAGTGTAGCAAAGAAATGCGGCTGCCTTTTCATCGAAGCTCGGCCAGGTGAGGGCCCCGTCCTGGCGTGCCAGCAACGCTTCATAGTTCAACGCGTCAGCAACATCTGGCGCGGTCGCTCCGCGATCCGCGAGAAGGACATAACGCTCGATACCTGGAAGGAGAGGGCGCAGCCGTGCGACGAGCTCGGCTAGATTGGGCTCGAAGAAGAGAATGCGGCTGCCTGCATGAGCGATAGTAAAGGCGATTTGCTCGTCGCTGAGACGCGGGTTGGCAGTGTGCAATACAGCGCCCATGCCCGGCGCCGCATAGAAGAGTTCGAGGTGGCGGTGCGTGTTCCAGGCGAGCGACGAGACGCGGTCGCCCGTTGCAATCCCGAGGACACCAAGGGCCTGCGCAGCCTGACGCGCACGCTGATCGCAGCGGTGCCAGTCATACCGCCAAACCGGCTCATCGACAGCCTTCGAGACGATCTCCCTCTCGCCGTGCGCGCGCGCGGCATATTCCAATATTCCGCTGATCAGCAGCGGCGCGTCCTGCATCAATCCCCGTAACATGCTGCATCCTTCTTCGCCCCACTGCGGCGTCGCGTGCAAGGTTCCGCCCCTCGGGTATGATTGCCGCGCGGGCTGTCAATAACCGTCATCATTTTGGTCCAGCGGCAAACTCCACGTGCCGCGTTTCCATTCGGCCAGCAATTCTCAATGATCATATTGCAGCGGCACGGCCTAGGTTCGATCGGCCCCGACATGTTTTCGGCCGCGTTTCAAATTAGTCACTCGCCGCTTTCAGCAACAGTGACAGGAACCGCCAATCGGACCAATCGCCTTTTTCCCCCGCCGCCAAAGCCGCCAGATCGAGTTTCGCCTGCCTAACGATTGTAAGCCGAAGCGACGGAATGATATAGAGGCGTTGATCGCCCGCGCCGGCGGCGACGACCATATCCGCCGGGAGTTCGTTGGCATGACTGGTGATATCGGTGGACCGGGTAACAATATCGACAGCCGGCGTGCTACGGGGCAACCACCAGGTGAGACCGTAGGCCGGATTGGCCTGGCTACCCTTGAACAGCTCGGCGAACGCCAGTTCATCGACAAGCGGCTTGCCGTCGAGCTTCCCACCGCCGCGGACGAACTCGCCGATCTTCGCCCACTCGGACGCTGCCAGCACGAGGCCCTGCGGCATGAGCGGTGCGCCATCGGGGCCGCTGCGCCAACTGCCTATGGTAACCCCAAGCGGAGTGAGAATGCGCCGCTCCACATAATGGCGAGCGTTGCCGTCTTGGCCCTTGGCAACGAGCTTGCGCCGCATGATCTCTCCAAAGATTTGCATCGGGGCGGGACCATATTGGAATTTGCTGCCCGGCGCCGCCGTGAGCGGTGCCTTCACCGAGTCCAGATACCCTTGGGCCCTGCCGACGGTCGATGCCTGGCCGCCCGTCATCGACAGCAATTGCCGAAGCGTGATCTGTTCCTTTTTGGGGTCGCCCCTCCATTCAGCGAGTGTCTCCGATGCCCGCTCGTCGAGGGTTAGAAGTCCATCCTGTGCGCCCGCCGCCGCCATCAGCCCGACAAGGCTCTTGGTGCCCGACCAGAGTTCCTGCGGCGTCGCGATGTCTGCCGATCGGCAGCGCACTTTGCCATCTTCAAGTATCAGCAGCGCAACGCCGGAATTAGCCTCAGAATAGGCGATCGCTTCGGCACAGCCGGGAAGAGGGGCGGGTTCGCCTGCCGCGGCTGGCTGTGCCGCAACCGCGGCTGCGAAAAAGAGGATGGTGCGCTTCAAGATCCGACTCCGATTTTCCGATGCTTGTCATTCTCCATATTATCGATAATAAATTCATTCGCAATCATCGATTGCTCGTGTGCGCTGCCCGATTAGGATGGCGCCGCGAGCAGGGAAAGCCGAACGGAGAGACATGGCCGCGACGAAGACCGACGACGACAGCGCGCCGACGCAGGACCGCGTGATCGCGCGCCTTTTGACCGACGACATCGTCGAATGGCGGATTCCGCCCGGATCGTGGCTGCGCGAGCGCGAAATCGCCGCGCGCTTCGGAGTGAGCCATGCGCCGGTGCGCGAGGCGTTCCGGCATCTCGCGCGGATCGGGCTTGTCAAGGTCGTGCCGTGGCGCGGCACCTATGTGATCGACATCGACGAGCATGCTGCGAACGAGGTCTATGAACTGTGGAAATCGCTGTTCGGCGTCGTTTGTCGCCTTGCGGCCGCCGAAATGACCGACCGCGACGGGCGCGAACTGATGCACCGGCTTGTCGAATATAAGGATGTCACCCAGCGCACCGACAATACGTTCGAGCATATCAAGGTCTCGAACCGCATCGGTCGCTTTATCGCCAAACGCAGCAATGCGCCGCTCGCGCTCGAGCTCCTCGATCGGGTCGCGCTGCTCGCGCGCTGGCAGCACAATGTCTATACTGACAGCTATATCGAGACGCATGGCAACGAGGCGGCGAAGCGATCGGCCATCCTCTACGACGCGCTTTGCCGCCATATCGTCGCGCGCGATGGCGATGCCGCCGATGCGGTGGCGCGCGATCTGATCGGGGTTACTCAGAATAGTTTTGGGCGCGCACTCGAGGAATATAAGGCCCGCCACGCAAAGCCTAAGCCCAGCCGCCGCCGCGCAAAAGTGACATGAGCCGTCTCCTGACCGACCGCCGCACCTTGCTTAAGGCGGGCCTCGCGGCGCCGATCGCATTGCAGGTTGACTCCGCTGCCGCTGTATCCCTGGATTTGACCATGTTCGGCCCCGAACGCCTCTTCGCCGACGTCCAAAGCTATGCCGAGGCCGGCAACAAGCAGTCGGGCGGCGCGGGCGATCGCTGGACCGCCGACTGGACAGCGAAGCGGCTGTTCAGTGCCGGATTCGAAGTGGATCGCCAGACGTTTGACGTGCCTTGGTTCGAGGCGTCGCATTGCGAACTTACGCTCGGCGACCACACGATACCGCTCGTCGCACAGCCGCTCGCCGTCGAAACCGGCGAGGCCGGTCTCGCTGCGCCGCTGCGCCTCGCAGAAATCCCTGAACGCCTCGACGGCGCGATCGCCGTCGTGCGCCTGCCTTTCCGCCGCTGGTCGAGCCTCGTAGATCGTGCAGTGCGCGAGCCGCTCGCCGATGCGCTTGCGCGCGGTGCGAACGGGGTCATTCTCATTACGACTGGGCCGACGGGCGAGGCCTTGCTCCTCAATGTCCCGGCCGGTCATCCTGTATCGGACAAGCCACTTGCCTTGCTCGCGCCGCGACTCGCCGCCCCGGTGATTGAAGCCGCGCGCCACGGTGCCGCGGCGAAATTAGCGCTTCGCGGGCGCGGTGGGATTCGGGCAGCGCAGAATATAATCGGGCGACGCGTTCGCTCCGGTCGCCCTTGGCTCGTCGTCTCTACGCCGCGTTCAGGCTGGACCGATTGCGCCGGCGAGCGGGGGCCGGGTATCGCGATGTGGCTCGCGCTTGCCGACTGGATGCCCCGAGCGTTTCCGCAACACAGCCTGCTCTTCCTGTGCAACAGCGGGCATGAATATGAGAATCTCGGTGCGAGCCATATCGCCGACAAGGTGGGTCCAGCCCCCGGCGAGACCGCTTTCTGGTTTCATCTCGGCGCCAATGCGGCAGCACGTGACTATCAGGAAATGCCGGGGCGCTTGCTGCCGCTGCCAAGCGCCGATCCCTATCGTTTTCTCATGACATCGCCCGAATTCGTGACGTGTGCGCGCGAGATATTCAAAGGCCAGCCGGGGTTGGAAATGGCCTATCCTTCGGCGGAAGGCACAGCGGGCGAACTCTCGGAAGTGATAAAGGCCGGCTACGTGCGTCATGCCGGCATCTTTGGCGCACACCGTCATCACCACGCTGTGACCGACGATTTATCGACGGTCACACCTGACCCCCTTGCCGCTACGGCGCGGGGCGTCCGCGACCTGCTGAGCGCCGTCGTCTCTTAGACCAGCGAACCACCTGCAAAGACATTGCGCTTTCCGGCTTGACTTGCCGACGGTTTTGCACAAAATTATCGATAATAATTGCGATAACAAGATGGGGAGAGTGACCATGGGACGCAGAGCGAACCTTCTTTTCTGCACGGCCGCGATTTGGGTAGCCGTCGCTCCGCCTGCTTTCGCTCAAGACGCACCGTCCGAAGCTCTTCCGGACGCGGCTGAAGCGGATGATGACGGCGCCATAGTCGTGACGGCGCGCCGCCGCGAAGAGCGGCTGGCCGATGTGCCGACCGCGGCGTCGGTCATCGATATCACGTCGTTCACCGATCGCGGCGGCGCCACGGGCAGCGGCGAACTCCTCGCCGATCAGCCAAGCGTTCGCTTCAACAATCTGAACTCGTCCGTCACGTCGGAGATCTCGATCCGCGCTTCGTCGACCGCGCGTGCCACCAATGGCGACCCGAGCGTCGGGCTCTATCGCAACGGTGCCTATATCGCCGGCGGTCCGGTGGGCGGTCGCAACTTCACGCGGCTCGACCTGCTCGACATCGGCCGCGTCGAGGTTCTGCGCGGGACGCAGGGCGCGCTGTACGGCCGCAACGCGGTCGGCGGCGCGATCAATATCATCTCGGCCGAGCCCGAATTCGATCTCTCGGGCTGGGCGAGCGCGCGCTATGGCTTCGAGAACAACAGCTTCCAGACGCAGGGCGCGATCAATGTCCCGCTCGCCGATGGCCTGGCGATCCGCATCAGCGGCGATCTCGTCGAGCAGGACAAGGGCTTCTTCTACAATCCCGACAACGACGTCTATTTCGACCAGCAGAAGGGCCACGGACTGCGCGGCCAGATCCGGCTGAAGCGCGGGCCGGTCGACGCGATCATCACGGCCGAGACCCAGCGGCTGACCACGCCGACGATCCATTACCAGATATCCATTCCCGCGGGCACGCCAGGCTTTCCCGGCGGTTATACGCAGGATCGCTTTCGCTACCCCTGGAACACCGCGCCGCGCGCCAGCCAGGACGTGGACGGCCTTCAGGCGCTCGTCCGCGTGGATCTGGGCGGTGCCGACCTGACGTCGACAACCTCCTTTCGCAAGCGCACGTCCGAATATGATCTCGACAATGACGCGATCAGCCCCGCCGAGCTGGCGCGTGCGCGCGCCGCGGGGCAGATCGGCGCTCTCACGCCGCTCGATGCCAGCACCGCGTCCTACGTCGTCGACACGACCGACAATTTTTCGCAGGATATTCATGTCAGCGGGGCGAGCGATCGCTTCACATGGCTGGTCGGCGCCGAAATGCTGTTGCTCGACAGCGATTTCTCGGTGGCGACGACGCGCACGCCGACGCTCGCCAATCCGTCGCCGGGCAATATCGCGCCCGCGCGGCTGCATTTCGAAAGCTATGCGGCCTATGGCTCGCTCGGTTTCGACATCACCGACAGCCTCAACCTGACCGGCGAACTGCGCTATACCCGCGACAGCCGGAGCATCTCGGCGCGGCTTTACGATTTGGGGACTGGCCTGCCCACCGGCGGGCCATCGCGGATCATCGACGACAGCATCAACGCCGACAATCTCTCCTACAATGCGACCCTCTCGTACAAGCTCACGTCGAACATCCTCGCCTATGGCAAGGTCGGCAGCAGCTACCGCGCCGGCGGGTTCAACACGCGCCTCTCCGATCCGCGCGCGCCGAGTCCTGTGCAGGTGCTGTTCGGCAACGAAAACAGCACGTCTTACGAAGTCGGCATCAAGGGCAGTCCGATCCGCCGCGGCTATTTCGCAATCGCGGGCTATTACACCGAGCTTGAAGACCTGATCGCGCAGGTCGACGATGGCTGCGCGCTCACCAATCCGGCGTGCCCGATCGCCGCGGTCGCCTATCTAACCAACGCAGGCGATGCGAAAAGCTGGGGTATCGAGGCCGAATATAGCCAGGGCTTCGATCTCGGCGAAGGCAATGGCCGCCTCGCCTTGAGTGGCTCGCGGCAAGAGGGCAAGGTCAAGAGCGGCCGCTATGACGGGCTGGACCTTGCGCAGGTTCCCGACTGGCTCGCCTCGGCCAACCTCAATCTGCGCTACCCGGTCACCAAGGATGTCGCGCTGACCAGCAATGTCCTGATCAGTGGTCAATGGGGCGGCAAACAGGAGCTGACAGCGACCTCGGTCGACCTCGATGATTATGTCCTCGTCAATCTTCGGGTCGGCGTCGACTTCGGCAAGATCAGCGTCAGCGCGTTCGCGAACAACGTCTTCGACAAGGTTTATTTCGTCGCGCAGGCGCCGACGATCAACCGGTACAGCCAGCCTCGCGTCGTCGGCGTCGAAGGACGCATTTCTTTCTAGGTCGCGCTCCCGTCCGCGGCCTCCAGCCGCTGGTCGGGAAGGGTAGGAGGGCGCAATGCGGCATTTGGTGATGGCAGCACTGTTCGGTGCCGCGATGCTGACCGGATCGGTGTCTGTCGCGGCGGCGGAGACGGCCCCCGCGGCGACAATCGCGCAGGGGCGCCTTGCGGGCGCGCGCACGGGGGACGTCGAGCGCTTTCTTGATATTCCTTTCGCCGCCGCACCGGTCGGCGCTCTTCGCTGGCGGGCGCCGCAGGCACCGCCGCGCTGGCGGGGCGTCCGCGATGCCGCAAAACTCGGCCCGGCTTGTCCGCAGACGGTGCGCCCCGCACTTGTCGCGGGCGGGGTAGCCGAGCATCAGTCTGAGGATTGCCTCCAGCTGAACATCTGGCGCCCGGCGGGGGCGCGAAAGCTGCCAGTGATGGTCTGGATCCATGGCGGCGCCCATGTGGTCGGTTCGGGCACCTTCCCGGTTTTCGACGGCACCGCCTTCGCGCGGCAAGGTGTGGTTTTGGTGACGATCAACTATCGGTTGGGCGCGCTCGGTTATTTCGCCCATCCCGCGCTCAGCGCGGCCAAGCCGCGCGGCGAGGCGCTCGCCAATTACGGCCTGATGGACCAATTGGCCGCCCTGCGGTGGGTGAAGAAAAATATCGCCGCATTTGGTGGCGATCCGCGCCAGATCACCTTGTTCGGCGAATCCGCCGGGGCGATCGGAGTGACGACGATCCTTGCCCAGCCCGAAGCCAAAGGCCTGTTCGCCAAGGCGATCGTTCAGTCGGGCGTTGGTCTCCTCGATCCGCGCCCGCTTGGCGAGCAAGAAGCGCTAGGCGCGGCGTTGGCAGCGCGCGCAGGTGCGCCGCCTTCAGCATCGCTCGACGCGCTTCGCGCGCTGCCCGCCGCCGCGCTCGTTGCCGCTGGCGAGGTCCGGACGCCGGGCGCGATGACCGGCCCCATCCTCGACGGCGACCTGGTACGCGAAGCGCCTTGGCGCGTCTTTGCGCGTAGCGAGCCGATCGACGTTCCGCTCCTCGTCGGCGCGAACAGCAACGAGGCGAGCGTCATCCTTGCCATGGGCGTGCCGCCATCCGCCGCGCTCGCCTATCTAGGGCGCGACCAGGCGGCGGGCCGGGCCGCCTATGGCATGGGGCTGGCCGATGATGAACTGGCGCGCCAGGTGTTGGGCGACGCCTGGTTCGTCGCCCCGGCGCGCTGGCTCGCGGCCCGGACGGCGGGGGGCGCGCCGTCGTATCTCTATCATTTCGACTATGTCGCAGCGGCGCGGCGCGACCGCGCCAAGGGCGCCGCGCATGGGTCTGAAATCCCCTATCTGTTCGGGACGCTCGACTATTTCGCGTCGGTCGCTGGCGCCGTCGGTGACGAGGATCGCCGCTTCGGCGAAGGCATCTCCGCCTGCTGGGTTGGCTTCGCCAAGACGGGCGTTCCTGGCTGCGCACTCGTTCGCGACTGGCCGCGTTACGATGCGGCAAGCGACCGTCTCGCAAAATTTACGCCCGAGTCTGGCGTCGTCGCCGGCTTTCGCAAGGCGCAGCTCGACCATCTGCTCAATGTTCACTTCGGGAACGGCCAGTCCAGGCCCTAGCCCGTCTGGCCGCGCTAGGCCCTCCGTTTCGACAATGTGCAACGAAGCTGGGAGAGAGAAAATGGCTGGAAGAATGAAATGGATGTCGCTTGCCG
Organism: Sphingopyxis fribergensis; assembly: GCF_000803645.1. NCBI lineage: Bacteria > Pseudomonadati > Pseudomonadota > Alphaproteobacteria > Sphingomonadales > Sphingopyxidaceae > Sphingopyxis > Sphingopyxis fribergensis. The sequence continues at coordinate 2,869,606 of NZ_CP009122.1, read as the reverse complement.
CCGGTGCAGTAATGGTTGGGGCTGCGGCCTTTGCGGCGCAGGGCGGGTTCGTGGGCAACGGCGGCGGCGAGGCGCGTCCCATGGTGCAGCTTCCGCCTGCGGCGCCCGCTGCTAAAGCGTCGACGTCGGCGGCATCGGCGCCCGCGGCCGCCAGCCTTTCGGCCACCGTCGGCGGATATACCTATGACTGGACAGCGTTACAGGCGGCAATCGACGCCGATACCGAGGTCGATAACGGCTATTTCATCGTCGGGAATGCTTCGGATCCCGACTATCTCTTCGCCTATGAGAAGGGCAGCTTCGGTATCGATCGGGTGACCCCGCTTGCGTCGGCCTCCAAATGGTTCGCCGGCGCGCTGGGGATGCGCATGGTGCAGGCGGGCATCGCGACGCTCGACGATCCGATGCGGCCGCCGCTTGCCTTCTGGACGACGATCGGAACGAAGAAGGATGTCAAACTCAAGCACGCGTTGTCGATGACGTCGGGCTTCAACGCGAGCCCGCTCGTTGGCGGATGTCAGCTGCTTCCGGCCATGACGCTCTACAATTGCGCGAAGAGCATCCACGATCTGCGTTACGACATTCTGCGCCCGGGTAACGCGCCCGGCGCGCAATATAGCTATGGACCGCATGGCCTTCAGGTCGCCGCTGCCTATCTGGAGGCAAAGGATATAAGCATCGCGCCCGGCACGTCACCGGCACGCCAGCGCAATTTTCACGAACTGTTCGCGCAGCATGTGACGACCCCGCTCGGGATGACGAGCACGACCTGGTATGACCCTGCGGGAAGCGCTCCCACCAACCCGTGGGTCGCGGGCGGCGCCTATTCGACGCCGCGCGACTATGCGAAACTTCTGCGTGCCTTCCTTGGCGGCAGCTTTATTACCGATATGACAAGCTTCACCCAGCAACGTACCGCAGGCTTGCCGCGCGTTTTCGTGCCGGCGAGCGCGGGCAATTGGGAATATGCGCTCGGCTCCTTTGTCGAATGCGACACGCCTTCGGCCTGCGCGACGTCCAAGATCAATTCCTCACCGGGTGCCTATGGTTGGACCGGCTGGATCGATCGCGAGACCGGCTATTACGCTTTGATCGCCACCGAAATATCGAGCGGAGGCGACCGGAAAGGCGTCGAGCTCGAACAGGTCATGCAGGATCTGATCGAGGATGCGATCGCGAATCGCACCCCGGCGCCCTGACCTGACCCAGCAGTCTAGTCACGCAGCACAGGAGAACTTGATCTCCATGCGCTGCGTGGCTGGCCTGTCGGACTAGGCAAAGTCGACGGCTCAAAGGCGAGCGGCCAAACCCGCGTGTGACCGGCAGGGAGCCGATTTGACTGAATGGCCGATGCGCGGCCGTCCGGTCGTGGGTTCGGCCTAGGGACACGTCGCCAAAAAGCGTGTCGCTGCCGCCACTGCCTCGGCTCCGAAAGCTGCTGGGCATGCATCTGGCCGCGCAGATTGGCTCGCCTCGGGCGGTTATCAGGCGACGTAGGCCCCTCTACCACTCGCCACCAAGGTTCCGTCTGCGGCTAGGATCCGGGTAGCCGCGACGTTTATCTGCCGCCCTAATTTCACCGGGCTGCCGATCGCGCGAAGCGGCCCCAGCTTGGCCGGTCGGTGAAAATCCACATGGAGGTCCGCCGTCGCCCGCGCAGCACCCCCCATCGCGATGATCGTATAGAGGCCGGTCAGATCGATCAAAGCCGATACGATGCCACCATGCGCCGCGCCGACCGTCGGATTTGAGATGATTTCGTCTCGCCAAGGCATGGAGATCACCAACTCGTTGGCGCCGACCTCAGCGATGCTGAGCCCGAGCCAGCGGTGAAAAGGGGCCAGCGCCAATAGGTCACGTAATTCCTCAAGCCCCGGGACGGCGGGGGCATTCATGATTTCATTTCCGCTTCATGGATGCCGAGCAAAAACTCTAGGATCGATTGCCCGAAAGCGTCGTTCTCGTCCCCCACCACCATATGAGTCGCATTCGCAATGTCGCTATACGCCATATGAGGGACAAGGCCCTGGAAATGCTTGACGGCTTCCAGCGAGACGAGATCGCTTGACCCGCCGCGGATCAGATGCACCGGCAAGGTCAAGCAGGCAGCGGCCGCGCTGAGCTCGGTGCGGCCATGGTCGCTGGAAACGCCGCCGCCCTGCTGCGTCACTCTTTCGATGAAGGCGGGGTCCCAGTGCCAATAGAAGCGTTCATCGTCCTTGCGGCGCAGATAGTGTGCTAGCCCGGCCGAAGCCTTCCGGCTGGGGCGATGGGGCAGATAGTCGGCAATGACCTGTGCGGCCTCTTCCACCGACGCAAAACCATCGCGCGCATGCGCCGCCATGAAACCGACCACGCGGGCGACGCCGCTCGGTTCCATCTGAGGTGTGACGTCGACCAGCGTCAGCGATCCGAAACTTCCCGGTGCGCATTTTCCCTCGGCGATGATCCCGGCCAGGCCACCAAGCGACGCGCCAATCAGCGCCGGTTTGCTCGCCGTCGCCGCAGCGATCTCGACGAGATCGGCCGCAAAATCGGAGATATCATAGGCTCCGTCGCTGGCCCATGCACTCTCGCCGTGCCCGCGCATATCGACTGCGATGGTCCGGAAACCATGGCTCGCGAGCCGGTGGGCTACCGCCCTCCATGCCCTTCGGGTCTGTCCGCCGCCGTGCGCGAGGATTACCGGTAATCCGAGTTCCGGGCCATCAACCGACGCTGCGATTTCATGGCCCGCTTTCCCGGCAAGCGTGATCGACTGATCAATCATTCCACGATCATACTATATCATATCTTACAGTAAAGGGTTTTCAGAATATGATGTTGGCTCTACAGTCCATGACGATGGTTGAACCTCGCAATACAAGCGGCTCTCCCGCGAAAAGTCTTCTGACGGCCTCAGACGAGTTTGTCTTTCTCATCGAGGAAGTGCCCCGCAAACTGCGTCGGATGTTTGATGCCTCAACGGCGCGCTTCGGATTGACGCGAACCCAGTGGCGCGCGCTCGTCTATATCTATCGGACCCCGGGCATGACCCAAACCGACCTCTCCAAATGCCTCGAACTGGAGCGTGCCAGCGTTGGCCATGTTGTCGACCAGCTGGAAAGAATGGTGCTCGCGGAACGGCGCGCTGCCAAGGGCGACCGGCGCGTCTGGGAACTTCATCTTTTGCCCCGAGCGATCGAAATCCTGCCTCAGCTGCGCGCCGAAGCCGACATGATCTACGCGCGACTGCTCCATATGATTTCCCCAACTGAGATACGCGCGATGCGCTCATTGCTGACGAAAATGTCCGGCAATCTCGAAAGCGGATCGGAAGACATGCCTCCTCGATAGGAGCCGTGGAAGATTTGAAATGGCCGACGCCATTCATCGTCAGCAAGCCGATATCCCCAACTGGCACCGCTCGCGTCTGAGGCGGCGCGCCGCGGCCGTTCTGCCCCCGCTGCATCAGGTTGCCAGCACTGACGGCTAACGAATTGCGAATATCGCGGCACGGAGCCCTACCTGCCTCCCGCCGTGTTGCAGAATAGTCCGATCGAGCCGGCAATCGTTCGGCGGTGAGCGCCCTCCCGCGAGGCGGGCCGCTCTTGGCTTCGCGTGCCAGCGCCAATTGACCGACGAGCTATTTCGTGCAACGAGTTGTCTACCAAGAAACGAACCTCTGCGTGGAGACCGACATGGCTCAACCCGAGCGCTTCATGTGAGGGCGGATTGCCGGTGCTGTCCGCCGTCAGCACCAATGGCACAGATTTGAGGTTGTGATTTAAGGAGGATTTGGGCTTCGTCGTAGTGACTAAGGAACGAGGATGAAGCCCAATCCTCCTTGAAAAAATCGGCGCCGAAGGCCCCTGCTGAGCGGCTGGTGAAGGACATACGGCGTGCGACGCGCCGGCACTTCTCTGCAGAGGACAAAATCAGGATCGTGCTGGAAGGCCTGCGCGGCGAGGACAGCATCGCCGAGCTGTGCTGCAAGGATGTCATCGCCCAGAGCTTGTATTACACGTGGTCGAAGGAGTTCATGGAGGCGGGCAAGCGGCGCTTGGCGGGCGACACCGCCCGTGCCGCGACCACCGGCGAGGTGCACGACCTGCGCCGCGAAGCCCGTGCCCTTAAGGAATGCGTGGCCAATCTGACGCTGGAAAACCGGTTGCTCAAAAAAAGCATGATCGCGGATAGGGCCGACGACGAATGAGGTAACCCGCATCCGAGAAGCTGGAGATCATTCGGATCGTCGAGCAGTCGCACCTGCCGGCCAAGCGCACGCTGGAGCAGTTGGGCATCCCGCGCCGGACCTTCTAACGCTGGTACGACCGCTACCTCGAGCGCGGGCCGGAGGCGCTGGAGGATCGGCCATCGGCCCCGAGGCGGGTGTGGAACCGCATCTGCGATGATATCCAGCAGCAGATCATCGACATGGCGTTGGATACAACCGACCTGTCACCCCGCGAGCTCGCGGTGCGCTTCACCGACGAGAAGCGCTACTTCGTGTCGGAAGCCACGGTTTACCGTATGTTGAAAGCCCATGACCTGATCGCCAGTCCGGCCTTCATCGTGATCAAGGCCGCCGACGGGTTCCACACCAAGACGACGCGGTCGAACGAGATGTGGCAGACCGACTTCACCTACTTCAAGATCATCGGCTGGGGCTTGGTGTACCTGTCGACCGTGCTCGACGACTTCTCCCGTTATGTCATCCTTTGGAAGCTGTGTACCACCATGCGGGCCGGGGATGTCACCGACACGCTGGAGCTGTCCCTCGAAGCTTCCGGATGCGCGTCGGCCAGGATGATCCACAAGCCGAAGCTGCCAATGGGCCCGGCCAGCATATTGCCCGCGCCCCTTAATTCGTCAGGGAAATGGGCGGCGAGGAATTGCCGCATTTCGGTGCGAAATGCGTCTTCGCTCGTCTAGACATCAGGTTCTAGCTGAGTTGGCACTGAAACCTCCGTTCAAAACTGAATTTGCGACGCCGCACGCGCACGACAGGGCTGCGCTCTGTCTGGTCAGTATTGCTGCTCGGGAACGTGCAAAATCAAACCTTCCACTCCTTCCACCATGGGTATCTGGCAGGCGAGGCGACTGTATTCGTTGGCACCTTCGGCAAATTGCAGAAGCTCTGCCTCCGCTGCCCCTTCGACCAGGCGACCAACCCTGTCGATCCAGGCCGGATCGACATGGACATGGCAGGTCGCACAGGCGCAGACACCGCCGCAATCGCCGTCGATGCCCGGTACATCATTGAAGAGCGCCGCCTCGCGTGCGGTTTCGCCCTCGGCAATTTCGACTTCCCGCCGCGTTCCATCGCTGGATACGAACGTCACTTTGACCATCATACACTCCGTATTTCTGCTTCAGCAAATCAGCGCGCGTGCAGCCGCACCGGCAGATTGGTGATCCCGCGCACAAGGTTTGAGAAAAGGCGCTCGGGCTCGCCGGTCACTTCGACCTTGGCGAACCGCTTGTGAATTTCTTCCCAGATGATCCGCAACTGCAGTTCTGCCAGCCTGTTACCCATGCATCGATGGATGCCATAACCGAATGACAGGTGATGGCGCGGATTCTTGCGGTCGATGATGAACCGGTCAGCCCGGTCGATGACCGTTTCGTCGCGGTTGCCCGACAGGTACCACATCACGACCTTGTCGCCCTTCTTGATCTGCTTGCCGCCAATCTCCCAGTCCTGCAGCGCAGTGCGGCGCATGTGAGTCAGCGGCGTCTGCCAGCGGATGATTTCCGGCACCATGCTGGCGATCAACGAAGGGTCGTCATTCAGTTTGCGATATTCATCGGGGTTCTGATTGAGCGCCAGCACACCGCCGCTTATCGAATTGCGCGTGGTGTCGTTGCCGCCCACGATCAGCAGCAGCAGGTTACCCAGAAATTCGAGGAAGGGCATATCCCGTGTCGCCGGGGAATGCGCCATTATGGAAATCAGATCGTTCTTCGGTTCTTCGTTGATGCGCTGCTCCCACAGTCCTTTGAAATACATCGCGCACTCGATGAGTTCTTCACGCCTCGCTTCGTACGATTCGACGATGCCGGTTTCAGGGGCGGCCGTTGTGACGTCGGACCAGCGCGTGAGCTTGCGGCGTTCCTCCCACGGGAAATCGAATAGGGTAGCAAGGGTCATCGTGGTCAATTCAACTGAGACCTTGTCAACCCAATCAAATTCCTCGCCTATCGGCAGATCATCGAGAATCTGACACGCTCGTTCGCGGATTGTCGGTTCGAGCAACAGCAAGTTGGACGGCGCTACAGCGGGGGTGACGGCCTTGCGTTGCTGGTCGTGCTTTGGAGGATCCATAGCGATGAACATTTCAAGTTCGAGCGCGCCTTCCACCGAATGCATGTCCTGAATGGCGATACCGCCGAGCTTTGCCTCCGACGAAAAGACTTTGTGGTTGGTGTCGACAGCCATGATATCGTCGAACTTGGTGATCGACCAGTAAGGCCCAACATAGCTTTCGCGGCAATAGTGGACCGGCTCCTCTTTGCGCAGCCGGTCAAAATACAGGCCGATCGTGTCCTGCTGAAAAAGACTCGGCCGTGCGACATCAATTTCGTCGATCGGAATGGCTGCAACTTTTCCGGCAGTATCCAGCTCCATCGTGTCGATGCTCATGTCTCGTCCTCCATCCCAGGCAAGCAGACTCACCTTGCTATCAAACAGGTAGATGTTTCGCAGGGTATGGTCAATAAAGCTTATAAGGATTGTTGCGACATTTGACCGCACTGCAGACTTCATAGACTGATGCTGGACATGTCATCCGATAAACTCTTATAAGGTTTTATCAGAGGAGCGATTCCCAGAGATGCAACCGAAGGTCGATGATTCGAGGAAAGCCAAGCGTGCGCTCACGCTTGCGCAGGATATCGTACGCGATATCGAAGCCGGGGCGCATGTTGCGGGCGACAGGTTGGCGCGCGAGGACGAAATGCTTGCGCGATACGATGTCGCCCGAGCGACCTTGCGCGAAGCGCTTCGCTTCCTTGAACTTCAGGGCGTTATCCATCTTCAGTTAGGTCGCGGTGGCGGGCCGGTGGTCGCACGCCCGCAGACTGGCGACTTCGCGAACAGCCTCTCGCTGATCCTGCATTTCATGGAGGCGGACTTGAGGGGCTTGCTCGAATTGCGCGAAGCGATTGCGGCGGATGTTGCAGCCTATGCCGCCCAGCGCGCGACCACGGGTGATCTGAGCGCACTTGCCGATTGCCTCAAAGAGCTGGAGCGAAACGAAGCGAGCAGCCAGTTCGAGGAACTGAATCGCCGTTTTCACGATATGCTCGGCTGGGCCAGCGGCAATCCGCTTTTCGGCCTTCTGACTTCCGCGTTGCATATGCTTACCCGCGAATTCTCGCTCTCGCTGGGGTATTCGGCGCAAGAGCGTGCGGTCCAGTTGCGTTTCTTGCGCCGCGTCCTTGAAGCTGTGCGCAAGGGCGATGCCGAAGGAGCGCGGCAGGCTATGGCGCGTCTCGTGGCGGGCTCCGCCTCCTATCTCGCACAGAGAAGCCCTGAGCTTGTGTCCCAGAAGGTCAGGTGGGGACAGACGTAAAAAACGGGCGCCGGTGGGTGGCGCTGGATGGAGAGGGTATTACGATGGCACTCAAGAGCCGCATATGCGAAATTCTCGGGATCGAATACCCGATCCTTCTGGCCGGAATGGGCGGGGCGAGTGTCCCCGCGCTCGCGGCCGCAGTATCGAATGCCGGGGGACTTGGCGTTCTTGGCGCTGCGGCCTGCTCGCCAGACCAGTTGCGCAGCTGGATCCGCCAGACCCGCGAACTGACCGATAAGCCATTTGGGGTCGACACCCTTCTGCCTGCCTCCGTCAGGCGCGGTTCGGCACCGCAGAGCGGCGCCTCGCCCGAAAACCCGATGGCACTGCTTGGCGAATATCAGCAGTTCACCCGCGATTTCATGGAACGCGAGGATCTGCCCGAAGTGGATGCCGCAATGGCCATGCGCGCGGCTGGCGCGCCGGAAATGGGCAAGGGCGGTCCGCAGCTGTTCACGCGGGAGTTTTTCGAGGCGCAGATGGAAGTGGTAATCGAGGAAAAGGTGCCAGTCTATGCCGCCGGCCTCGGCCATCCCGGACCGTGGATGGACCGCCTTCATTCCAATGGCACCAGGGTCATGGCGGTGATCGGCAAGGTCAAGCACGCCCAGCAGGTGGTCGATTACGGCATCGACATGATTGTGGCGCAGGGCCACGATGGCGGCGGGCACAACTCCCCGATCGGAACCTTCTCGCTGATTCCGCAGGTAGTCGACGCGGTGGGCGATCGGGTTCCCGTGATCGGAGCAGGTGGAATCTCCGATGGCCGCGGAGTCGCCGCAGCGATGATGCTGGGCGCTCTGGGCGCGTGGGTCGGAACGGCGTTCCTGGCAACCGAAGAGGCAGGGATTGAACGGTTCCAAAAGGAAGCAATAACCGACGGCGGCGATGCAGATACCGTCGTTAGCCGTTCGTTGACCGGCAAGCCTGCGCGCATGATCCGCAACAAATGGGCCGATGCTTGGGTTGCGGCGGGCAAGGAGCCGCTTCCGATGCCTTACCAGTCGATGATTTCAGGGCCGGTCATGGCTTCGGGCATAAAGGCTCAGCGCAAGGATATCATGCCCGGCTTCGCGGGGCAGGGAATTGGATTGATCCATTCGATCCGTCCAGCGGCAGAGGTCATGCGCGATCTTGTCGAAGGGGCCGAAAGGGCGCTGGCCGATGCCAGATTCTATTCCTGAATTGCGGCAAGACGGGTACGCTGTATGAACGCTTCGCAGACCTTATCCTTTGCCGACAAGGCCGCCATAACCGGTGTGGGCGAAACCGCATTCGTCAAGGGCACCGAACGGACTGCGGTGGACATGATGCTGGAAGCCTCGCGCCGCGCAATCTCAGATGCCGGGCTGAAACCTTGCGACATCGACGGCATGGTGCCGCCGCCGATCTATACGACCTCGGAGGAAATGGCCGCCAATCTCGGCATTGATGTGCTGCGCTATGCGGCCACCGTTCACATGGGCGGCGCCAGCCCGACGACGGCGCTGCAGAACGCGGCAATGGCGATCGCCAGCGGGCTTTGCGATCACGTGCTGGTGACGCTCGGTTGGAACGGCTATTCCGCCCTCAGGCCCAAGCCGGGTGCCCCGCCCACTCGGGCGATGAACATGAACACGCTGACCAATACCATCCAGGGCTATTACATCCCCTATGGTGTGTTCCTGCCGGTGCAGATGTATGCTTGGCTGGCGACGCGTCACTCGAAGCTTTACGGCGTGGGCGCGGATGCGATGGCAGCGGTAGCGCTAGCCTGCCGGCGTCACGCGCAGTTGAATCCGCGCGCCTTTACCTATGGGCGCGAACTCGACGCGGAAACCTATCATTCGGCGCGCTGGATATCCGAGCCCTTCCGCCTTTACGATTGCTGCCTTGAAACCGATGGGGCTTGCGCGGTTGTCATATCGCGAATGGATCGGGCCAGGGATATGCCGCATGTGCCCGTCAGCATCGCCGGTGCCTCGGAAGGTCACCCCTATCCTGCCGACGACATCCCCTCGCGGCCCGATCCCTTCAAGATTGGCCTCAGCTATGCTGCCCCGCGCGCTTTCGACATGGCGGGCGTCAAGCGCGAGGACATGGATTTCCTGCAGATCTACGACTGCTTTACCTATGTCGTTTTGCTGCAACTGGAAGCGATGGGGTATTGCGAACCGGGAGCACAGGCCGAATTCGTAGCCAATGGCCAGATTGAGCTGGGTGGCCGCTATCCGATCAACACCCATGGCGGCTTGCTCAGTGAGGCGCATGTCTGGGGACTCAACCACGTGGTCGAGGCAGTGCGCCAGCTTCGTCACGACTGCGGCGAGCGCCAGGTGCTGGGAGCCCAAACTGGTCTTGTGACCGGCTGGGGTGACCTTGGCGATGGAAGCATTGCCATTCTCAGGAGGTTTGCATGAGCAGCGAGAGCGATCTGCCTCCCAAAATGCGGCCCTCCGCGCAGGTTGCGCCGCCCAAACCGCGACCTCGCCCGCAAGACCCGGTTGAGCAGGAATTCTGGAAGCGGTGCCAGGACGGCAATCTCTATTTCCAGCGCTGCAGTGGTTGCGGCTGCTTCCGCCACCTGCCGCGCTATATGTGCGCAAAGTGCGGCGCGCCGGAATTTTCCTGGGAACGCAGCAGCGGCAAGGGCACACTGTTTTCCTGGACCGTTACCCACCAAGCCCTCCACCCGGCTTTTGCCGCCGAAATTCCCTTCGTGGCGGCGGTGGTGGAATTGGAAGAGGGCGTGCGCATGGCCACGCGCCTGATTGGTTGCGATCACGAGCGCCTGGCGCTCGATCTTCCGGTGGAAGTGGAGTTCGAACTGATCGGTGAGGACTTCCGCCTTCCTGTTTTCCGCCTGCGTGAAAGTTAGAAGCGTTATGGATCTTGATTACGGGCCCGAATACGATGTCTTCCGCAAGCAAGTGCGGGCTTTCATCGAAGCGCATAGCCATCTCGCGCCGCCTTCTGCTGACCGGGCGGCCCGACCTTCCTCCAAGGCGGTCGAATGGCAGAAGCTGTTGATCGAGCATGGGTATGCCGCGCGAACGATCCCGCAGGAGTATGGAGGCTATGGAGCCGAGCCGGACATTCTCCAATCGCGCATCATCGCAGAGGAATTTGCGCGGGCCAGGGTGGCGGGCGGGCTTGCTAATCAGGGAATCTCGATGTTCGTGCCGACCCTGCTCGAACTCGGCACCGAGGAACAGAAACGGCGCTGGATCGAACCCACGTTGAAAGGCGATATTGTCTGGTGCCAGGGCTATTCCGAACCCGGTGCCGGGTCGGACCTCGCCAACCTCAAGACCAGCGCGCACATCGAAAACGGCGAGTTTGTTATCAATGGCCAGAAGATCTGGACCAGCACCGCCAAGCAGGCAGACATGATCTTTTGCCTGGTCAGGACCGAGCCTGACGCACCCAAGCATGGCGGCATTTCCTACCTGATCTTTTCGATGGGCACGCCGGGCATCGAGGTTCGCCCCTTGAAGACGATGACCGGTCACGCCGAGTTCAACGAGACGTTCTTCACCGATGTGCGGGTCCCGATGCACCATATCGTCGGCCAGCGGGGCCAGGGCTGGTTCGTCGCGAATGCAACCCTTGGCCATGAGCGCGGAATGCTGGGCGATCCCGACGCGCTCGAAAACCGGCTGCAGGCGCTGATCGCACTGATGCAGGAAGAGCGTTTGGGCCAGGGTCGCGCGATCGACAATCCGGTACTGCGCGACCGGTTGGTGGCACTTCAGGCCGAAGTGGCGGCGATGAAATACAATGGGATGCGGATCCTTTCGAACAGCCTTAGGGGAGAGCCGGGCGGCATGGCGAAGCTGATCGTCAAGCTGCAAAGCTGTGAACTCGCTCACCAGATATCCGCGCTGGCAATCGACGCCATGGGCGAACTGGGCATACTCTATCACCACAGCCCGCGTGAGCGGGACGGCGGGGCGTGGCAATGGAGCTATATGTTCCAACTCGGTCTTATCATCGGCGGCGGGACCGCTCAGATCCAGAAGAACATCATCGCCGAACGCGGCCTTGAAATGCCACGTGAGCCGAACCCCGCGGACATGGCGCGTCAGAAGCAGGGAGCAGACTGATGGACTTTGGACTTTCGCAGGACCAGCAGATGTTGCGCGACGCCGTTTCGCGGTGCCTCGCCGATACCAGCCCGCTCAGTCACGTCCGCGAATGTGCGGAGCGGGACAATCCGTTGAGTGACCAGGTGTTGCGCGCCCTCCACGATCTGGGCGTTGCCGGAATGCTCGTCCCCGAAGAGCATGGCGGGCTCGGCATGACCTTGCTCGACGCGGCGGTGGTGGCGGAACAGCTTGGCTATGCGGTCGCACCGGTGCCGTTTCTCGCCAGTCAGGTTCTCGCACCGATCGCCTTGCGCGAAGCTGGCAACGAGGAGCAAAAGGCCCACTGGCTGCCAAAGATAGCGAGCGGCGAGGCGCGTGTCGGTGTCGCGATTTCCGAGACGATCGAGGTACGCGACGGCGCGGGAGTTTCCTCTGCCGGCGGGAAGCTCAACGGCACCGCCCTGTTCGCGCTCGATTTCGAAGGAGATGATGCCTACATTGTCGCCGATTCCGGTGGCAGGCTGCACCTTGTCGGTGCCAAGGCGTCGGGCCTGAAGGCTATCGCGTTGACTACCATTGATCGCACCCGCAGCGTCGGGGAATTGCGGTTTGACGGGGCCGAAGCGGAACCACTGGCTGATGATGGGGGAGTTGCAACGGCCCGGTTGCGTGATGCAGGCCGTGTTATCCTGGCCGCCGACAGTCTTGGCGCAGGTCAGGCGATGATCGAAAAGGCTGTCGATTATGCTGGCCAGCGCGAACAGTTCGGCCGCCTGATCGGCAGTTTCCAGGCCGTAAAGCATATGTGCGCCGAGATGGCCGCGCGTCATGAACCGTGCCGTTCGCTCGTCTGGTACGCCGCCCACGCCTTCGACGCGGTGCCGAACGAGGCATCGCTGGTCGCCTGCCATGCGAAATCGCACACGGCCGAGGTCCATCGATTTGTCGCACGCACTTCCACCGAAGTACACGGCGGAATGGGATTCACCGACCTGCTTGGCCTGCACTACTGGTTCAAACGGATCGGATTCGACCGGCAGGTCTTGGGTGGGCCAGAAGCGGTCCGGGCGGAGGCTGCGGCACTTCAGGGCTGGACCAAAGCTGCGTGATATTTCTTCCGGGGATAGCGCACGCCAGAGCCGCCCCGTTCGCAGAGGAGAACTGATGTGACCGACTGGAATCTCGGCGACATTCTCGACGCTTTCGAGCCTGTCATGCCAAAGGATGCGCCAGCCCTGATCCACGGTGACCGGATCATTACCTGGCCCGAAATGTCCGGACGTTCGAACAATGTCGCCCGCGCGCTTCGGCAGCGCGGAGCCGGCAATGGGGCCAAGGTTGCCTTTTATATGCGCAACCGACCCGAATACGGCGAGTTGATGGCAGCCTGCTTCAAGGGGCGCCTGATCCATGTGAACATCAATTACCGCTATGTCGCCGAGGAGGTCTTCTACATCTTCGACGATTCCGATAGCGAAGTGATCGTCTACAGTTCGGAATTCCGCGACTGTATCGTCGAGCTCAAGGATCGGCTCGAGAAAGTTCACACCTTTGTGGAAATTGGCGAGGCTTCGCAAATCGCGCCTTTTGCGATCCCTTACGAGACACTCGCGCAAGAAGGCGACGGATCGGCGCTCGGCATAGTGCGCTCTCCCGAAGATCAGCTCTTCATCTATACCGGCGGCACGACGGGCATGCCCAAGGGCGTGATGTGGCATCACGACCAAATGCGCAAAGCACAGCTCGAGGCCCAGAAGCTGCTCGCCCCCGTTCCTCAGACACTCGAAGAACACGTCGCGTTGATCACAAGTCAAGGGCCCGGCAACCGCACCCTGCCATCCTGCCCGATGATGCACGGGACCGGCTTCATCACCGCGATCGGCACACTTATGTCGGGCGGCGCCATCGTTACACTTGCAGACCCGTCCTTCGATGCGACGGAATTGTGGGAAACGGTTGATAAGCACAAGGTGCAAAGCATCGCAATTGTGGGCGATGCATTTGCCAAGCCGATGCTGCAAGCGCTGGACGAGAATCCCGGCCGCTGGGATACCAGCAGCCTCGTTACCATCGTTTCATCCGGCGTGATGTGGAGCAAGGAAGTCAAGGCTGGACTGTGCAAGCATATCCCCCAGGTGGTGCTGATGGACAGCTTCGGCGCTTCCGAAGGGCTCGGCTTCGGCCGCTCCATCACAACCGCGCAAGGGGGCACCAACACCGCAAAATTTGCGATTGGCGAATTCTGCGATGTCTTTGACGAAAACGACCGGAAAGTGACGCCGGGAAGCGGCGTACCGGGATTTATCGCTCTCATGGGGGCGATCCCGGCGGGATATTACAAGGATCCCGTAAAATCCGCCAAGACGTTCCGCACAATCGATGGGGTCCGCTATTCGATTCCCGGCGACTGGTGCATGGTCGAGGCCGATGGCAGCCTGACCTTGCTGGGCCGTGGCAGCGTCTGCATCAACACTGCTGGCGAGAAAGTTTACCCCGAGGAAGTCGAGGAGATTCTCAAGACCCATCCCGCCATTGGTGACGCGCTGGTCGTGGGCGTGCCGAACGAGAAATGGGGCCAAGCCGTCACCGCTGTTGTCCACCTCAGCGTCGACGCTCCGTTCGACGAGCAAGCCGTCAAGGATCATGTGCGGGGGCAGTTGGCAGGATACAAGACGCCGAAGGCCATATATCCAACGAATACCCCCCTGCGCGCATCGAACGGCAAGGCCGACTACGCAACGGCGAAGGCAATTGCCGAGAGCCTGACTGCCGCATCATGACGACCCAGACTTCGCCCGATTACGACGCCGTGATCGTCGGTGCCGGCTTCAGCGGGATCTACCTGCTCCACAAGTTGCGTGACGCCGGGTTCAACGTGCTGCTGGTCGATGCGGCGGCCGATCCGGGCGGCATCTGGCACTGGAATTGCTATCCCGGCGCACGGGTGGATTCGCAGATTCCGCTCTATGAATTCTCGATGCCCGAAGTGTGGCAGCCATGGACCTGGAGTGAGCGCTTTCCTGGCTGGGAAGAGCTCAGGGCCTATTTCCGTCATGTTTGCGATACGCTGAACCTTTGGCCGCTGATGCGGATGGGGTCGAGGGTCGAATGCGCCGACTTTGATGCGGGGGCGGGGCTATGGCACATACAGCTTGAGGGCGGGCAAACCATATCGACACGCTTCCTGCTGCCTGCACTCGGCTTCGCGTCGAAGCCGTATGTCCCGGACATCCCAGGCATTGAGGATTTCGAGGGCGAATGGTGCCACACGGCGCGCTGGCCGCAGGAAGGTATTGATCTGGATGGGCGCAAAGTTGCCGTGATTGGAACAGGAGCAAGCGGAGTGCAGGTTGCGCAGGAAGCAGCCAAACGTGCTGCGACGCTGACCCTGTTCCAAAGAACCCCGATCCTGGCCCTGCCGATGCGGCAAGAGCGGCTGACGCGGGAGGATCAGGAACGCGAAAAGCACAGCTATCCTGCCCTTTTCGAACAGCGCAGGCAGACGAGCGGAGGATTTGAAAGCCAGTCACTTGAAGTCTCGGCGCTCGAAGTCGACGAGATTGAGCGCAATGCCCACTTCGAAGATTTATGGCAGCGAGGCGGATTGAGGTTCTGGTACCACAACTTCGCCGACTTGCTTACCAATCGCGCAGCCAATCGCCACGCCTACGATTTCTGGCGCGACAAGGTTCGCGCGCGGATCGCCGATCCCGATCTGGCCGAGAAACTCGCCCCATCCGAACCGCCGCATCCGTTCGGCACGAAGCGACCTTCGCTGGAAAAGGGATATTACGAGATTTTCGCGCAGGACAATGTTGCGCTGGTTGATCTGAAGGCAAACCCGATCACCCGTGTCGGGCCGCACGCAATCACAACCGCAGACGGCGAGGTCGAATGCGATCTCATCGTTTTCGCCACCGGCTTCGACGCGGGGCGGGGCGGGTTAATCGACATGAACATCACCGGCAGGGGCGGCCTGTCACTGTCGCAAGCTTGGTACAACGGGCTGCGCGCCTATCTGGGAATGGCGGTATCGGGTTTCCCCAACATGCTGTTCGCTTACGGACCCCTGAGCCCCTCGGGTTTTTCCAACGGCCCGACAAGCGCGGAAATGCAGGGCGACTGGATCTGCGATTTCATGGTCTGGCTGCGAAACAACGGTTACGATCTTTTCGACGCCGATCCGCAAGCAGAGGCGGACTGGACCGAAATGGTCGCTCAGGTTGGCGCGATGACGCTCTTTCCCGAAGCGGACTCCTGGTACATGGGCGCAAACATCCCGGGTAAGAAGCGCCAACTCATCAATTTTCCAAGCGTGTCGACCTATGCTGCGATTTGCGGCGATGTGGCACGCGATGCCTACCGCGGCTTTGCCGCCAGCACACCAGCGAACAAGGACAGCGCAACCTGATGAATGAGATGTTCAGAATAAGTGACTTTCCAGTGGACATTGATCCTGTTTGGGCTGGCGACGGCTCACATCTGCCCGAATGGTTCGTTTCGGCGCTCAAGGTGCCCCGCGAAGAAGGTTATGTGGAAATAGATGGGGCCAAGGCGCACTATTTCCGATGGGGTGACCCCAGCAAGCCCAAGGTATTGATGACCCATGGCTTTCTGGCACATGCGCGCTGCTTTGCCTTCATTGCACCGTTTCTGGCAGAAGATTATGACGTGGTGGCGTTTGATCTGGCCGGCATGGGCGACAGCGACATGCGTGGGCGCGCCGACCTCTTGGCGAGAGGGGGCGAGTTTCGCGAGATTGCCGAGGCGCTGAATATGTTTGCGGATGGCCAAAAGCCGACAATCATCGCGCACAGCTTCGGGTCGGGCGCAGCCCTGACAGCCGTGACCCAGTGGCCCGAGGCCTTTGCCGGAGTGGTGGTTTGCGATCTCATGATCATGCGGCCCGCTCTCCTGGAAGAGTACTGGAACCTCAGGCGGTCAAGCCCTGGTTCCGGCGATCCGGACAAGCCCAGCAAGCGTTATCCCTGCTATGAAACGGCACGTAAGCGGTACATCCTTTCCCCGCCCCAGCCGGTCGGCGAGCCATTCCTTCTGGACTACATGGCCTATCATTCCCTGCGACAGGATGGAGACGAGTGGACGTGGAAGTTTTCAACCGAGGTCTTTCGAAGGAGCAACAAGCCCAACGAATGGCTCACCATGGGCGAGCGTCTGGTGCAGGCACCGGGCCGGAAGGCCATCGTGCACGGCGGTATGAGCCAACTCTTCACCCCGGAATCGGCCGAATACGTCCGCGAGCTGGGTGGAGGTGACATTCCGATCATCGCGGTGCCTGAAGCCCGTCACCATCTGATGCTCGATCAGCCTTTGGCCTTTGTAACCGCACTCCGCAGCATTCTTGCCCTTTGGGATACGCACACTGCACCGCCACTTGCAGCCTGATCCTGGTTGTCCTTCGCCCCGGGTTCCCGCAGGTGCGGTGCTTGCCAGACCTTGCCTGCCGGGAAAGGGAGCTACCACTCAGCGTTCGCCGGCCATGCCGTTGCGGCGTTCAAGCCATCGTTCGCGCCGCACCAGATAGAACGGGAAGGCGAAACAGTGCCAAGCAGCGAAAGCATGTAACCGGTGTTTTCAGGCCACGGTGGACCATGGCATGAGTTGGGCGAGATTGGTCTGCCTTGGAAAAACTGGTCCAATTCTAGAGAGAGCCGATTGTGGCGAGAGAATTGGAGAAAGTTATGGGACGTCAACGTTTACGCCGGAACAAATCATCGCGAAGCTGCGTGAGGCGGATGTGCTGGTCGGGCGGGGAT
Source organism: Sphingopyxis fribergensis (assembly GCF_000803645.1). Taxonomy (NCBI): domain Bacteria; kingdom Pseudomonadati; phylum Pseudomonadota; class Alphaproteobacteria; order Sphingomonadales; family Sphingopyxidaceae; genus Sphingopyxis; species Sphingopyxis fribergensis. The sequence continues at coordinate 2,852,203 of NZ_CP009122.1, read as the reverse complement.
CGACTGCGGTCGAGGCTTGCCGCCAGATCGGGATATCCGAACAGGCGCTGTATCGGTGGCGCAAGGAATATGGCGGCCTGAAGGTTGATCAGGCGCGGCGGATGAAGGATTTGGAGCGCGAGAATGCACGGCTGAAGCGGCTTGTCGCGGACCTCGCACTGGACAAGGCGATCCTGCAAGAGGCATCGAAGCTGACTTTTTGAGCACCTCCCGTCGCCGCGAGGCGATCGAGCAGGTCCGTCGTGCATTATCGGTATCGCAGCGACGGACCTGCCGCGTGCTCGGTCAGCACCGCTCGACACAGCGGCATCCTCCGAGAGATCATGCCGACGAGCGGCGCCTGACGGCCGACATTATCGCGCTGGTGAAGGATTATGGCCGTTACGGCTATCGCCGTATCCATGCGCTGCTCGGGCATGCCGGCTGGCAGGTCAGCCTGTCGGTGGTCGAGCGCATCTGGCGGCGGGAGGGTTTAAAGGTGCCGAAGAGACAACCGAAGCGCCGCCGGCTCTGGCTTGGCGACGGGTCGTGCATCCGGTTGCGCCCGCTGCACCGCGGGCATGTGTGGTCCTACGACTTTGTCGAGGATCAGACGCACAACGGCCGGAAGTTCCGGATGCTCAACATCATCGACGAGCACAGCCGGGAATGCCTGGCGATGGTGCCGCTGCGGCGGTTCCGGTCGAACGACGTCATCGACGTCCTCGCCGATCTGTTCACCGAGCATGGGCCACCCGAGCATATCTGGTCCGACAACGTCCTATGTTGGGAAGGCATAGCGTGAAAAGGCCGGCAGGTCTCGTTACGCCGAGGGTGATCGGCGCTGGTGATTTTATGATCCAGATGGCTTCCATCGTCAAGGAAAGCACTCTCGGCCATCCTGACCGGCGGCGAGGCTTCTGATTACACCGCTGCCGAACCGCTGATGGCGATCCCCGTCGCCACACCCAAGGCGCTGCTCGCGGACAAGGGCTATGATGGTGATCGCTTCCGGGAAAGCCTGCTGACCCGGGGCATCCTGCCGATCATCCCGCCCCGCTCGAACCGCAAGGTGCCAGAGCATCCCGACTATCGCCGTTACAAGGACCGCAACCGCGTCGAGCGCATGTTCGGAAAGCTCAAACAGCAACGACGCATCGCCACTCGATATGACAAAACCCTTCTCTCGTTCGAGAGCTTCCTAAACCTCGCCGCCACGCGGCTATGGCTGAAGTCTTTTGTCAACGCGGCCTAGCACTACTTTGGCAGAAGTTTGATTGTCTCTTCACGGAGGCGGTGACCGCATTGGGGGCAACAGGCAGGCGGCGGCCTGGATAGGTGATCAAGGATGGCCTGCCGGACTGCGGGCAGACTGGGTTGCGGCGGTGGTCCTGCGATTCTTTTTTTTCCGTCCCGCCTGAGCGAGGCGGCGGGATTGCAGGTAGGCATATGCGATCATCGTCATGAGGGCATGGCGATGAAGACCTGTCCATGATCGCCCTTCAAAATGGTCGAGACCGAGTTCTTCCTTGAGTTGCTGATGGGCCTGCTCGCAGATCCAGCGCGCCTTGATGGCGCCGGCGATATCCCGGATCGGCGTATCTGCGGGCAGGTTCGAGAGATAATATTTGCGCTCGCCGCTGGAGCGATGCTCGCCGACCAGCCATGCTTCTTCCCCGGGCATGTGCTGCGCGCCCGAGGCGCCGATGCGTTGCGGCGGGCCGTCGGCGATGCGGACGCGCATGACGGCAAAGCGCGCGCTCAGGCGTCCCTTCGTTCCCCGACGCCAACTGATCTGTCGCCATTTTGCGTCGTCGAGCACGGCGTGGGCGGCGCGCGATGCGGTGTCCGGAACGTGGTGCTGACGGGGACGCCCGCGTCCCGCCACGGGGAAGATCAGTTGCACATCAGCGGGATAAACCTTCTGGTGCCGTGGGATGCCGACCGCCCAGTGCAAGCCTCTTGTGCTCAGCCCCTGGCGGAAAGAAGCCGAGAGGCCGTATCCGGCATCCGCGAGCACACAGCCAAAGCGCACCCCGGCGGCAATGACCCGGTCGATTTCCTCGATAGCGATCGCCGGCTTGGTGCGATACGGGCGGAAGGGCTCGGGCACGCCCGCCTTGACCATGCGCGCCTCGTCGCTCGTCCAGCTTTCCGGCAGGAACAGCCGCAAGCCCAGCATGATCGGCACCTCTCGCGACGCCAGCGTCACCGATACGAGCGTCTGGCAGTTCGCATTCTTGCCCAGCGCTGATGCATATTGCGGCGCCACTCCCACCGACGCCGTCCCTTTCTTCGGCAACGCGGTGTCGTCGATGATCAGCCATGCCTTGTCGCCGCCGACCAGCGCATCGGCCTGTTCCCACAGGGTCGCCTCAAGCGGACCGCTGTCCCAAAGGCCCGCACCGATGAAGTGATGCAGGCGATCATAGCCGACTTCGCCCGTCCGCGCCGCCATCGGCTGGATGCTCTTGCGATCCCCCGGACCGATCAGGCCCGCGACATAGGCCGGGCACATCCGTTGCCGAGCCTTGTGGCCAAGGCCCTCCAGATAGGGCGCCAGCCAACGCTCCAGATCAACACGCCAATCACCATCCATCGCCGACATCCTTCCAACGTCGGCTCCCTATGAATCACCCATCAACCAAAATGGGAATCCCCAAAATCAAACTTCTGCCAAAGTAGTGCTAGTCCAATGACGGGAACGGAATCCTGTCGACCGCGCGATGAAGCCCATTTCAGCAAGCTGTTAGTGCTTCCCCCTCATCCATATGAAATGTAAGCCTGCGGGATAGACCCGGATGGAGCGGACCGGCATGTGTCGCGTCCAAAGATCGTCAAACAGAGGACGCAGGGAAAGGTTCGAATGAAACGTTCTTCAAGAAATTATGTCGAGGGAGAGTCGCCGCGCGAGAGAATAGTCGATGCTGCTCGCAGATTGTTCGGTTCGAAGGGCTTTTATGCGACGACAACGGCGGAATTGGCGGAAGAAGCATCGGTCAGCGTCGGCCAGATATATCGACTCTTTACCGACAAGGACGACGTCATCCTCGCAATAGTAGAAGAAAATGTGCGCGTTCGCCTAGCCGAGATGCACTCGATTTTCGACGCTGTGGAACGGCGCGAGCTTGCGATGTTCGAGGCGATCAAGGCAATCGCTGCCAGTTCGTTGCACAATGAGGATAGCAGCCTGTTCTATGAGATTTTGGCAGAGGCTTGCCGAAATCCGACAGTCGCGGAGCGGTTCGAGACGCAGACCGCCTTTTACCGCGATGGCATACGCCGCCTCGCTGCGCTTGCGCGGCCCGATGTGCCCGCGGCCGAGCTCGACTCCTATGGAGATGTCATGATGGCCTGCTTCATCGGCCTCGGCCATCGCACGGCGATGTCGCCACCCGTCGATGCCGAGGCGACAAGCCACAGCACTGCTTGCCTGATGATGCGCGCGCTCGGTCTAGCGGGACTGGAAAGCGGTCGCGTGCAAGCCCAGCCGTGACGACTCCGAAATGCGCGCAAGGCCGTAAGCGGGGGAGGACCCATCGTGACATCGGTGACGGTAAAGCTTTTAGACCGCAGCCCTGACTTGCGGCGAGTATAAGCGATGATGCCGCTGGATTCAGCTGAGCAGCGGCTATCATCGGGTGATTGAGCTGTGTCCGCTGGGATCTGCCCTTTAAAGACCGGAAGCGCGAGGCGTATGATCGCAGGCACAGACGCTGACCAGAATTGAATTTACTGCTTGACCAGAGAAACGGGGTTGCCTATTGAAAATTGGAATGAGCGCTCATTCCATAATGTGCTCCGGAGAGATAATGGGAACTAGCGCATTCATTTCCCCTGTTGAAGTCGGCGCGGTCGCTCGCGATCGTGGCGTTCTCCGCGGCATTGTTTTTCCCGTTCGGTTTGACGGGACCGTTTGCGCTATTTCTCCCTAACCTAGGCGCCGGGTCCCGCCACCTGCCAGCCGGTATTCCCTGAACCGGCTACCATTGTCCACTGGTCGAAGCCCTTCGGGTCGCGTCGCGCCGGCTGGCAGGACCAATGAAAGCATCGTCCGTCGAGGCGAGCGCCGCGAAAGGCTGGTATGATGACCTTGGAAACACCAACGAGTGGCGGTCGGCGACCCATCCTTCGTCTCCGGGGCTGGCAGGACGAGCCGAACGGGGAAAACGAGCGGACCTCGGAGAGCATAAGCGCGGGCCCCCCTCGGCTACGCCTGAAAAAAAGCAGATCAAACAACCGCAACCGAATTGTATGTTCGGAAGAATAAAAGGAAGCACATGGGCAACCTATCGTCTTCAATCGTGTGGATGCTCGGCGGAATGGCGCTCGCGTCTACCGTTCTCCTGTCAGCCTGCGATAGCGGCACGACAAGCGCGAGCAACACAACCAACGTCGCGAAACCGATCGCTCCCGCAAAGCTGCCACCGGCAATCGAGAAAAGTATGACCTATCGCTGCCAGGACAACGGCATAGTCTCGGTGGATTTCCTGAATGACGGTCTAACGGCCACGCTCCGAACAGATGGCAATCTTGCCCAACTCAAGGCGACTGAAACAGGCGGACCGTTCCAAGGCGGCGGAGTGACCATGACAGTAGACGCAAGCGGGATCACCCTGACCGGGCCTGGAAAGAAAATCAGACAGTGCAAATGACCAGACGCGCATGTAGAGGATGCGCGGGAGAGACGACAGTCGTGCCTATGGACTGCCCGCGATGACTGGTCCGGTTGCATAGTTAGTTGGAGATCGCCTCCGATGCCAGCCTTGGCGGGAGGCGGAGCGCAGCGGAGCCGAGCGGCCAGGCTGGCATTTTGATCGTTTCGGGTGCTGGTGGTCGATAGACCGATCTGACGGCAAGCCTCGACCGCGGTCGACCCTCGCCCCACAAGCACATCCGCCTCACGCAGCTTCGAGATGATCTGTTTCGGCGTAAAACGTTGACGTCCCATAACTTTCTCCAATTCTTTCGCCACAATCGGCTCTCTCTAGAATTGGACCAGTTTTTCCAAGGCAGACCAAACCATGCTGATATGGATATCATAGGGCCTGTCCCATTCTATCAGCTTCCCCCGTCTGGCCCGGCGGAAGGCGTTTCCCATCCACCGCCAAGAGCGAGAAAAAGGCGGACACGGTCTGCGGCGATCGTGGCATTGGAGACGGCCAGAGCGGCTTCGGCACTGGCAAGGCTTCGCTCGGCATCCAGCAGTTCAAGACTGGACGTCAACCCACCCCGCGTCATCCGTGACTGAAGAGCCGCAGCCTTGCGGCTTTCATCCAGCCCGACCTTAAGCTTCGCATTCTCTTCAAGATCGCGGGCATAAGTGCCAAGCGCGGTCTCTGCTTCGCGGAGCGCTGACAGCACGCTGCCGTCGAAGCGCGCGAGCGCGGCCCGCGCTGTCGCATCCGATTGTGCTATGCGCGCGCGCGCGACGTTGCGATTGGGAAAGCTCCAGGAGATCAACGGACCGACACTGAACCGGAATGCAGAGCTGTCGACGAGCCCTTCAACGCTTCGCGACGTCGTGCCAAGCGAGCCTCCAAGGCTGACGCTGGGATAGAGGTCGGCGGTTGCGATCCCGACCCGGGCGGTTGCAGCGGCGAGTGCGCGTTCCGCTTCGCGGATATCGGGCCTGCGACGGATGAGGGCGGCGCCGTCGCCGATGGGCAGCGATTGCCGGACTGCAGGGATGACAGCGCATTCATCGAGCTGTGCCGGATAATCTCCAGGCGCCCGGCCGAGCAGGACGGCGAGGCTGTAAAGAGCAGCCTTACGGCTGCTTTCAAGCGGGGGCACGGCGGCTTCCAGTTGTGCAAGGAGGGCCCGGGACCGGGTTGCGTCGAGCGGTGTGTAGAGGCCTGCACGCATCCCGCGCTCGGTAAGCGCCAGGCTCTGTCGTTGAAGATCGACCGAGCGGGTCGCGACCGCAATCCGCGCGCCGGCAGCACACGCATCGCTGTATGCGCCGACGACATTTGCGGCCACGGTGATCCGCGCCAGATCATAAGCCGCCGACTGTGCGTCGGCGTCAGCCTGGGCGGCCTCGATGGTCCGCCTGATGCGGCCGACTACGTTGAGCTCGTAAGAGATGCCGATTCCGGCATCGAGCGTGGCATGCATGCCGGCCGGTGAGCCAATGCCGAGATTGGAGGTTTCGCCTACCGAAGCACCCCCGTCCAGCGAGGTCTCCACACCCGCTCGCGCCCGCGCCTCGTTCACCACGGCGCGCATCCGCTCAAGGTTGGCGGCGGCGACCCGAAGATCGGTATTGACCTTGAGCGCCTCCTCGACCAGCTCATCAAGCTGCGGATCGGCATAGAGTTGCCACCAGTGCGCCGGCAGGGGGGCGGGCGAATAGGCTGGGGAGCGCCCTTCCTTGAGGCCGGTGGGTGTCTCTCCGACATGAGCGGGAAGGGCGGGCGCTCTGTATTCGGGTCCGACCGCTGTACAGCCGGCAACGAGGCTGGCCGATACAAGCACGGTCAGCGCGTGAAACCGGATCGCTCTCACGACCGGCTGCCCCCTCCGATCGACAGGGCATCCTCCGCGCCCTCGACCGTCACGGTGACCGTGCGCCCGGCGATAAGATCGATCCCTGTCGGAACCTTGTCGATCGCAATGCGAACGGGGACACGCTGGGCGAGGCGGACCCAACTGAAGGTGGGGTTGACATTGGCGAGAAGGCTCCCCGCAGCGGTGGTCCGCTCGCGGTCGTCGATACCGGCGGAGCGGCCCTCGACATGCCCCGAGAGGGGCTGGTCCTCGCCCATCACGCGAATCGTGACAGGTGCGCCCGGATGGATGTGGGAGAGCTTGGTCTCCTCGAAATAGCCCGCGACATAATAGCTGTCGGAGTCGACCAGCGCCATCACCGGCTGGCCGGCGGTTGCATAAGCGCCAGGGCGCAGCGAGAAATTGGTGACGATACCGTTGACGGGCGCGCAGACGGCAGATCGTTCAAGATTGATACGCGCGAGGTCGCGGTCGGCGAGCGCCTGCGTATAACGCGCGCGCGCTTCTTCGGCCTGCGAACGTCGTTCGTCGCGCTGCTGGCCTGACACGATATCCCCGAGCTGCCGATAGCGTCTGTTCTCCCGCTCGGCCGCATCGAGCGTCGCACGCGTCACCGCGACGGCCGCCTCCGCCTGGGCCAGGGCATTGCGAAGACGCACACGATCGATGGTGAAGAGCAACTCGCCTTTGCGGACCACCTGATTGTCCCTGACATGCACCTCCTCAACCCGGCCGGACACATCGGCCGCCAGCGGCACTACGTCGGCGCGTATCTTTCCGTCCCGGGTCTGCGGCGCATAGGTATAGTAGGTGTAGAGATGCCAGAGCACGAGCGCGGCAAGGGCGGCGGCGAGGATGGTCAGTACCGGCTTGAGAAGGCGGAGTAGCGTGGCGCGGTTTAATGCTATCATCGATTTTCAACTATGGGTGAGCCCACGCAGCGCGAGGAAGGCCGCGCCGGTGAGGATGAGGAAGAGGGCGGTATCGAAGAGCGGACGCTGCCATATGGCCCGATAGAAACCGACGGTCTCAAGGAGGCGAGACAGCAGGATCCGGAGCACGAAAGCGACGGCCATGCAGAACAGCAACGGCGAGAAGAACACGCCGGCGAGGTTGATCTCGCCGATCACGACGCGGGGATCCATGCCGGTGCGCGCTCGAACAGCGCAATGCGCAGCCCGGCAAGCGAACGGATCGCCCGGGTCACCGGACTGCTTTTCTGGCTGTCTCGCCTGGGCCACAGCTGGTTGAGCGCCTCGTCGACCAGGGCAAGCAGTCGGGGTGATGGCTGCGCTGCATCGAACTCCCTGCGAAACTGCTCGAGCACCCGCACGGTTGCATCCCGCGCCGCGGGATCAAGCATGGTCCCGATGATCCGCAGGTCGGCAATATTAACGCCGACGCGCAAGCGCGCGAGCAAGGCAGCGCTGCGTTCCACCTGGCCGCTTGCGGCAAGCCGCATGGTCATCCCGGCAATGCGATCGAGAGCCCGCTGGATATAAAGGTCGCGCGCGCGCCGGGTTGCCGAATGGCTGAGTCGGGCAATCTCCAGTGCTTCCCGGCACAGGAAACGATGGACCTGATGCGAGACGCCCCATTGGCGGAACAGGCTCGCGCCCAGGAAGGCGACATACATGCCGATCAGGCTTGCGAAACCGACCTCAAGGAAGAAGGCAAAATCGTACGGCATATAGTGACCTTGCAGGTTGATGTTGCTGAGTCCGAAGGCAAGGACGAGAACGCCCATTGGGTTTGCCGCCGCCCACATGCCGATCGGAAGCATGAACAGGCCCATGACGATCAGGAATGTCGGAAAATCGTTGGCCAGGGGAAGCAGTCCATAGGCGAGAATGGCGGCAAGGAAGAGTGAAAGGACCGCAAAGCGGCCGAACGCGGCTATGGCCTTGCCCGGTTCATCGCCCCCTCCGAAGAAGGCCACCGCGACGGTTCCCATCAGCACCGCATTAGGCCCCTGGTGCCATCCGGTGGCCAGCCACAGGCCGCAGAGCAGAATATAGGCTACGAAAATGCCGGCGGCTGAGCGCGCTGCATGATCGACATCGGACGCCAGGGGGAATGCTGCCGTCCGCCGAACCTGGCCCGCAAGCTCCCGATCGAGCACGGCCCTGCCCTCAAGCGCCCTGTCGATTCGGCAGATCTCGCTCCAGAGCGTTAAGAGATCCATGAGCATGTCGGCGAGGTCATCATGGACCAGCTGCTGCCAGGGTCGTTCACGTCCGACCTCGAGCGGAAGGCTGCGCACGTCATCGGCCGGGCGCGCGGAAGGCATTGCTCCGGTTCGGAAAGTATCGCGCGCCTCGGCAAGATATGGTGCAAGCGCGGCGCGGTCCGCCTGAGTCAGTCCCGCTATGCGAGCGGCGATCGCGGAAAGGAGCGGCACCATGCTCAGCAAACGCTGTTGAATGGCGAGGACGTGGCGCAGTTCGCCGCGGTCGACGGTCGGATCGTAGCGCAACCAGGCCACCATCTGCGACAGGGCGGTGACGTCCGAAAGAATCTTCAAACGGTCATGTTCTTCCTGTGCACCCGTTTCGCGGCCATCTAGTACATCATTCGCCCAGCGTTCCATGTCGGGCAGCCAGCGGCGCAGGTTTGAGCGCATCAAGCCGCCAAGTGATCGAGGAGCAATGACGCTGTCGACAAATGTGGTCGCGAGCACGCCGAGACTGATCTCGGTAACGCGTGCGACAACGGTGTCGAACATCGTCTCGGGATGGTCCACGCCGGCAACGGCGACCAGCATCAGTGTCACCGCGAAGAGCTGGAACCCATAAGCCCGCGGGGTCCGATCGAGGAATGATACGCCAAAGGCGATCGTCGCAACGATACCCGACGAGATGATCAGTAGGAGCGGGACGCTGGCGAAAATGGCCACCATGCCGAGTGTCACGATGCCGGCGCCCAGGGTGCCGGCGACGCGATAGACCGCCTTGGAGCGGATCGCGCCTGTGGCCGGGTTCATCAGCACGCAGCAGGTGACAAGCGCCCAATAGGGCTGCGGGAGCCCGATCCGGACCGCTACCGCGAAGGCCAGCATCGCCGCGATGAACAGCTTGACCGAGAACAGTATCTGATCGGACGTGACTTTCACCGGTTGACGCGCTCCGCCTGCAGGAACGCGCCGATCCGTCCCTCGAACAGTCGCAGGACGCGCGTCGCGGTCTCTATGTCCTCGACCGGCAGATCGCCGAGAAGCGCCTCGCGCAGATCTGCGACAGCCGCTTCCATCTTTTCAGCAAGACACTGCCCCTTGGGAAGAATGTGAACGGTATTAACGCGCCGATCCTCGGCCGACGCACGTCGCTCAAGCAGGCCTGCCGCTTCCGCCTGGTCGAGAATCCGCACCATTGCGCCGGGATTAACGCCCACTTCCTCGGCGAGGACATTTTGCCTGATTCCCGCGTCGCCGCTGCGCGAAGCCAGGATGACGGCGGCGGTAAGCGAACTGGGCAGGCCGAACTCCGCAAGGACCGTCATGACCGCCTGCACCCAGGAGCGCCTGATCGGCTGCAGAGTGTCGGTGAGTGCGAACAGCGCGGTCGCAGCGGGGCTACCAGAGGTTACTGACATGGCGCGAGCATTAGCACTCTCGGCGATTTATTCAATCAGCAATAGTTGCTTTAGCAAACGCATTTGGCCTGCCCATTAACTCAGGCCGCCGGGTACGACCGTCGCGATCCGCCGACGCGCCTCCGCGGTCATGGCGCCCTGCGCCAACACAACCTCCGCTTCACGCAATGGTAGCCGGATGCTGCACGCACCGCTTCAGAAGGAGGGTACCAGGAACGGCTGCATATCACTTCACATCGTCGAGTATTGCGTGCCGACGGCTGACTGAAATGAGAGATGGGGCGATGGGCTGTCTTGACTGCCTTTCCTGGCAGGTTTACTCGTTCGATGTTGGAGTGAGGGCTCATTCCAACGAGAAATGAGGGAGGGTGTGAAGTGGAAGGAGCCTTCGGCCAGCTTCCGAATGCGTCGCGTGCTCAGGATGAATCTGCTCGCCGATTGTTCTTGCAGCCATTGTCCTTGGCAGGCGAAGGTTCCTGTGAGGCCTACCTCCTGTCTGCTAGCCCGTCAGTCGATGGCCCCGCAGGCGGGCTAGCCGACCGCGGGATTTCACTCTCCCTGTTGGAGCGTCGCGCGATTTGGATCGGCATGCATGATGCGGCTGCCGGTTATGGACCTCTGCCCTCTGGATCAACCTGGATCAGGCGACTTATCGGCGTTTTTGCCGATGGACCGCGCAAGCAAACCTTCAACCTCTCTCAAATCCCCGTCTTGAAGCCTTTCGGTGTCTTGGTCTGCAGTTCGGCCAGGACGCCGCTGATCTGATAGAGGACAACCGTAAACTGGAGGATCGTAACCCTTGTTGCCTATCTGGAGAGATATCGCCGTTTTCCTCGACGCCACGCCTGAGGGCGAGCACATAGGTCGCCGTGCGGCTGCGATCGCGCAACGTCATAATGCGCATCTGGTGGGCGTCTATGGCGTGTCCCACGAAAACGCGCATCCCACCGAAACCTATGCAAGGGGCACTGCGGCGATTCGAGACGTGCTGACGCGGCAACGGCTTGCCGACGAACAGAAAATTATTGCCGCCGCCCGCCATTTTGGAGAGCTGGCCCGCGAATATGGCATCGGCTCCGAATTCCGGATCGTGTGGCGCGATGACCTGCGCGACGAAAGCATGTTGCGGGCGCTGCACTGCGATCTCATCGTCGCGGCGCATCCCAAACCGGCAGACCTCCCGTCAGGCTGGTCGGCCGAGCGACTGTTGCTGGCCACCGGAATTCCCGTGCTGATGATCCCTGCGGGATGGGGCGGTGAGACGATCGGCGAAAATGTGCTGATCGCATGGAATCGCAGCCGAGAAGCGCGGCGGGCGGTGAACGACGCAATTCCGTTCATCAATTCCGCGTCCAACGTGACGATACTCACCATCGACAGCGGCCGGAACCCCGAACGTTTTGGAACAGAGCCTGGTGCCAATCTCCTTGAACATTTGTCCAGACACGGCGCACGTGTCGAGATCGCCAACATCACGTCCGAGGGCGCACCGGTGGCGGATGTGATCCTCGACCAGGCGGCGGAACGCGACGCAAACCTGCTCGTGATCGGGGCTTACAGCCACCCGCGCACCACCGAGATACTCTTCGGCGGTGTCACTCGATCGCTGCTGTCGAGCGCGCGGGTTCCGCTACTGATTTCCCGCTGACCAGGGCGTATCCAGCCTAAAGACGTTGGCAGAAGATTGGACGCCAAAGATGTTCGATATATCGGAGATAACCGCAAAATGAGCGTCGTAACCAGTGCTGCCGCTTTCCTTCTGATCGGAACGCAGCCCGAAGAAATAGGCGTTGTTCACCAGAATGAGCCATTGGTCCGGACAGCTCAAGCTCAGGCAGCTTCTGCCGAACCATGTCCGATGATTGTGGATTCACAGGGCGAAGTGCAGCCCCCTATCATGATCGGCGAAAGGCCGGTGGAAGCGGGACAATCGATCGATGTGCCGGCGGAGCCTGGAAATACCTCTGAAGCATCGCCGGACGAGATTATCGTAATCGCGCGGGGCGAAGCGCCGCCGGGCGACCCACTCCAGAATGTGAATATTGAGGCCTTCCAGGTGGCTCAGTCGGTCGACAAGGCGCTCGTTGGGCCGATCGCCAAGGGATATGAGGGGGGCGTTCCGAAGCCGATCCGTGATGGTCTTGGCAACGCCTTGCGCAATCTCAGTGAGCCGATAAATTTTGTGAACTTCCTGCTCCAGTTCAAGATAGGAAAGGCTTTGGAAACGGTCGGCCGCTTCGCGATCAACTCGACGATCGGCGCCGCGGGTGTTTTCGACGTCGCCAAAAAGGCGCCCATCAATCTGCCCTATCGATCCAACGGCTTCGCAAACACGCTTGGCTTCTATGGGGTGGAGCCCGGGCCCTATTTCTTCCTTCCGCTGGTGGGGCCCACGACATTGCGCGATATGGTCGGCGATGGCATCGACCTGCTCGTCTTGCCCGTTTCCGTTGGCAAGCCTTTCAACCAGACCGCCTATGCTGTCCCGACGACCGTCATCAACAGGCTGAACGATCGTGTCGCGCGGGACGCGGAAATCGAGCGTTTGCAAGAGGAAAGCGCTGATCCCTATGTGGAGACGCGCAGCTTGTATCTTGAGATGCGGCAGCGGGAAATTGACGTGTTGCGCGGCAAGGGTCGCGATCGGGCAGGCCAGCCCGAAATCGTCATTCCCGACACGCTTGTCGCACCTCAGGCTTCCGATCCATCAGCCGACACAGCGTCAGATTGTGCAAAAACCTTGAGCAGAGGCACGACCCTTCCGATCGAAGACTGAGCAAATTCGCGGCCAGCGACAATGCTCGGATGCTGCGGTCTTCGAGACGGAGAATTGTCGATCAGCGTCAGAGTGATGCCACGCTTCACGAAAGCATAGGCGTTGATTGTTATGCCTATACTGGCGCGTGTCGGGGTCCCGGGCGGCGCCTATCGGGACCCCGGTCAAAACCACCTTTTTACGATAATTCAAAATGATAGATCGTGAAAGAGGAGGGGCGCGCTCCAACACTGATCCACACTTGAAAAGCTGCGACTGCGATCGCGAGCGAATTGGCAACCAAAGATCGGCTTCCGATATCGTCCAGCCCAGGGGAATCGCTTCAGATTAACGGTTGTCGTTGAGTGACGAGTGTTTCGAGGTAATCCGGGTCGAGATTGGCACGTTTTCTGCGGACTTTGAGGCTGTGTTTGTCGTTTGGATTTCGCACCAGGTTCATGGCGATGTGTTTGACGACAGCCATATTCTGGGGTCCTGATCCGGTTCGCAGTCTTGTGAGGTCGTCGTGGAAGACGACGTCGAGCACCCAGTGGAGCCGGTTTTCGATGCCCCAATGGGCGCGGACTGCGGCGGCGAAGGCTTGGGCATCGAGTTTGACAGAAGAGAGGTAATAGCGCCGTTCCGAGCTTTTGCGGCCCTCCCGTTCGACGTGGTTTTCGACCATGGCGATCATCGCGAGATGGGGAAAATGGGGTTCATCAGGATAGCGACGATCGGAAAACAGCCATTGAGTGTTGTGACAGACGCTGTGGCGGCGTTCTTCGATGCGGCCATGATCGGCGTCGGTTGTCGTGTGCGCCGACAGGGTCATATCGGTGGGCGGATCGGCAAAGAACGCCACGACATCGGCAAACAGCGCCGGACGGTTGCCCTTCAGCGCGAGCAAATAATCTCCGCCGCGCGCCACGATGGTCTCGGCAATCGCGGCCTGTGTTCCGATCGCATCGATGGTGACGAGCGCACCGGTCAGTTCCAGCCGTTCGAGCAGCAACGGGATCGCGGTGATCTCGTTGGATTTTGCGTCTACCGCTTCCTGACCCAGCACCAGCCGCTGGCGCGACGCCCAGGCTGAAACCATGTGCAGCGGCGCGCGGCCTTTGCTCCTCGCGTGACTACGCCGCGACGTCTTGCCGTCAATCGCGATGATATCGGGTGCCTCGTCGCGCAGCGCCTCGACCCAGGTCGCAAAGCAGGTTTTGAACAGCTCGGGATCAAGCCCGTTAATGACATCATTAAGGGTGTCATGGGCTGGTATCCCGTGCGCAAACGGCAGAAAACGGTCAGAAAATCGAGCCGGTGCTGTCCCCACAGCCTGATCTCGACAAAATCTTCCATCCCCGAAAGCGTCGCGCAAAGCACTAAAAGCAAGACCTCGCGAAGCGGATACAGAACCCGCCACTGCTCCCGGTGATCACGAAGCGCAGAAAAATGATCGAGTATCGAACGCGACGATGGCAATCCAGACATCAATGGCTCCCAGGATATGGAGCATCGTCTGAATCATAACACTTCAATCAACACCAGTCCGTTCATCTGAAGCGATTGCCCTGTCGTCCAGCCCTTGCCAAATTGTGTGATGGTTTCTATGATGGTTTCAGCGGTATCTCGTTGTTGATTGCATCGGATTTCCGCCGCTTTGATGCCCAGTTCAGTTCCTCTTCTGGCACCATTTGTTCTTCCGGGGGCGTCCGAGGATGTCCAGAAAACGGGAGATTTCAGCCATTTTTGTGCTATAGCCGTCCGGTCAAATCCGGGCGGATACGGCCCAGTCGGGAATAAATAGGGTATCTCGCCGGGTATCGTTTTCGCCTCTTCGATACCCCTATGAACAGTCGCTTTGCCCCGACGATCGCGAACGCAGAACCCCGTGAGCGCGCTTACAAGATGTTTGACGGTGACGGTTTGCACCTCTTCGTCAGGCCGAACGGCTCGAAGCTCTGGCGCCTCAACTACAGCTGGCTCGGCAAGCGGAAAAACGCCGTCACTTGGACAGTGGCCGGCCCTCGGTCTCGCGGATGCGAGAGGGAAGCGCGATAAGGAACGGCGCTTGCTGGCGCTGGGAATCGACCGGTTGCCTCGGCGAAAGGTCGATTTCGCTGAGGCGCGCGCGGAGCGCGATCCCACGAGCGATCTGCGCGGTGCTCAGCGTGATGAAGAAAATGGACGCAGGGTCGATCGGCGAGGCGAGGTCGACGAATGGAGAGCCATGAGGAGATGGGCACCACGGCAACACCGACACTGCCCTCCGCCCGTCAGTCCCGAGCGAAACCGGGGGACCCTCCCGCCGATAGTTCCCGCACGGCGCCCCCCCAGACCTTCAGCCTACCAGCTCTTCGCTGAGAGACCAGAGACGGTCCGCAAGTTCGGGATCGCTAGCCCATCGCTGGACGCCTCGCGTGGCGCCCTCTTCGGCGACGGGAGCAATATCGCAATCTTCGCAATAGATGCCGCCAAGGCCGTCGAGTTGCGCACTGACAGCGCACCAGATTTGGGTCGCGGCGCCTTGCTCCACGCTCTTGCGGTCGTTCAGCGGGTCGATGATCGCGGCGCCGCTCGCGTCCATGATGTTGTGGCGTTGGAGAACTTCGCGCGGCGCGTTGCGCATGAGGCCGGTCAGGATGGCGCCAGGGTGCAGCGAGAAGGCCCTGATTCCGCGATCTTTATAGCGCGCGTCCAGCGCGACGGCGAACAGGGCGTTGGCGGTTTTCGACTGGCCATATGCTATGATCGGATCGTAAGGACGGTCACGAAAGGCCGGATCCTCAAAGTTCACCGGGCTAGAAAAATGAGCGCGGGACGAGGTCGAAACGACGCGGGCATTGCTCGATTTCTCGAGCGCCGGGAGCAATTTCTGGACCAGTCGGAAATGGCCCAGATGATTGACGGCGAACTGCCCTTCATTCCCGTCGGCGTCCCGAAACAAGGGTGGATTCATGATCCCGGCGCTGTTGATCAGAATGTCGAGCGGCGTACCCGAAAGGAGAAAATCCAGGGCGAACCGGTCGACCGAGGCGCGATCCAGCAGGTCCATCGGCAGGACGGTGACACGCGGTACGTCGGCGGTATGCGCGCGGGCCTTCGAAACATCCCTGGCGGGCACGATCACGCAGGCACCAGCGTTCGAAAGCCGTTTGGCGCTCTCGAGTCCGAGACCCGAATATCCACCCGTAACGATCGCTGTTTTTCCCGAGAGGTCGATGCCTTCCACCACCTCTTCGGCGGTCGCGAAGGCGGTGAAACCCGAATTGAGAGGTTGCTGGATCTTTGGCATGAGCGCTCCTTGTGGAGGTCGCCGCGCGGCGGCAAGTCATGGCCGTAATCAAGGAATTCTGCCGCCGGCATAAGGTGCGAGATTTGCAGAGCTGATAGCACCAAGTCGTTGCCATCATGGCCGAAAATGACCCGGTCACCCTGCCCGGGCAAGCCGGTAAGCCTACCCTACCGCCTCCGAAGCCTCATTTGATTGCGACTATGGAATAGGTCGCTCCGGCCCTTCGGATGATCCCAAAGCTCCCGGCCGGCTGGCAATAGGCATTTGTCCGGCAGCCCATGTCGAAGCACGGGGGGAAGCCGCTCGCTCGTATGGGAAATCGCACATGACATGTCTCAAGGAAGTCATCATCGATCGCCGGTCATATGTTTCCTCTGGCTCGTGCTCGCCCGGCCGGATTTCCGGACCGCCGATACGTGGTTTCAGCCTTCCAAACATTCCGCCAACCGCCGTGACGGTTCGTTCGGCGATTTCCGGCGGAGCGCTCGCTCCCACCCTCGCAGGAGAAGATCATGACTGACCCCAACCGCCGAATGACGCTCGCCAACGGCGCGCCCGTCGTCGACAATCTCAACATCAAGACCGCCGGACCGCGCGGCCCCGCGTTGCTCGACGACATCTGGCTGATCGAGAAGCTCGCGCATTTCGACCGCGAGGTGATCCCCGAACGACGGATGCATGCCAAGGGCTGGGGTGCTTATGGCAGCTTCACGGTCACCCACGACATCAGCCGCTATACCAAGGCGAAAATCTTCTCAATGGGCAAGAAGACTGACCTCTTCATGCGCTTTTCCACTGTCGCAGGCGAACGCGGCGCCGCCGATGCCGAGCGCGACATTCGCGGCTTCGCGATCAAATTTTATACCGAGGAAGGCAATTGGGACTTGGTTGGGAACAACACACCGGTCTTCTTCTTCCGCGATCCGCTGCGCTTTCCGGATCTTAACCATGTCGTGAAACGCGACCCGCGCACCGGGCTGCGCTCGGCCGATAGTAATTGGGATTTCTGGACCTTGCTGCCGGAGGCGCTGCACCAGGTGACCATCGTTATGTCCGACCGCGGCATTCCGAAAAGCTTTCGGCACATGCACGGCTTCGGCAGTCACACCTACTCAATGGTCAACGCCGCGGGCGAACGCGTGTGGGTCAAATTCCATTTCCGCACCCAACAGGGCATCGACAATCTGAGCGACGCTGAATCGGCGGCGCTGATCGCCGGCGACCGCGAAAGCCATGGCCGCGACCTTTTGGATGCGATCGACAGTGGCAATTTCCCAAAATGGACGCTCTCCATCCAGGTAATGACCGAGGAACAGGCGCGCAGCCACAAACACAACCCCTTCGACCTGACCAAGGTGTGGCCCAAGGGCGACTATCCGCTCATCGAGGTCGGTGAGATGGAACTCAATCGTTATCCGGACAATTTCTTCGCCGAGGTTGAACAGGCCGCCTTTTCGCCGTCGAATATCGTGCCCGGCATCGGCTTTTCGCCCGACAAGATGCTACAGGCACGGCTCTTTTCCTATCCTGACGCCGCGCGCTACCGCCTCGGCGTCAATCATAACCATATCCCGGTCAATGCGCCGCGATGCCCCTATCACAGCTATCACCGCGACGGCGCGATGCGCACTGACGGTAATCTCGGGGGTACGACGAGCTATTGGCCGAACAGCCGGGGAGAATGGATAGGCGACGACCCGGCGCTCGCCGAGCCGACGCTCGCACTCGAAGGCCCCGCAGCGCATTGGGACCACCGCGTCGACGACGATCATTATGAGCAGCCGGGTAACCTGTTCCGCCTGATGTCGCCCGAGCAAAAGCAAATTCTGTTCGACAACACCGCGCGCGCGATGGGCGACGCGCGTGAGGAGGTAAAGCGGCGTCATATCGAAAATTGCACCCGCGCCGATCCGGCTTATGGGGCGGGCGTCGCAAAGGCCCTTGGTATCTGATCGGGGACGGGCGACTGACCTTGAGGCGCAGACGGATGGAAGCCTCTGCGTCGATGGTCGTCGCCCTTCGGCGCCGCAACTGTTGCTCTGTGACGTGGGACAGGGCGCTAGTGCCAAACGTCGGTAAGGCACCACGCCATTTATCGATCCACTTTCGACCACTGTCCGCCCTGAAATCCCGGCTTGCTGGCCTCAGCAATTCCCTTCCAAGCCCTCCTTGGTCTTTGATTGGGGATTGTTTCCCGGCCAGCGTTCGCCTGAACGCTATTAAACTTGCGTATGATGGCCCAATTTGCGTCGATCTGAGATCGGCCGGTGAGGCAGCCGAGGCTGCGAACCGGAAAGGATATCTCGATGCCCACATCTGGCTGCGCCGCAAAAATCGACGTTTCATCAAAAGTATACGCGCCCGTCTCTTACGATCCGAGCCGCCTTGATGAGGCCAATCATCGGATAACGAACAATCTTCAACTGCTGGTTACGCTCATGTCCATCGAGGCGCGGCGGATTACCGATCCCGAGGCGCGGGGGATGATCGACCTTATGATCAACCGGATCGGTGCGATCGCCAGCGTGCACCGGCAACTTTACAGCACGGGCGATAAAAATACGGTCGACCTTGGCGTCTATCTGTCCGATCTCGCGCAGGATCTTGACCATTCGGGAGGCGGCTTCGATGTCTCGCGGACCATCTCGGTTGACCCGGCGCCGGTCTCGGTATCTGCCGACGAAGCAAGCGCGGTCGGCATAATCGTATCCGAACTTGTCGGCAACGCGCGCAAATATGCATATGAGCCGGGCGCGCCCGCACCGGTCCGAATTGTGTTGCGCGAGCGGCAGCCCGGAGGATATTCTCTCGAAGTCTCGGACAAGGGGCGCGGATTTTCGCACGGTTCGCCGGCCGCGGGCAGTGGTTTCGGCACCCGGCTCATCAACATGATGGCACGAAAACTGGGGGCGCAGCACGCATGGCACGACGGTGTTCCGGGAACACGATTTACCTTGTCGACCGGGCGGGCGTAAGGGATTCGGGTCGTTGCCGTTTCGCTTTCATCGCTGCTCGGCCAGCCTATATCCGCTTCGGCGCTATACACCGGCGCGGCTGCGGGAGGGGTTGATGCGCGGGGATACTGAAAGCCTGCAGCTCTCGAAACGATTGTACGCGGCGTCGGCGCTTGGTCTGGTGCTAGGCATCTTCGCACTCGATGTTCTGACGCCGCTACAGGGTGCCGTCGCGGTCCTCTATACCATCGTGGTGTTGCTCGTCTCTCGCGGGCACAACCGGACGCTGATGCTCGCGGCAGGGCTGCTGTCGGCCGGTCTCGCCTTCGGCGGCTACTACATCAGCCATTGGAACGACCCGCCAGGATCGGCCGCGATCAGGCTCGGCGTTAGCCTCGTCGCGATCGCGGTGACGACAATGCTTTGCGTACGGCATCACGCAGCGAACGAAGAACGGCGACGGTCGGAGGCGCGTTACCGGACTATCTTTAATGCCGCCGGGCTGCCGATTTGGGAAAGCGACTGGTCTGATGCCCGCGAGGCGGTGCTTCGCAGAGGCGCGCTTGACGCATCGCGCCTCGACAGAATGAAGGTGTCGACCATCGTCCGCGATGCCAATGATGCGACCGCGCGCCTCTTTGGCTGGCCCGACCGCGCCTCGCTTGTCGGGAAGAGCTTGGCGGCTCACTATACGCCGGCCGCAGAAGCGACATTCGCGACGATCGTGGCCGCGCTAGCCCGAGGAGACTTGGCGATCGAGGAAGAGACACAGTTCCTGTCGTCGACCGGCGAGGTGGTCGACGTCGTCGTTCGTGTGACCTTGCCGACGGGCGACGGCGATTGGCGCCGTGTCCTCGTCATGGCGCTGGACGTCACCGAACGGAATCGCGCGCAGGCGCGGCTTGCGCAGTCGCAGGCAGAACTTACCCATGTGTCGCGATTGACTACCTTGGGGCAACTCGCGGCGACGATAGCGCACGAGGTCAACCAGCCGCTTTCGGCCGTCGTGACCTATGCGAAATCGGGTAAGCGATGGCTTGCACGCGAAGCGCCCGACGCAGCCGAGGTGTCCGATTGCCTCGACCAGATAGCGGCCAATGGCACGCGGGCAGCGGACGTGATCGCACGCATTCGCGATATGGCGCGTAAGGCCGATCCTGAGCGTGGCGTGATCCGGCTCGCGCCGTTGATCGATGAGACAGTGGCGCTTCTCCGGCGCGATCTGCAGACCCACGGAGTCGCGATCCACGTGAGCATTCCGGAAGGATTGCCGCCGGTCGCGGGCGACCGAGTGCAAATCCAGCAGGTGTTGATGAATCTGATGCTCAATGCTGAACAAGCGATGGCGGAAACCCCGCTCCATCAACGCGAACTGTGCGTCGATGCGTCGCAGGACGAGGACGATGTCATGATTGCCGTGCGCGATTGCGGCACCGGCATCAGGACTGATCCTGAAAGCCTTTTCGCCCCATTTTTCACGACAAAAAAGGCCGGACTCGGGATGGGGCTATCGATTTGCCGCTCGATCATCGAACAGCATGGCGGCTCGCTGTCCGCGGTCAACAATGACGATGAGGGTGCGACCTTCCGATTCAGGTTGCCGGTCGCCGCGCAGGAGGTCGGGCATGGCGAATGACGCATTGGTCAACGTGATTGACGACGATGAAGGCATGCGGGGCGCGCTGGGCAGCCTGTTGCGCTCGGCAGGCTTCGACGTCGCGCTCCATGACACGACCCATGCATTCCGCGAGGTCGCTGCGGCCGACATTCCATCCTGTCTCATTCTCGATATCCGCCTCAAGGGTGAAAGCGGGCTCGACTTTCAGGATTGGCTGGTGGCGGAAGGCCGAAAGATCCCCGTCATTCTTATCACCGGCCACGGAGACATCCCTATGACGGTACGGGGCATGAGGGCGGGTGCGATTGACTTTCTTCCCAAGCCATTCAGTGACGAGCAACTGCTCGATGCCGTTGCCAAGGGGATCGCAAAGAGCCGTGAATATCTCGCAATGTGCACCGCGACCGCGAAACTGAAGCAGGATTTTTTGAGATTGAGCCCGCGCGAAGCCGAAGTGATGAGCCTAGTCGTCACGGGTCTGATGAACAAGCAGATCGCGGCCCGTCTGGAATTGTCCGAAATCACTGTGAAGATTCACCGGGGCAATGTGATGAAAAAAATGGAGGCCCAGTCGCTCGCGGACCTGGTGCGCATGGCCGAGCAATTGGGCATTCGCGATGACAGCATCCACCGGTTTAATATGTGAGTATGATGGCGAGGCTCTTGTCGGGGGCCTAGTCAGGGGTCGCATTCTCGTCGCCGCGCCATGATTTCGTCGGAGTAACAAGGTTCGTGTCCGTTTTTCCCGCCATTGCGATTGTCGATGACGACCCCGACGTTCGCGGTAGTCTCGACAGCTTGCTCCGATCAGCAAGGATGATCCCTCATTCTTTCGCCAGCGCAGAAGCGATGCTGGCGGCGGGCATGGAAGGCGCGCTGGCCTGTGTCGTAACCGACCTTCATATGCCTGGGATGACGGGACTTGAACTGCAGGCCGAAATTGCGCGTCGTGGCTGGAACCTGCCGTTGATCCTCGTGACGGCTTATCCAACCAATACCGTCCGTGAACAGGCCGAAAAGGGAGGGGCGGTGGCCTTTTTTGCGAAGCCGGTGGATCCAGATGGTCTGCTGGCTGCGATCGAAAAGGCGATAGGCTAGTCCGATATATCCCTGGTCGCAGACGGCGTCGGCGCGGTTGACCGATACGGCGCGCCGGACTTGGATAGCGCCTTCGAGGCATGAGCCCGACTGAACGGGCGTTCGATACGGTCACGTTGCATCCACCTGCGGGCTTTTCAGAAAGCCTCGTCCCGCAAGTCGTGCGTCGCCTTTTTTGTTTTCACGCGCGCGCGGAAAACGTCCGGGTCATTGGTCGCGAGCGCCTCGCTGGCGGCGTCGCTGTGGTCCTTTTGGCGACCGGTACAGCTATAACGAGCGGCGGCCGGCTGCCCTCAGTTCGCATTCGATCGTCTAGATTGGTGAACGATGGGTTCCGAAATGGCTGTCTTTCCTCTTTCGACATCCCGACTAAGGTGACCAAATCGGCGCTCGTCAGGCGCGTATATTCAATAAATTGAAATCAGATTTGAAAAAATCTGAAGCAATAATCCGTGCATTATTATGTATTACGGTCACAATTTAGCATTCTCTGAAAATAATTACGGCAATAAAAAACAATATTAAATTTGCGGGCGGAGCATTTTTTATTTTCGAGTGCAATATATTGCGCTCTTTCACAAGGGGGTGAAGATATGCAAAACGGACGTTGGCTGTATTGGACCACTGCACTGGGGACTCTCGGAATTTGTAATGCCGCGGCCGCGCAGGACGTCGCGCCGCAAGCACCGATCGCGAATATCGCTGAGACCGAGACATCGGGCCTAACCGATATCGTCGTGACAGCGCAAAAACGCAGTGAGTCGATCCAGGATATCCCGGTTACCGTGCTCGCGGTCGGAGGGGACCAGATAGCGCAAGAGGGCATCAAGGATCTCTTCCAGGTTGCCGACCTTGTCCCCGGCATGGTCTTCTCGCGAGCTCCCGATGACGGTTTGGCGCTGACAATTCGCGGACTTGGATCGTCAGCCAGGCCGCAAGCGTTCGAGCAATCTGTCGCGGTCTTCACCGACGGTGTCTTTCTCGGAAAGGGGCGGCTCTACTCGACGTCCTTTTTCGATACCGATCGCATCGAGTTCATAAAGGGTACGCAATCGACGCTGCTGGGAAAGAATGCGAGCATCGGCGCGATCAGCATCGTGTCGCGCCAGCCAACCCAGGATCTCGGTTTCGAAGCGCGTGCGGCATACGAACTGGAACGGGGCGGATATACGTTCGACGGGGTCGCGAATGTGCCGCTCAACGATAATGTCGGCGTTCGTGTGGCGGCTCATTATAATGATCTAGACGGATGGGTTCGGAACGCCATCAATGGTCATCAGGGCCCGCAGCACAAGGACTTCGGACTGCGCGCGACGTTGCGGGCCGAGGTCACGAACACGCTCAAGCTGACGGGATCCTACCAATATTCGAATAATATCCAGATCGGCGCCAGCTATCATCTCGTCGGCAATATCCCCCCGGAATATGGACCGGGGACGCTCCGCGGGCCCTTACTCCATTATACCAGCATGACGAAGAACGGCGATGCCTACCATCGGACCAGGTCGCACATTGCAAGCCTGAAAGCCGAACTCGAATTAGGCGACCATACGCTCGTTTCGCAGACATCCTACGTCGCCTACAATCTCTACAATCTTGACGATCTCGATTTTAACAAGGACGACGCGATCAACTTTGTGCGTAACGAGAAATATTCGCAGCTTTCTCAGGAACTGCGTATCCAATCGCCCACCGGCGACGCGCTCGAATATATGGCGGGCCTTTACTATCTCGACAGCCACTGGAATTCGCAGGAGGATCAGCTTTGGGCAGTTCCCGGCCTGCCGCCGCCGGGAAGCGGTTTTCCGGTCCCTCCAGGACAGTTCTTCAACGGCCCCTTCACCAACAACTTCGTTCAGGACTCCAAGACCTATTCAGCATTCGCCTCGGGCACATGGCACATATTGGACACGTTGCGCTTGGCCGGCGGACTCCGTTACACGCGCGAGGCGAAGGACGTCGTGTTCGGTCGCACGAATTTCGGGCCGCTGACGGCATGGAACACCATCGTCAATCCGCCGTTCGATCCCACGGCCCTCAACCATAACTCCGATTTTTTCGACGGCAATGTCAGTCTGCAATATGACATCGACCAGAATGTCATGGCCTATATATCTTACGGGCATGGCAGCAAATCGGGCGGTTTCGTCGAAACCAACACGATCAGCGTGGTGGCCGATCCCAGCGTCCTGGTCGGCGGGAAGGTCCCAGCCGCTCTCGTCGCGTCCGGCGCGGCCATCAAGGACGAATTCACGACGAGCTACGAAGCCGGCTTCAAGACAACGCTCCTCGATCGGCGCCTGCGCCTGAATCTGACGGCCTTCCTGACAAAGATAAAGAATTTTCAGGACACGGTGTTCACCGGTGGCCCCCTAGGGTTCCTAACCTTTAACGGTCCATCGAGGAGCAAAGGCTTCGAGATGGATACGGCTTTCCAGTTGACGCCGCATATCCAATTCAACGCCGGCGCGACCTATGCTGATGCGACGGCCGTGATCCAGCCATTCGATGCGGCGGGGAACCCCGCGGTCGATGCCGACGGCAACCCCATATTTGCGCGCTATCGGCGGACCCAGGCGCCGAAACTGATATACAATGCCGGGATCGATTTCGATATTCCGATAAACTCGGACGTCAATTTGCGGCTGGGCGGCAGCGTACGGCATCGCAACTCCATGTATAATACCCGGCAGGAGCAGCAGTTTTCCAAGGCGCTGACGACATATGACGCGTCCATCGGGATCGAGTCTTCCGACGAGCGGTGGGGCATTGATCTCGTTGCCAAGAATATCACCAATGCGGTTTCGGAAGATTTCGCCAGCCCGCCGCCCGACGCGCGCTTCTCGATATATTATGGAGCGCATGTTGCGAGCCCGAACGCGCTCAGGACGATCACATTGTCGGCCCGCGTCCGATTTTGACGTGTGACCGGACCGGCATTGGCGCCGGTCCGGTCCTCGCGGTGTCACATGGACGAAAGGAGCGGGTGGGGCGGTGCGCCACGCGTTTGCAACGGGGCGAAGGCGTCCATCGATCGCGCCGCGTCCGAATGCGTCGCTGTCGCGTCGTCCAAGGGTTTCGAACCTAGCGTCCGAATAGTTGCGTCTATTCAAGCGGGACGGGCATCCATATCGCTGACGTGGTCGCCGGGAACTGGCGAACATATCCTGCGATCGGCAGCGTTGAAGACGAGTTTCGGTCCGGCGATCCGGCTTGTGTCCGTCAGATGATGGAAGTGGAGACAACGGTGGAAAACGAATTCCTGCTGGCTGACATGGTGGCGGCAGCGCGATCGAATATCGTGGATCCCGAACGGATCACGCTTGTCGGCGACGATCGCCAGCCCCGGTTCGAGCTCTTCCACGCCGCGAGTTCGCTTTGCTCGCAAAAAGTCCGTGCCGTCCTGTTCGAGACCGGCCTTTCCTATCGTTCGAACGACATGCTCATCCTCTCGCATATGGACGGCTCGCGCCTGATTCCGGCCGAACATTACGACCCGTCCTATGTGCGCCTGAGAATGCTGGGCGCCGGCGACGCCGGCGGGAAATTGGTGAGCGGTTATAGCGGCGTAACCTCCGTCGCGTCGGAAGGCTTCGATCCTTGCGTCGTGCCTCTCCTGATCGACTATGAGGCGGGCCTCGTGATCGCAGATTCCAAGCGCATCTGCTTGTATCTTTCAGAAGTGCAGGGTGCCGCCGGCAACCTCTTGCCAACGGGAACCGCAGCACTGACCGAAGTGCTGCGGCAGATGTCGATCGTCGACAAGATTCCGAATGGTGCGCTTCTTTATGGATTCCATCCCGATACCGACCTGCGCCCCGACGAGATGAAGGACATGATGGGGACGGTCTATGACCTCAAAGTCATGGTGCTTGAAAAAATGATCGCCGAGAACGCCGACGATGCCGATCTGGTCAGAGCCTATCGCGCGAAGATCGCCAAGGAGACGGGGGGCAAAGCCGTGTCGCGCGATCCCGATTTCCAGCGCGCCACGCGCGGCCGAGCCGCGGACCTTCTGCACCATCTTGATGCCGATGTCGCTGCCGGTTCACTTCCTTATGCAAATGGGGGCGACGTCACACTCGCCGACATTTTCTGGGGCGTGAACCTCGTCAGGCTCGCCTATCTCGGTCTTGGATCGCTGTGGGACGATCATCGGAACGTCGCCAGATATTTCGCGGCGCTAAAAGACCGACCTTCCTTGCGGCGGGAAGCGATCGGTGCGTCCGAACGGAGCCTGCCTCCGTCGATCTATCTTGCGCGGCTGGAGGCCGCGGTGGCGAACTGAGGCGGCGCCGAAGGGGCCCGACCGGCTCGCGGCGGTGTCAGTATCTATGCAGATACCGGAGTGACGGGAGAGGCAGATGGGAATGCTGGTTGGCGGCCGATGGTCTTGCGATGCCCGCGGAGATGGTGTCGGCGATGGCACTTTCCGCAGATCGGAATCGCTCTTCCGCGATTCGGTTACGCGCGTGTCCGGCCGTTTTGCGGCCGCCGACGATCGATATCATCTCTATGTCAGCCTTGCTTGTCCATGGGCGCATCGCGTGCTGATTATGAGGGCGCTAAAGGGGCTCGACGAACTGCTTCCGATTTCGATCGTGAACTGGCTGATGCTCGACGGAGGTTGGAGCTTCGAACCCGGTGGGGGTGTGATCCCGGATCCCGAGGGGGCTTCTTTCCTGCACGAAATCTATACGCGCGCGCTCCCGACCTATACGGGGAAGGTGACCGTGCCGGTGCTCTGGGACAAGCACACACGGACAATCGTCAACAATGAATCTTCCGAAATACTGCGGATGCTGAACGACGCATTTGACGACCTCGGCGCCAAATCCGGAGACTATTACCCCGCTGAGCTCCGTACGGAAATCGATGCGCTGAACGCTCGTATTTATCCGACCGTCAACAATGGCGTTTACAGAGCGGGATTTGCTACGACCCAGCAGGCCTATGACGAGGCCGTAGGGCCGCTGTTCGAAAGTCTGGACTGGTTGGAGGACCGGTTAAGCAGGCAGGGCTGGCTGGTCGGGGACCGGTTCACTGAAGCCGACATCCGCCTGTTCACGACCTTGATCCGGTTCGACGCGGTGTACCACGGGCATTTCAAGTGCAACCTGCGCCGGATCGAGGATTATCCGCATCTCAGCGCCTATACGCGTAGAATCGCGTCGATCGAGGAAATCGCGCCCACGATCGACATGCATCACATCAAACATCATTATTATAACAGCCAGCGGAACATCAATCCGTCGGGCATCGTACCCCGAGGTCCGGTGCCGCGCCAATGACCCGCGCCGCCGGGCATTCCGGCAACCGCTTGCGGTGGCATGACCGGGCTGCCTGTCTCCGGAGCCGCGCCGGCGGTTCCCGTTCCCGATGAATTGATCCATTTTGGTTGTTCCATTGGCCGGACACGCGGCTATCATGTCGACCGGCGGTGTGTGCGTGGGGCAGGGCACCGCGAACATGGCGAAACGGAGTTGCGCTGATGCTGACGGTTCATCACCTCGGAAAGTCGCAATCGGAACGCATTGTGTGGCTTTGCGAGGAGCTGGGTATCGACTACCGCCTCGAACGATATGAGCGCGACCCCGTCACGATGCTCGCTCCGCTCGAGTATAAGGCATTGCACCCGCTGGGCGCCGCGCCCGTCATCACCGACGGCGATCTGGTGCTCGCCGAATCCGGTGCGATCATCGATTATATTTTGGCGCGCTACGGGGATGCGAAATTGGTGCCGTCCGTCTCGGACACGCAATTTCCCGATTACCTCTACTGGTATCATTTCTCGAACGCCACGCTCCAAGCCTTGCTCGGGCGCGTCATGATGATGAACCGGGCGCGCGTAGCGCCGGACAATCCGACGCTGCGCGCGATCTCCGAACGGACAGCGATCGCCATGCGCCAAACCGATGAGCGCGTGGCCGCCGTGCCCTATCTCGCCGGAGAGATGTTTACCGCAGCCGACGTTATGATCGGTTTCACGCTTTCGACGATGCGCTATTTTCTTCCCATGGACCTGGCGCCCTATCCGGGCATCCTCGCTTATCTCGGCCGAATATCCAGCCGACCCGCCTATATTGCAGCCATGCAAAAGGCGGACCCGGAAATGAAGCTGCTGCTCAGCTGATCGGGTTCATATCCCGCCAACCGAACTGCGCGCGTTCCAAAGCTCGGGAAACGGAATCTCTTCCATGGTCGGCGTCAGCCAATCCACTGCGTCGACGCCGTGGTAGGCAGGCCGGCGGCCAAAGGTGCGCCGCGTCGCGAGGAGATGGAGATATTTCCAGTTGGTGAATTCCACGGCGATATCGGTGAGGTTCTCGGCCAGGGCGCGCCAGGGGTCCGCAGGGTCGTCCCGGGAATAGATGTCCAGCCAGACGCGGTCGACTGCCCCCGAAGGCTCATAAGGAATGGCGAAGTCGCGCTCGGCAGCCGCCTCGGGAACGTCGGCGCCGGAGCGACGAAGGGCACGAAGCACTTCGTCGTAGAGGCTTGGAGCCTTGAGGGCGGCTTCGAGCTGCCGGTAACGGATCGGCTGCGGCTCGAAATAGACGAGCTGTTCGGCCGATTTGATACCGAGCAAATAGACCATGTGCCGATAGGTCCAACCCTGGAGCGCCGTATCTCGGCCGTGCGTTGCGGCAAGGCCCATGAGGATCGGCAGGAGGTCGGACGGCGTCATCCAGGATAGCGATCCCCAGGTCGCGTTGGACGCCTTCATATGCGAGACGATCCGCGCCAGCGTGCGATTGGCTTCCGCGACATTGTCCGCACAAAGGTTGGCCTGCGCGGTTTGCAGCTCGTGCACGGTCAGCGCCCAGTAGAGCTCCATGATCTGCACATTGACAAGGAAGGCCATCTCGACCGGACTGTCGCTGACCAGCGCCTGCAGACTGTGGAGCTGCTCGGTCTGTACATAGGAACTGTAGGGCGTCGAACCCGACGCGTCGTTCTCGACGATTTGGCTAACCATATTCGGTCTCCTTGCTGGGTAAGGTTGATCGGCGTGGGGAGGCGAGTATCGCCTCCACGGTGGCCGCGAAGCGGAGCAAATGCCCGTCGCCGCCCGGCCGTCCGACGATCTGAATGCCTGCCGGGAGTGAGCCGGCCGTCGTCGGCAAGGGTAGTGAGATCGCGGGGTAGCCGTTCAGGTTGAATGGCGAGGTATAGGCCATCAGCGCCTCGCGAACCGTTCCCGCCCAGCTCCCGATTGAAATTTCGTCTTCGCCGATGCGGGGCGCCGTGCAGATGCAGGTCGGGAGAATGAGGAAGTCGGATCGGAACTCCTTTTTGAACGCCTGTACGAAAGATCGCCGCTGCTGCTGGCAGGCTTCATATTCGGCTAGCGATGTAAGGCGCGACCGCTCAAGCCTCGACTGCGTATCCGGGTCATAGAGCGATGCGATCGTGTCTGCGCTGCTACGGGCAAAATGAACCATCCCGGCTTCCGCGAGCACGGTGCCTGCAAAAACCGGAAAGAGATGGGCAAAGAGCGGGCGGAGGTTCGACAGCTGGACAGGCAGCGACATCGCGATGGCGTCGATCGCCTCCTTGACCCGGTTCCGGACCTCGCTGTCGAGCGGGGCGCCGGGCAGATCCTCGAGATATTCGACGCGAGGAGCACCCGTATCTTCCGCGAGGTCGAGCCCCAACGCGGAAGCAAGGACTATTACATCGTCGACACTGGCACCGATGATCCCCGGGTGATCGAGCGTCGCGGCAAGCGGGAAGAAGCCTTCAAGCGGCCAGAGCCCGGCGCTGGGCTTGAAACCCACCACGCCGCAGAGCGCCGCCGGGATCCGGACCGATCCCCCCGTATCGCTTCCAATGCCGGCGCCTGCCACCCCCGATGCGATCGCGGCGGCAAGCCCCCCGCTCGATCCGCCGGGTATCCGGGACCGGTCGTGGGGATTTCTCGTGATGCCGAATGCGGTGCTCTGCGTCGTTACGCCCCACGCAAATTCATGGGTCGTCGTCTTGCCAAGGATGATACCCCCTTCGGCCTTCAATCGCCGGACAAGCGGTGCGTCGCGCTCAGGAACATGGTTCCGATAGGCCCGCGACCCATAAGCGGTAACGATGTCGTGCGTATCGATATTGTCCTTGAGCAGGATGGGCAACCCCTCGACCTTGCCTCGCCGCGTGCGCTTTGTGTCGCTCGACCGGGCCGCCGCGAGCGCCTGTTCTTCCGCGATGCTGGCAAAGGCGTTGCATATCGTCTGGCACATTCGCGCGTCGACGAGCGCCTTCGTGACAAGATCGACCGATGTCACCTCGCCCGTGACGAGCCCAGAGAGCTGGCCGACGAGCGATGTCTTGGCTAGCCAGCCCGAAGTCCGTTCGGTCACCACAGGCTGTCCAGCAGGCTGGTAAGCTTTGCCTCGGCCGCGTCGCCGAGATCGGCGACTTCGGCGGGATAGGAGCGCACCAGAAGATCGTGAACGTCAGGGAGGATCGATCGGTCGAGACCCAGCGGACCGACCCTGTCGGGGAGGCCCTGCGCGGTCACCAGCCCCTCGATACGGTTCGCGAGTTGCGCGGCCGCGGGCGCAATCCTGCTTTCGCCGAAGATCGAGAGTTTCGGGCCGTACCGGTCGGCGCACGCCCGGATGACCGGGGCGAGCGTGATGCACGAGGTGACGCTATGCGGCAGGCCGTAGGTTCCGCCCAATATGTGTCCGATGCGGTGACTGAGACCGTAGATGACGGAAGCGGGAGCAAAATAGCAATGCCAGGCCGCGAGTTGCAGCGACAGCAGATCGCGATGGGTCACTGCGCCGCTCTCGATGGCCAGCCGGGGGGGTAAGCCGCGCGGCCATCTTTCGAGAACGGCGGCAAATTGATTGAGACCACTCGCCGCCATGATCGCATGCGGATGATCGACATCGACCGTTCGCATGCCTTCGACCGCATGATCCATGCCCTTGATGGCCGATGAAAGCAGAAGCTCGACCGGGGTGTCGAGCAGCAGCAACGGATCGAGGACGACGATGGTTGGAACGGTTTCCCGGACGGCGTAGCTGCGCTTGAAACGCACCGGGCCGTTGGTCTCGGTTATCCCGAAATAGTGCGAAAATTCGGATCCCGAGAGGGTGGTGGGCAGGGCGGCGATAGGCAGAAAGGTCCCGGTGCGTTCGTGATGGAGATGCGATGCAGCCTTGGCGGCATCGAGGACTGATCCGCCGCCGTGCGCGATGATCGAGCGTGCGCCCAGCGACCGGATCCGTTCGAGGCTTTCCTCGATCGCGATGTCGGGGGCGTGTGCCGGCAAGTTCAAATAGTTGCCGACGCTGCCGACCAGATGCGGTTCCACCAGATCGCGGCGCATCGCATCCAGAAAATCTACCGAGAAGACGATCGGACGCTCGATCCCGTGCTCAGGGAACGCCGAAATCGTACTCGCCAGCACATTTTCTCCCCATACGATCAAATTCTGCGGCAGCGGCAGCAGTTGCGCCATGATCAATCTCCGTTTCTGCTAGCGTGCGCGGACATCCCTTGCACGCAAACCGGCCGCTGCCTGAGCCCGGGGGTCGCCTTTTCTGCCGCGTCGAACCGCGATGAACCGACCCCGCCGACCGGTTTCGTCACGCAGGCTATGTCCAGCCGAAAGCCAGCGGAAGTCCCCGAACTCGAACTTTGCGTGCAAGTTATTGGACGATGGCTGGCGAACTCGGTGAAATGCCGGTTCGTCTCGATATCGGTCGCCCACGCAGCGGAACATCGGGTGCCGGCAGGGGCGGCGATCAAAAACTTCAAGATCGTTCGCATTTTTGATACGATGCGTCTTGTTCGAGCGGTCTTCTCACGCCTCGGACCTCCTGTAACCTCATTGTCATCGGATCGTTGAGCCGGATTTCCGGTCGATTCCAAAATCACGGGGAGCAATCGGAGACATGGGGATGATCGCGGAAGTTCGTCATGATGAGTGGAGTTCTGATCAGGTCGATTTCGTCGACCGGGCGATAGCAAGCCGCAGAACCAAGCGGGGGTATCTCGACCGGCCGGTTGACCTCAACACGCTGCGCGATATCCTGGCTGTGGCGGCATGGTCGCCGAGTTCCAGCAACACCCAGCCCTGGCGCACCTATGTCCTGACGGGTACCGCGCGCGAGCGCCTGAGCCGTGCCGCAGTCGCTCGCTGGCGCGAGGAGGGCGACGATCTTTTCCCGGAATATCCTTATTTCCCGCCCGAACTGCACGAGCCTTTTCTTTCGAGGCGCCATGATTTCGGCGGTACGTTGGGCGATGCTTATGGTGTCGCACGGGAGGACAAGGTTGGCCGCGACCGGTATCTTGAGCGTCAGTTCCAGTTTTTCGGTGCCCCGATCGGAATGATATTCACTATGGATCGACGCCTCGCCTATGCGAGCTTCATCTGTTACGGCACATTTCTCCAGTCGATCATGATCGCGGCGCGTGCGCGGGGGCTTGACACGTGCGCGCAGCAGATCTGGTCGCTGATGCATCCTCTGCTTCAGGTGGAACTCGGTCTTCCGGAACATGAAATGGTGGTGGCCGGCATGTCGCTCGGCTGGGCGGATGACCGCCAGCCGCAAAACCAGATACAACTCGCAAAGCTCGACGTCGACGATTTCGCCATTTTCAGGGACTCTTAGGCGTCGGAGCTATCGCCGATCATCGCCGATCATCTGGTCGGTTTCGTGGTCGGCAAATAGACGCCGACGGCCCCTCGGTGGGGTCATGGAAGCTGGCGCCAGCCACATATTATACTTTCCACGGACATCGACCTTGCATTTTGCAGGTTGCGTGGGAGAACGGGCAAAGCAGCCGCTGCGGGAGAGCGGGGCGACGCCGACAGGCTGACGGCGAACAGGGCGCGATTTGGCTTGCCTCGCGGCGAGCTGCCTGATCCCCGTCCGGCGCCATGACAGAATGAGATCCGCCATCGCCACTCGGCGGATCGGGAACCGGGTGACGCGATGCTTGACCTCAAAGATGTCTTCTATTTCGTCCAGGTCGTCGATCACGGCGGTTTTACATCGGCCGGGCGCGTGCTGCATCTGCCGAAATCGACGTTGAGTCATCGGGTTAGGGAGCTCGAAGCCTATCTCAATATCCGCCTGCTCAACAGGACATCGCGCCAATTGTCGCTGACCGAGGTGGGGCAGGAATTCTACCGGTACGGGCAGGAGATGCTTCGAGTTTCCCAGTCCGCCGAGGAAGCGATGGGGCAGCGTCTGACCGAACCGAGCGGCGTCATCAGAATTACGACCGCGATCGAAATATCCCAGTTCGCCCTGTGCCATCTCATCCCGGCCTTCCTCAACCGGCACCCCAAGGTTCAGATCGTCGAAGTGGCGACGGACCAACTCGTCGATATCGTCGCTGACGGTTTCGACATCGCGCTGCGCGGCCATGTGGGTTCGCTGCAGAACTCGTCCCTCATTCAGCGCCATGTTGCCGATGTGCCCTGGTATCTCTTCGCCGGCAGCGGCTATCTTCAGCGGAGCGGGGAGCCGACCACACCGGAGGATGTTACCCGGCATGGAACGTTGTCGCTGCTCCGCGACGGCGCTGCGGTCTGGAACCTTCGCGATCCCGACGGGCGGACAACAGCGGTCTCGATCGAACCGCGCTTCCGCACCAACAATATGGTGTCGCTGAAAGAGGCTGCATGCTCTAATCTGGGCATCGCTGCCCTCCCGGGTTATATTTGCCGCGCGGAATTGCAGTCGGGGTTGCTCCGGCCGGTCCTGCCGGGCTGGATCGCATCGGACGCCCGGATCTCAACGCTTGTCCCCAACCGAGGGGGTATCCTGCCGGCTGTGCGCGCCCTCCTCGACTTTGCTGCCTCCGAACTCCCGACCATCACGGCGTTCAACCCGGCAGCGCCGACGGGCTGAACGGCCGGGCGATGCGTGTGCCACGGTCCGGGCCGAGCGACGTCCGCCCGGACGATTGGCGTCAGGCGGCGACCGGCGAGAAGCTGCGGACGGCTGCGGCCGCGATCATCTCCTCGTGCTCGACGATGAATTCAGTGATGGTGACTTCGCCTTCATCCACCATGCGGGTGCGGCACGCGAGCACGATGTCGAGGTCGGTTATACCGATGAAGCCGAGCGCCTGCTGCAGATATGGGCCGACAGCGTTCGCTGCGGCGAAGGGAGCGCCCGGCCGGAAATCGCCGCCAGTGACGACGATGACTGTCGCGGTCTTTCCGGTCACCAAGCCCTCATAGGTCGCCGACACCGTCACCCCGGGGCGAATGATCTGATCGACATAGGCCTTGAGGACCGCGGGGACGGTGAAATTGTACATCGGAGTCGCGATGACGATATCGCTCGCCGATTGAAGTTCCGCGATCAGCTCGTTCGACAGGCTGATCGCGTCGAGATGCTCCTCGGTATGCTGTTCCGGCGGAGAGAAGGCGCCGCCGATCCAGGGCAAGTCGACGAAAGGCAAATTCATCGTTGCGAGATCGCGACTCACGACCTCCCCCTGGGGATGAGCTGCTTTCCAGTTTTCGACAAATCGGGCCGCAAGCGCCCGCGACACCGAGAATTCGAAGCGCGGGCTGACCTCTATGACGAGTAGTTTGGACATATTTTTCTCCGACTGGCTGAATGTTCGCGTTCGGAATCAAAGGGGCGAAGCGAACCGGACGCTTGGGCTGAGAGCTATCTTTGATCGACCGGAGACATAAGAGGCTCGGACTTGGATGCAGCGTCCATGACGTTGGACGGGCGCCGTGGTGCCGGCGAACCTCATCAGCAATACTTCGTTACGCCCCGGCGGCGGACGTTTCGCGCCGTCTGGCGCGGAGAGCCGACATCGTTCAAGAATGCCAAACCCAGCGTGCAGAGTGGGCATCTTCTCTTCTTGCGAAATCGAATCTAGCGTTCGGCAACAGTCGCGGCGACGGCGCCGGAGGCCGTCTCGGTCCCGCACCCCCGCGCGAAATGACTTTTGAGCTCCGTCGCTGCCCTTCGCCTGACAACCAGCGGGGCAGGGGACAGCTCTTGCTGGAAGATATCACCGATCCGGAAGTAAAAGGAGAGCAGCGTGTCGATCATCAAGGGATTTCATCATTTGACGGCGGGTGTCCGGCACGCGCAGGAGGACGTGGACTTCTACGTGAAGCTCCTCGGGCAAAGTCTGGTCAAGAAGACCGTTCTCCTCGACGGCGAGGATCCTATCTACCACCTATATTACGGCAATCCGCAGGGCGATGCAGGAACCCTCGTGACGTCCTTCCCCTTCCGCCAGAAGGGGGTTAT
Source organism: Sphingopyxis fribergensis (assembly GCF_000803645.1). Classification (NCBI taxonomy): domain Bacteria; kingdom Pseudomonadati; phylum Pseudomonadota; class Alphaproteobacteria; order Sphingomonadales; family Sphingopyxidaceae; genus Sphingopyxis; species Sphingopyxis fribergensis. The sequence goes on along the minus strand of NZ_CP009122.1, from coordinate 2,817,156 downwards.
GGCGCGGCCCGGCTCCGGCCAGATCCGCGTGATAAACTACTCGGTCCCGCAAGGTGCGCTGGCCTTTTGGCGCGCGCGTTTCAAGGATTTCGGCATCGTCTTTTCCGAGGTTGAGGTCGAGCGTTTCGGCGAGCAACGGCTGCGCTTCGAGCATCCGTGCGGCATCGAATTCGACTTGGTCGCCTCCGACCGGGACATGCGTATGCCGTGCGTCGCTGCCGATATTCCCGCCGAATTTGCCATTCGCGGCGTGCACAGCATCACCCTCTCGCTGCGCGAGGTCGCCGAATCGGTCATCTTCATGCAGGATGCCCTCGACTTTCGCTACGCGGGCCAGTCGGGCGATTTCCACCGCTTCGAAGTCGGAGACGGCGCGCCCGGGCTGGTGGTCGAATTTCAGCATGAGCCGGACCGCCTGCAGGGCTCGTCGATCTATGGGGAAGGCACGATCCACCATGTGGCTTTCGCGGTCGACAATGTCGAGGAACAGATGCGGATCAAGGAGCGGTTGATGTCGATGGGTCATATCGACGCGTCGGAATCGGTCAATCGCAACTATTTCCGTTCGATGTATTTTAAGATGCCGGGGGGCGTGATGTTCGAGGCAGCAACCACCGATATCGGTTTTGCCATCGACGAGGAGCCCGGCCACTTTGGGGAGGAGTTCCAGCTTCCGCCCTGGCTGCGCGAGCGGGAGGAGGAGCTGCTGGGTCGCCTAGAACCGATCTCCGTTTAATTCGACACCGCGTCGAACCAGGGCTCCCGCCGGAGGGCGGGCCGGTAGAAGCCGGTCCGCCCTTTTCGTGCAACTTCCCTAGCGATGCGGTGCAAGCCCGACGGGCCTTTTGGCGCTAACTGTTAGACGCGCTCGATCGCGAGCGCCACGCCGATCCCGACGCCGACACAAAGCGTTGCAAGGCCAAGGCGGCCACCCTCGCGTTCGAGCTGGTGGGTCAGCGTCATCGCGAGGCGTGCACCCGACATCCCGAGCGGATGGCCAAGCGCGATGGCTCCGCCGTTGGCGTTCACATGCGGTGCGTCGTCGGGAACGCCGAGCCTGCGCAGGACTGCGAGGCTCTGGCTCGCAAAGGCTTCGTTGAGCTCGATCGCATCGAAATCATCGATCGACAAGCCGAGCCGCGCCATGAGCTTCTCGGTCGCCGGTACGGGACCGATCCCCATCACCCGCGGTTCGACCCCGGCCGATGCGAACCCAAGGATCCGCGCCCGAGGTGTCAATCGGTGTAACCCGATGGCTGCCTCTCCGGCGACGATCATCGCCGCCGCGCCGTCGTTGATCCCCGACGCATTGCCTGCCGTGACGCTCCCGCCGTCGCCAAACAGCGGCTTGAGCTTTGCGAGGGTGTCGATGCTCGTGTCCGCGCGAGGATGCTCGTCGATCGATATTTCGACCGTCTCATCCCTTGATTGGCCCGCAACAGCCACCGGCAGGATTTCCTCGGCATGAAATCCGTTTCGCTGCGCCGCTGCCGCGCGCTGTTGGCTGCGCAACGCGAAGGCATCCTGATCGTCGCGATCGACGGCATATTCCCGAGCCACATTCTCGCCGGTCCGGGGCATTGTGTCCGAACCATAGGCCGCATCGAGCGCCGGATTCACGAACCGCCATCCCATCGTCGTGTCCTCGAGCATCTGGGCGCGCCCGTAGGGCTTGCTCGACTTTCCCATCACAAAGGGCGCGCGCGTCATGCTTTCGACGCCGCCCGCGATGGCCAGATCCATTTCGCCCGAGCGGATCGTGCGCGCCGCGGCAGCGACCGCCTCAAGGCCCGATGCGCACAGCCGGTTGAGCGTAACGCCGGGCACCGAAACCGGAAGTCCGGCAAGGAGCAGGCTCATGCGCGCGACGTTGCGATTGTCCTCGCCCGACTGGTTCGCGCAGCCGTAAAAGACTTCCTCGATCGCGCCGGGATCGAGCTCGCTGTTGCGCGCCAGCAGGGCCTTCATGGGAAGGGCGCCGAGATCGTCGGCTCGCACATCGGCAAGGATGCCTCCGTAGCGGCCGATCGGAGTTCTGATTGCGTCGCAGATAAAGGCATGGGACATGGGCTTCTTCTCAGCTTTCGAAAGCGAGGCCGGTCAGTTTGCGCAGATCGGCGATCGAGAGGCCGTCGACCGTTTCGATCACGCTTGCGCCGGACGGTCCCACGGCAAAAATGGCGAGATCGGTATAGACCCGCGAAACACAGCCAAGACCAGTCAGCGGATAGGTGCATGCCTCGACAAGCTTGCTCGCTCCCGTTTTCGTGAGCAGGTCCATCATGACAAAGGTCTGCTTCGCCCCGATAGCAAGATCCATCGCCCCCCCGACGGCAGGAATCGCATCGCGCTCGCCTGTATGCCAGTTGGCAAGGTCGCCCGTCACCGAGACCTGATAGGCCCCAAGCACGCAGACATCGAGATGTCCGCCGCGCATCATCGCGAAGCTGTCGGCATGGTGGAAGAAACACCCGCCGGATAGCAATGTTACCGGCTGCTTGCCTGCGTTGATGAGCTCGGGATCCTCGTCGCCCGGCGCCGGCGCCGGCCCCATGCCGAGCAAGCCGTTTTCGCTTTGCAGGAAAATATCGCGGTCTTGCGGCAGATAGTTGGCGACCCTCGTAGGGAGGCCAATTCCGAGGTTCACATAAGCGCCGTCGGCGATGTCGCGGGCAACGCGGGCGGCCATCTGGTCGCGGCTGAGGGGGTTCGTCATCGGTTCGTCCTTAACTCGATGCCGGGATCGACACGACACGCTGAACGAAGATACCCGGCGTGACCACGACTTCAGGATCGAGCGTTCCCAGCGGTGCGATCTCAGATACCTGCGCGATCGTGGTCTTCGCTGCCATGGCCATGATCGGTCCGAAGTTCCGGGCGGTCTTGCGATAGACAAGATTGCCCCAGCGATCCCCCTTACGGGCCTTGATCAGCGCGAAATCCGCTTGGATGGGATATTCGAGTACATAATGACGTCCGTCGATCTCGCGCGTTTCCTTGCCCTCGGCAAGCAAGGTCCCGTATCCTGTCGGCGTGAAGATCGCGCCTAGTCCCGAGCCCGCAGCGTGGATACGCGCGGCAAGATTGCCTTGGGGGACGAGTTCGAGTTCCAGACGTCCCGCGCGGTAGGCGGCGTCGAAGTGATGCGAATCCCCTTGGCGCGGGAACGAACAGATCACTTTGCGAACACGGCCCTCACGGATCAGGGCTGCGAGGCCGGTCTCGCCGTTTCCCGCATTGTTGTTGATGATCGTCAGATCGCTCACACCGCGTTCGATAAGGGCGTCGATCAGATCGTCAGGCATACCGGCCGTGCCGAATCCTCCGATCATCACTGACGATCCGTCTGTGATGTCCGCTACCCCAGCTGCTGCGGTGGCGACTTCCTTGTCGATCATGGCGATTCCTTCAAGCCGTCTGCGCGGATACTTCTCCCCGAGGGTATTGCCGTCAACCGATAAACGGCATATTGTGCGATTATCGGTTGACGGCATGAAGGGTAGTCTGTGGCAGAGCGATCGGGAGACCCGGATTTCATGGAATCGCTCGCCAGGGGACTTGCGGTGCTCCGTTGCTTTGCAGAGCAGCAGAAGCCGATGACCGTCGCGCAGGCGAGTGGCGCCACCGGTTTGAGTCGTGCCTCGGTGCGGCGATGCCTCCACACGCTGACGCAGCTTGGTTATGCCGTTCAGGAGGGGCCCCACTATATGCTTCGTCCCAAAGCGCTCGCGCTGGGTTACGCCTATCTCTCTTCGAGCACTCTCGTTGCCAAGGCGCAGCCTATCCTCGAGCAGTTGCGCGATGAACTGCATGAATCCTGCTCACTAGGGGTGATCGAGGAGGACGAGGTCTATTATGTCGCGCGGGCTGAATCGTCGCGGATCATATCCATCGCGCTGCGTCCCGGGAGCCGGCTACCACTGTATGCAACGTCGATGGGGAGGGTGCTGCTCGCCGGTCTTTCGCGGGAAGACAGGGAGGCTTATCTCCGCCGAACGCGGCTTGTCCCGCTCACGCCGCATACGATTACCGACCGGGGGCGCCTCGACACAGTCCTGACGCGGGTCGCGGAAGAGGGGTTCGCGCTCGTCGATCAGGAACTCGAAATCGGTCTGCGCTCGGTGGCGGTGCCTGTTTTCGGCCGCAAGGGCGTGGCAGCATCGATCAATATCGGGACGCAGGCCGACCGTATCGCGGCGACGGATCTGCGCGTCCGTTTCCTTCCGGCTTTGCGGCGCGCCTCGCGGGATCTGTCGGCGATGGGAAGTTTTTGAGGGCGCCGCCATCCTCATTTTGAAGCCTGTCCTGCAGTCGCGGGAAGCGCCAGGGCGATATCCGCTTTCCGCGGTGGACGGTGCAGGACATCGTAGCGCGCGACGCGCATGGCCGCGGCAGAATTGAGGCATTGAAAGCGATAGGGCAGGTGGCAATCGCCCCTCAGTCGCCACCGCCAAAGTGCGGGCTCGCGCGACCCAGAACCCTCGTCTCCAACCCGGCTTGCGAGCATAGCTGCGCGCATCGCTGCGGTCTTTGGCGCGTCGCAGCCTACCTCCGGATACGACCTATACCACGGTATGGCCTGCACCTCATTGGTTCGCGCATTAGTTAGCCGGGTGCAGGAGAATGAATTATGCGAGTGAATGCAATCGAGCGTCCCGCCGGAACCGGAACCGAAGAGCTGGTCCCGTCGCGCTATGCGCTTCGGATCGGCGATATCGAAGTGCTGGTCATCAGCGACGGCGTACTGCCTATATCGACGTCCACAATGTCGACAAATGTTGAGCCCGAAATCCGGAAGGCCTGGTTCAAGAGTATGTTCCAGGGCCCCGATGCCTTCGACTGGGCATTGAACATGCTCGCGGTCCGGAGCGGCGATCAGACCATCTTGGTCGATGCCGGGCTCGGCGGCCAGTTTCCCGGCTTCCCGCGTGCCGGGCTGGGTCCCAAGCGACTGGAAGCGGCCGGGATCGATCTCGGGTCGGTGACCGACGTGGTACTTACCCATCTGCACATGGATCATTGCGGCGGGCTGCTCGTCGAAGATGTGAAGAATCGTCTTCGGCCCGACATCCGGATTCACGTCGCGGCCGCCGAGGTCGATTTCTGGAAGTCTCCTGACTTCTCGCATACGGTGATGCCGTCGCCCGTACCCGAAGTGCTTCGCGCGACGGCGTTGCAATTCCTCGAGGCCTATGGCAGCCGGATTCGGACGTTCGAGGAAGAGTGTGAAATCGCGCCGGGCGTGCGCGCTGTGCGGACCGGTGGACATACGCCGGGCCATTGCGTGGTGCGCATCACCGCAGGCGAGGAGCGCCTCACCTTTGCAGGCGATGCCATCTTCCCGGTCGGCTTCGATCACCCCGATTGGCAGAATGGCTTCGAACATGATCCCGAAGAGGCGTTTCAGGTTCGTCTTCGCCTCCTCCGCGAGGCGGCGGCGACCAATGAAGTGTTCATCGCGACCCATCTGCCGTTTCCCTCGGTAGGCCGCGTTGCCGAAGATGGCGACAAGTTCCGCTGGATCGCGGGCTTCTGGGATTATTGAGCAATGTCGGATCCGGGGCGCCGTGCGCGCTCCGGACCCAGCTTCATGGCACGACCCTGCTCGGCGTCAGGGATTTTTAGGTTACGCTGCGTGGCGTCGTTTAGGTCGATCGCCGTGTTGCTAGAGAATAATCCCGCGCGCGAGAAAGGGAATGAATGACCACCGCCGTACCCGCTCCCTGCGACAGCGCGGTGCTCGACAATGCGCGCGGGCCGGAAGCAACCGATCCGCGCTGGACACTCGCTGCGACGATCCTCGCGTCGAGTCTCGCCTTCATCGACGGGTCAGTCGTAAACGTCTCGCTGTCAGCGATCGGCCATAGCTTTGGTGCGGCCGCTGCCGAACAGCAATGGGCGGTCAGCGCCTATCTGCTCCCGCTGAGTGCCCTGCTGCTCCTGGGCGGCGCGGCGGGGGACCAATTCGGTCAGCGCAGGCTGCTGGTTTCGGGAATTACGATCTTTCTTCTGGCGTCGCTGGCTTGCGCTTTCGCCCCGACAATCGGGATTCTGCTCGCTGCGCGTACGGTGCAAGGCATCGGCGCTGCGATGTTGATGCCGAACAGCCTTGGCATTCTCGGCAACAGCTTCAGGGGCGAGGCCAAGGGCCGCGCCATCGGGACATGGGCGGCGTTTGAGGCCATGGCGAACGCCGTCGGTCCGCCACTCGGCGGTTGGTTGATCGAGGTTGCAGGGTGGCGGGCGATCTTCTTTCTCAATTTGCCGTTGGGCCTTGCGGCCATCGCGATCGCGTGGCGGTATATCCCGAACGACAAGGGCAGCAGAACTTCATTGGACTGTCACGATCGGTCTCGGCCTTCTTACCTGGAGCCTCACGGCCTGGTCGAGCAGCGGGGAAATCAAGGGGCGGGTGCTTTTAGGGCTTCTTGCCGCCCTCGCGACGATCGCCGGCGTCGATCGCGATGGCGAAAGATCTCAAGAAGCGCGGCTGGAAATTTGTCGGCATCGTTCAGTCACGCTCCACCTCATGATCGTTTTTGGCGGTTTGGTCGTGCCGATGCTCCGCCCGCAGCAGCTTGTCGAGCCTATCCGATGGTTTAGGATCACACCCTCTCCCTCTCGCAATTTGTGGTGATCGAACCCAGGGCGACGGGCCTTGGTACCGTCTTCTTTTCACCAAACGCATCTAACCGCCCGGTGTCACCCTCCTTATTCTGCGAGCAGAAAAGGAGGGCCAGAAATGGACGCCAAGACTGCTGTGACGCGCGAAAAAATCGTGCACGCGCTCTATGAAGCCGCCGAACTCGAGCAAAATCTGCTCTGCACCTATCTCTATGCTGCTTTCAGCCTCAAGGACGGCGAGGGAGAAGGGCTGACTGCCGCGGAAGCTGTTGCGGTCGCGGGATGGCGGCGCGCCATTCTCAACGTTGCCATCGACGAGATGAGCCACCTTGTTGCGGTATGGAACATCACCTCGGCCCTCGGTGGCGCCCCGCGGTTCGGGCGCGCCAATTTTCCGCTCGATGCCGGCTATCTTCCCGCGGGCATCTCGGTCAAGCTCGCGCCATTTAGCCCAGCGGTCATCCAGCACTTTATCTTCCTCGAGAGACCCGAGGGGGCATCCGAGCCCGATGGGGAGGGGTTCGCCGTGCCGAACCCGCCGCCTCGCACGCCATTGGTGCCGAACCTCACGCCGTCGGGCTATGACTATGCAACGATCGGCACTTTTTATCAGATGATCGAGGCGGACCTTCGCGCGTTCGTTGACGCGGTCGGTGAGGACGCGGTTTTCTGCGGAGACCCTTCGCTCCAGATCTCCCAATCTGAGGTGAACCTGGCGGGCGCTCGGCCCGTTACCGATCTCGAAAGCGCGCTTGCAGCGCTGACCGAGATCATCATCGAAGGCGAAGGGGCCCCGGCGCACCGCGAGAATTCGCATTTTCAGCGCTTCCTCAATGTCCGCTCCGAGATGGAGGCGCTCTCCGCCGCCAATCCCGGTTTTGCACCGGCCCATCCGGCGGCGATCAATCCGGTCCTCCGCAAGCCGCCGCAGCCCGAGGGGCGCGTGTGGCTGGAGGATAAGGATGCGATCGCGACCGTCGATCTCGCGAATGCCATCTATACCCTAGCGCTACGCCTTCTTGCGGGGGCTTTCGCGGTCCCGCACGAGAATTCCGAAAAGGCGCTCTATATCGGCTGCTCGCTGGGCTTGATGCATGCGTTGACCGCCGTTGCCGAGCGTGCGGCACGTTTGCCGGCCGGCCCTTCGAATCCGGATTGCAACGCCGGCGTCACCTTCACGGCGCTACGCGAAGCGGCGTCGCTCCCTCACGGACCTAGCGCACGGCGCTTCTATCTGGAGCGGGCCGAGCAATTGGCAGCGGTGGCTGCGACCATGGACAAGAGCGATCCCCGCGCTGTGCGCGCCTCGACCATATTGGAAAAACAGGTCGACAGATTAAGAAATGCGCCTGCTGCGTCGACCCCGGCGATCACGGCCGCACCTGTTACAGCCGTGCCTGCTCCCGTGCCGCCATCGACGATCTCGAAGGACGGAGCCTAGCGCGCGGAAGGAAACGAGCTTGCCATCAATTTCGAGGGGAAGCGCTGCATCCACAGCAGGGTTTGCGTGACCCAGGCACCCGATAGCTTTCTTGCCAATCATGACGGTGCCTGGATCATGCCCGACGCGACCGACCTCGAGACAGTCTGCGCTATCGTCCGCCAATGCCCCTCGGGCGCGCTGACCTATGATCGCCTCGACGGCAAAGCAGAGCAGGCGCCGCCCGTTCGATGGATTGCGGTGGCCTGCTCCTAAATACCCATCCCAAAGGATATCTTGAGACGATCACTCAGGTGCGCAGAAATAGTCGCAGGAAATTTTAGAAGGATTCACGATGTTCAAGGATTATGCTTCGTCGGCGATCGTGCCAAGCTCAGATCTGGTGCGCGCAAAAGCCTTCTATGGTGAAGTCCTTGGTCTGCCGCTCATCGCTGATCACGGTGTTGGCCTGGTTTTTGGAACTGGTGCGACCAAGCTCAATGTCTATTTGAGCGACTACGCTCGCTCCAACCGAGCCAATGCCGTCGTCTGGTCAGTTGGTGACGAAATCAAAAGGATCGCGGCGGACCTGCGGGCCAAGGGCGTCACGCTCGACGAATATCCGGATGGCTACGACACCGTGATCGACGGCATCCATACCAGGGGCACGCTGAGCGTAATCTGGTTTCGCGACCCCGACGACAACATCCTGCACGTTTCGAGCGGTAGTGCCAATTAGACTCATCGCATCGCATCAAAAGCGTCGGTTGGGCTGCTAGACCTGCGGAGTACCGTGCAATCGACGCCGACAGTCGTCATTGAAGTCGCTGACGGGCAAAGGCGGGGTGGTCGAAGCGCATGTCCAGGCCCATGCGGGGCTAAAGGTTTCGGCCCCATGCTCAATCGTGTCTCCGTCACCCGGTTCATCCGCCGCGACTTGCAATGTTCGAGTGGTAAATTATCCTACTCCTGCGCGCCTCGTCCGAACGCGCGCGCCGCGAGCGGTCGATGCGCACAGCGCGTGGATTGCCGTGCGCGCGTGCATCTGAAATCCGTCCCCGATCGCGCGCGCCTTGGCGGTATCGCCGAAGCCGACCCTTTGGGTTCAGTCATCCTCTGGACCCGTCCTGTGGCATTGAATGTCGAGATTCAGTGCTTGAGTGCGTGCGGCGCCAAGGTTGCGGCGATGAAGTCGTTGAACAGGCGGACCCGATGGGGCGGGAACCGGCCAAAGGCGTGGAGCGTCTGAACGGGAACAGGGGCGAGCGGATTTGTCGGCATGATCTCGACAAGGCGGCCTGTTTCCAATTCGGTGACGACGGCGGCGCGCAGCAATTGCGCGATGCCGATGCCGTTTAAGGCGGCAATCCGCATCGCCTGACCGGAATCGGTGTCGAGGACCCCGCGGGTTTCGATCCGGGAGCCGTCGGCGAAGACGATCGGCGAAGCGCGAGCCCCCAACAGGTAACGGATATGCGCAGCATCGGCGAGATCCTCGATCGACGCGGGCGATCCCGCTCGCGCAAGATAAGCGGGCGATGCAACAAGGATCAAGGGCAGGTTGCCGATCGATCGGGTGATCCAATCGACCGCCGCGACCTCGCCCGCCCGCAGCGCCACATCATAACCTTCGCGCACCAGGTCGACGTGCCGGTCGGTGATACTGATTTCGAGCGCGATCTTCGGATAAAGCGAGATGAAATCCCGCGTCAGAGCGTCGACGAGGATCGGACCCAATATTCCGGGCAGGCTGATCCGCAGCCGGCCGCGCGCGCTACCCGCATCGCCGAGCACTTCGTCCGCATCATCGAGAGCCTGAAGCAGGGGGGCGATGCGCTCATAATAAGCTGCGCCGTCGGCGGTCAGCGACAATGACCGCGTCGATCTGAGAAACAGCTTCATTCCGAGCTGGCGTTCGAGACGCTCCACGCTCTTCGAGACCGCCGAAGGGCTCGATCCCGCTAATCGGGCGGCTGCGCTGAACGATCCGGCTTCGACGGCGCGGACAAACGCCAAAAGGCCCGTGGCGTGTTCCAATCCGTTCATTCGATAGTTTTTGGCAAAAATTATGTGCCTTTGTCCACTCTTATCTGTCTTTCAGGAACGGCCATATCGCGTCCTTCTGCAATGCAAAGGAAATGACAATGTCTCGTTTAAAAGGAAAGGTGGCGGTGATCACCGGCGGCAATAGCGGCATTGGCCTCGCGACTGCGAAGCTTTTTGCCGAAGAAGGCGCGCAGGTCGTGATCACGGGCCGCCGCAAGCAGGTCGTCGATGATGCGGTGCGGGAAATCGGCGCCGGCGCGATCGGTATCCAGGGCGATTCGGCCGATCCCTCCCATCACCGCCAGCTCGCCGATTTCGTCCGCGAACGCTTTGACGGCGCCGATATCTATATCGCCAATGCGGGGGTCATCACGATCACGGACTCGCACAATGTGTCCGAGGCCGAATATGACACGCAATTCGCGATCAATGCGCGCGGCACCTTTTTCGGGGTGCAGAATATGGCCCCCGTCTTGCGCGACGGCGGCTCGATCATCTGCCTTGGATCGCTGGCGAGCGACAAGGTGCTCGACGGCCATCCCGTCTATGCCGGGACGAAGGCCGCGATCGGCGCTTTCGCGCGCAGTTGGGCGCTTGAATTCAAAGCGCGCGGCATCCGCGTCAACATGCTGAGCCCCGGGCCGACGGATACGGCGATCATCGAAAAGCTCGGCGTGGCCCCCGAGGATATCGAAGGGTTCGAAGCGATGATGGCGGGCGCGATTCCGCTTGGCCGCTTCGGGCGCCCCGAAGAACTCGCAGAGGCCGCACTCTTTCTCGCGTCCGACGCAAGCAGCTTCGTGACCGGCATCAACCTGCGCGTCGATGGCGGCATGGCACTGCTCTGAATCCCCACTTCCACCTCCCCCAATAAAAGGAAAGACAATGACAAAATCCCCCATCGACCCCGCGATCGACACGCTGATCCATGACGTTGTTCATGTCGGCAGCGCTTATGACATCGACGGCATGGAACAGCTTTACACCGCCGACCAAAGCTTTCTGGTGCTCGGCAGCAACGGCGAGGTAACGCGCGTCAGCCGGACCGATTCATTGGCCGAATTTCGTTCGCGCCGCGACGCCGGCGAACCGCCGCTGTCGACCGAACACCGGGTGCTTCACGTCGAACAGCAGGGCGATCATGCGACCGCGATCCTCTATCGCCGCATGAGCCCTGATGCCCCCGCGGCAATGTACGAACTCCGGCTGCGGAAGGACAGCGGCCGTTGGATGGTGGCGGGTGAAACCGTGACTCCCTGGCCCGGCGGAATCGATGGCAACTTCCTGCCGGCACGCCGGCAGGCGGCCTGAGGATCCGTCCCTCGCCACCTTCTCGCCGGCGGGTCCATCGGTGCGGCCCTTTGGCCTCGATGCTCGGCGCGGCGGGAAGGGTAGTTTTGACGATTGCTCGATCGAGGCAGGCGATTTGCTTGCCTCGATCGATGTCGCTGCCGACTATCAGGCCCGTTAAATGTCGCGCCTATGCACTGATGACGGGGGTCGCCGTCCGCGATCGGATGGCGTCCAGATCGATGCCGTCGGCAATTTCCTGAACGACCAGCCAACCGTTTCGCGGTCGAGAAGGAAGCGGCCCAAGTCCGACACGATCGCGTCGATGGCCGTTGTGCCGGTGAGGGGAAGGCTGCACCGGTCAACGATTTTGGGATTTCCGGCCTTGTCGGCATGGTTCATGACCACGACGACGCGCCTCAGTTGTCCAGGTCTGGGGACGGTGTCAGGTGCGATCGGCGCGAGACATCAGCACATTTTTGATGAACTCGGTAAGCAGGATCGCGCGCCGCGGCAGAAAGGGGCCGAACGCATGCCGCATGTGCAATACCACTGGCGTGAGCGATGCGTGAGGCACGATTTCCAGAAGGCGTCCCGCGCGCAAATCTTCTGCTATGATAAGGCGGGGCAGGGATGCGATGCCAAGCCCCCTTAATGCTGCGACCCGCATGGCCTCCATCGAATCGGTATCGAACACACCTCGAGCCATGAGCTTGGACCCATCCGCAAAGACAATCGGGCGCGGCCGCTCGGCAACCAGATGCCGGATATGCGCCGCCCCGCCGAGTTCTTCCGGGGAACGCGGATAGCCATGCCGATCGAGATAGGCCGGCGCGGCGGCCAGGGTGATCGGCAGATTTGCGATGAGGCACGTGGTTGTGCCGTCCGTCATGCCTCCACCGAAAGTCAGCAAGATGTCGAAACCCTCGCGGGTCATGTCGACATGTCGGTCGGTGACCGATATCTCAAGGGCGATTGCGGGATGGTGCACCATGAAATCGGCGGTCAGCGCATCGACGAGCAAAGGCGCTATGGCGACGGGCAAGCTGACCCTCAGCTTTCCCCGCGTCCCGGTATTGCCCTTGTCCTCGAATATCTCGCCCACGTCTTCGAGCGCGCGAAGCAGCGGCGCGACGCGCTCATAATAAGCGGCGCCCTCCTCGGTCAGCGAAAGCAACCGGGTCGTGCGATGGAATAATTTCGCGCCCAGTTGTCGTTCGAGCCGCTCGATGACCCTCGATACGGCGGACGGCGTCGTTCCTCCGTGCCGCGCCGCACCGCTGAACGAACCGGACTCGACCGTCCTTACGAAGGCCAAAACTCCGGTCCAGCGGTGGGCTCTCTTCATCCGTCTGCCAGTCGCAACCTGCGCGCTGTTTTCGGCATCTCTCGCGTGGCCCCGACAGATGCCGGGGCCACTGAAGGAGGGCCGTGCAGGAAGATGCGAGGCGCCGGGAGACTTCACGTAATCTGAAGACCTCCGTCGACTGCGATGATCTGGCCGGTGATCCATCCGAGTTCGGGGCGGGCGAGAGTCACGATCCATTCACCGACATCGGCCGGTACGCCGCGACGGCCGAGCGGAATGGTCCCGCGTTCATGTTCCTTGATGGCCTCGATCACGTCGTCGGGAAGTCCCATCTGCTTCTGCATGAAGGTCGTCTCGACCGGCCCCGACGCGATGGCATTGACCCGGATTTTCTTCGGCGCGAATTCGAGCGCCCAGCAGCGCGTGAGATGCTCGACGGCGGCCTTGCTTGCGGCATAATAGGAAAGCGGAGCGCCCGCCTTGCTGCCATAGGTGCTCGACATGTTGACGATCAGACCTTCGCTTGCCGCGAGGTGGGGCAGCGCGGCCGCGCAGACCATGCTCGGATACACGACATTCACCTTGAAAATGGCCGCGATGCGCTCGGCATCGACCAATTCCATGGGGCCAACGCCGCCGTCTCCCACATTGTTGACCACGACATCGAGGCGTCCCCACAATTTGACGGCGTGCTCGACGGCGGCGCCTGCCGAAGCCGGGTCGGCCGCGTCTGCCACAAAGCCTTCTATGGTCGGGTTGGCGGCGGTAATCTCATCGAGCGCCGCTGCCCTTCGGCCCGTTATCAGCACTTTCGCGCCTTCGCGTGCGAAGGCCAGCGCGGCGGCGAGGCCGATACCGCTGCCGCCGCCGGTAATGAGGATGACCTTATTTTCTATGCCTGACATGTCAGCTCCTTGAGTTTAAGTTTTAAGGGGGCGGATCCGGGGGAGAGCCGCGCCAACCTGTGGCCGTCTTGTCAGCCTGCAAAGACGCCGCCAAGCCGCGACGCGCCGCCATGCCGCGGCTGCGTACCGATTGCGCCGCAAGCGCAAAGACAGCCACGGCCGTCAGATGTCATCGCGAGGTCATCGTTGATTTTGACAATATGATCGGACGGCGAATTGCGAATGGATATGGACATGATCGGCCCCGCACAGCCGCCGGGCCCGGTGGCTATTGAACGGCACCGACAATGATCCTCTATCATACCCCCGGTTCGTGCTCGGCGGCGTCGCTCGTCGCGCTTGCGGAAAGCGGCTTGGACTATGAACTTCGCATCGTCGACGCGAACGATCGCGCTGAAATCGCCGACGTCAACGGTTGGGGACGCGTGCCGACACTGGTGCTGGAGAGCGGCGTCATTCTTACCGAAACGGTCGCAATCCTGTCCTATGTCGCGGATCGCGTTCCCGGACGGCATCTCCTTCCACCTCCCGCTTCGGTCGAACGGGCGCAGACCCTATCGTTCCTCGCGCTGCTTGCGAGTACCGTCCACATCGCATTCCGGCCGGTTCTTCGGCCCGACCGCCTGGCAACCAACCTTCAGGCGCAAGCCGATGTGCGGAGCACCGGCGTCCTGATGCTCGATAGCGTGCTCGGCCGGCTGGAAAGGGAAATTGTCGGGGAGGCGAGCGTGTTGCCGACGGGTTTTTCGCTGTGCGACGCCTATGCCATGGTCTTTGCGCAATGGTCCCGCCGGCCGCAGATCCGCAACCTCATCCAGGCGACGCCTCGGCTCCATGCCGTGGGTCGGGCGGTGCAAGCGCGGCCCGCGGTGGCGGCCGCGTTGGGAGCGATGCCGGATTATGGCGATCGATAGCGCCCTGTTCCCCCGTCCGGCAGGGCTGTGGACGCGCCGCCTGTGGATGCGGTGCGCCGCGATCAGCGGCTGCATGGCCATGGTCATCTGGATATGGGGAAATCTGAGCGGGAGCGACCTTGAAACGCGCTATTTCCGGCTCGCCGCGCAGATACAGTTCATCCATTCGATGACCTGCTTCGGCAGCGCGACATTCATGAATCTGGGTGCGCACAAAGCCCGGCATGCCCCGGGGTTCTTTTTAGCGGGCTCATTCTTCCTGTGCGGATCGCTCTACCTTGCGCCTTATTATCGCGGCCCTTTCCAGCTTGCGGCCGGCTGCATCGGGTCGGCGGGCCTGCTTGCCGGCTGGATTGTGCTGATCGTCGCCGCGGGCTCCATCGATCGCGGCGATCCTTGAATTAGACAACGGCAGGTCGGCACCGGGCCTGTCGGACAAACAATCGGCCGCGTGCCCGGCAATATTTGTAAGAGGACGACATGGAACCCCAGCAAACCAGGCTTTTTTCGCCATTGAAAATAGGTGACAGGACCGTGAAAAATCGCGTGGTCATGGCGCCTATGAGCCGCCACCGCGCCGCGCTTTCGGGTGTACCAACCGATCTTAACGTGGAATATTACCGGCAACGGGCCTCGGCGGGGCTGCTCGTCACCGAGGGAACCGCGCCGAGCGCGATGGGACGCGGATATCTGTTCACGCCGAGCCTGTACGAAGAGGCGCACGCCAAAGGCTGGCGACGCGTCGCTGACGCCGTCCATGGCGAAGGTGGGACAATATTCGTCCAGCTCATGCATGCCGGCAGAATATCGGACCCGCTGCTCCTCGACGGCGAGACGCCCGTTGCCCCATCGGCGGTCGCCCCGCCCGCCTGCGAGCCCTATGATTCGCCCTGGCCGAAACCGAAAAAGCCCTATGTCGTGCCGCGTGAACTGTCGCATGCCGACATTCTCGCGACCATCGACGATTTCGTCGCAAGCGCCCGCCTGGCGCGGGACGCCGGGCTCGACGGTGTCGAAATTCACGCCGCTTCGGGTTATCTGCCCATGCAATTCCTCTCGACAAATGCCAACTTGCGTACCGACCAATGGGGCGGCAGCATCGAGGGCCGGTCGGCCTTTCTTCTGGCACTTGTCGATGCCATCGCCGCCGCGACGTCTCCCGGTTTCGTTTCGGTAAAGCTTTCGCCTGGCTGGAATTTCAACCAAGTCGACGACAGCGACCCGATCGCCACCTACCGCTATCTGGCAACGCAGCTTGGGCGCCGCTCGATCGCCTATCTGCACGTGGGCAACTACGGTATCGAATGGGACGTCTTCGGTACGATCAGGCCGCTGTTCGATGGGCCGATGATCTTCAACGTCGGCTTCAACCGGGCTTCGGCCATAAGCGCGATCGAAAAAAGCGGTGCCGACATGGTGGCTTTCGGTCAGGCCTTCATCGCCAATCCCGACCTGGTGGAGCGCTATCGTAATGGCTGGACGGTGAACCGGCCGCATGTGGCGACCTATTATTGCCAGGGTCCCGACGGCTATATCGATTACCCCGTCCATGCCAATCGCGATGCAGAGCAGCAGCAAAGCGCGGACGAGGCGCTGGTTCCGATCATGCCGCAATAAGAAAAAGGGGCTGACGCGATACGCCAGCCCCTTTCCGGTTCCGCCTTTAGGGAGCGAAAGGCTTGGCCTGCCCGATCAGGCGCTGACCGACCACCCGCCGTCGACGACGAGTTCCGCGCCGGTGACATATTTCGCCTCGTTGGACAGAAGATAGGTGGCTGCATAGGCGATGTCCTCGGGTTCTCCGAGGTCGCCCATCGGGATCTTGGCTACCTGCTGAGCGAGGATGTCCGGCGGGACGTCGGCCGTGATCGGGGTCTTCATGGGGCCGGGCATGATCGTGTTCACTCTCACACCCTTGCGGACATATTCCATTGCGGTGACGCGCGACATCATTCGCAGGGCGCTCTTGCTGGCGCTATAGCTGATCGCCGCGGGCGCCGCGATCAGGGCGATCAGCGAGCTGACGTTCACGATGGCGCCGTTTCCGCTCGCCACCAGCGCCGGCAGCGCCGCCTGCATGCCAAGCAGCACCCCGGTCTGGTTGATCGCAATAATGCGGTTCCACCCTTCGATCGTCTCATCCTCGACCCCGGCATAGTGGATGATACCGGCGGTGTTCGAAAGCGAGGTGAGCGACCCGAAAGCGGCAAGCGTGGCCGAGACAGCGGCCTTCCAGCTATCGCCGTCGGAGACGTCGAGCCGGACGAAATCCGCCTTGCCGCCATCGGCCTGGATCGCCGCGGCATTTTCGGCGCCGCGTTCCGAAATATCGGCAAGCATTACCCGCGCGCCTTCGCGCGCGAACACGCGTGCTTGCGCAGCGCCGAGCCCGCTCGCCGCGCCCGTGACAAGAACAACCTTGTCTTTCAACCTGTCAGTCATTTGCCTCTCCTGATTATTGGTTCATTCTGCGGTTTGATCGATCGGCGGTGCGATTTTGGCGGCTTCAAGCGCCGGGAGGAGCAAGAACCTGTCCGGCCAGGGGGCTGAAGACGCGCTGATTGACATAGCGCCGGGCGATCGCCCACCTGCCGCCCCGCCGCTCATAATCGTCATGGTAGCTGGCGACGACGTGCGCGGCCTGGCCGTCCGCCAGATTACCGATGCAATAAACGTCGCAGATTCCCTTGGCGCTGTCCGGGCCATCGAACGAGACGCGATGATTGGCGCAATAATGGGTCGTGCTTTCCCACATCGGCCAAATGAGATTTTCGACGGCGCCGGTAATCTCGTCGAGACCGTTGAAGGTCTTGACGAATTCGATGTCCCAGACCGCATCGTCCCACCAGATGTTACGAAAGCGATCGAGCTCGTGCTTGTCGACGCCAAGAGCATAATCGGAAACGAGATCGATGAGCGCGAAACGGCTGGTAAGCTGATCTAAATCTGTCATAAAATATCCTTTCTTCTGGATCAGGCGCTGACCGACCAGCCGCCATCGATGACCAGTTCGGCGCCGGTGACATATTTGGCCTCGTCGGAAGCGAGATAGAGGGCGCCGAACGCGATATCGTCGGGTTCGCCAAGGTCGCCCATGGGAATTCTCGACCGCTGCCAGGCATCTGCCTCCGCCGTGACATTCGCCTGGATCGGCGTCTGCATGGCGCCCGGGACGATTGTGTTGACGCGAATATGGCTTGCCACGCATTCCATTGCGACGGCCTTGGTCATCGTCCGGATCGCCCCTTTGCTGGCGCTGTAGGCAATCATTCCCGGAAATCCGAGCAAGCCCAGCAGCGAGCTGATATTGACGATCGAGCCGCCGCCGTTGGCCGCCATCACGGGCAGGGCGGCGCGCATCCCGAGGAATGTCCCTGTCTGATTGACCGAAAGGATCTTGTTCCAGCCGTCGAGGCTTTCTTCGGTGGCGGCGCCCGGATGAATGACGCCTGCGGTGTTGGACAGGATCGACAGCGGACCGAATTCCTTTCGGGTCGCATCCATCAGCAGGCGCCAACTCGATTCGCTGGCTACATCATGCCGGGCGAAGCGGGCCCGTCCGCCCACGTCGCAGATCGTCCTGGCGACAGCTTCGCCTTGGTCGGCCTGCAGGTCCGCAATCATGACATCAGCGCCTTCGCGCGCGAACAATATGGCCTGCGCGGCACCGAGGCCGCTCGCGCCTCCGGTAACGACCGCAACTTTTCCAGCAAGTCGATTGCCCATCTATCCTCTCCTGCATTGCCCGTGTCGCGAAGGTTCTTTGTTGAGAACTCGGCCGGGCGGTTCGAGATAGAAGCCGTTGTTGGGGCAAGAACAAGCGTGAACCGGCCCAAAACGCCTTGAGCGCCGGAACCGCACAGCTTTCCGACCGCGGGTGCAAAGATCGCTCATCTTCGAGGGTTCACACAGCGAAGGCGCCGAAACGTCACTCGGGAGGCGCGCGAAAGCGTAGCGGAAAATGGTCTTTGGACCGGCGCGGTGACGCTTTTGGATAATAACATCATGCCTTGGCATGAGTAGGGGATGAGAGATGTACATGAATGGCACGCGCCGTGTATTCGGCCTGCTGGCTTCGGTAGGTGTTGCAAGCATTGCAGCCCCCGCGTCAGCGCAGGACCAGGCGGCAATTCAGGATGCGGTGCAGGATCAGTCCGTCCAGCAGGACGAAGCGCCGCAAGACTATGTATCCGAGCCGGGCATCGGCGATATCGTCGTCACGGCTACCAAGAGGTCGGAATCGATCAACCGTGTCGGTCTCGCGATTGCGGCAGTCAGCGGTGACGACCTTAGAGCCCAGGGCATCACGAACGTCGCGGATCTGACCAAGGTGGTGCCGGGCCTGACATTCGCCCGCTCCGCGTTCAACACCCCGGTCTTTACGCTCCGCGGCGTCGGCTATTTCGATTCCGCACTGTCCGGGGCGCCGGCCGTCAGCGTCTACATGGATCAGGTACCCTATAGCTATACGGCGCTCACGTCGCTGGCGGTCGGCCTCGATGTCGAACGCGTCGAGGTGCTGAAGGGACCGCAGGGCATCCTTTTTGGCCAGAATTCGACCGGCGGCGCGATCAACTATATCGCGAACAAGCCGACCGACCGGCTCGAGACGGGTCTCGATTTCGAATATGGGCGCTTCAACCAGATCGAGGCCACCGCCTTTATCAGCGGTCCCATCACGAATACGCTGAGGGGGCGCGTGGCGGTCAAGGCGGCTTACATGGATGGCTGGCAGCAATCCTATTACGCGCGTCCGGGCGACACATTGGGTCGCCGCCGCGAATATGTGGGCCGCATCCTTCTCGATTGGCAGCCGACCGAACGATTGAACGTCCAGTTCAATGCGAATGGCTGGATCGACCGTGGCCAACCCCAAGCTGGGCAATTCATCTTCTTTCGGCCGAACCTGACATCCGGCCCCGACGGCTTTGGTTTCACCCCGCCCGAACTGATCGCCACGCCGCTGGCGCCGAACAAGGCGCGCGCTGCGGACTGGACCTCGGTCATTGCCGATGGAAGCAATCAGAACATCACGCCGCGAAAACGCGATACGATGTGGCAGTCGTCGCTACGGGCGGACTACAATCTGAGCGATGACCTCACGCTGACGTCGATTACCGCCTATGCGCAGCTCAAGCGAAACGGCATCGCCGGAGACGACGGCGTCGCTATCAACAATTATGATATTGTCGCCAATATCGGGAAAATTCGCGACTGGAGCCAGGAACTGCGTCTCGCCAACGACGCGGCCAACACCATCCGTTTCACAGTCGGCGGCAATTATCAGAACAGCAAGGTCGTCGAACGCAATCTTCTGGCCTATGGCGCGAGCACGGCATCGTTCGGAGTTCGTTTTTCGCGGGCGGGCGATTTCAGCGACCAACGCGTCGAAAACTGGGCGCTTTTCGGGAATGTCGATTATGACGTGACGGAGACGCTGACCCTGAAGGCCGGGGCGCGCTACACCAATTCGGATCGGCGCTTCATCGGTTGCACCTACGACAATAATTTCGACCCTGTCTGGGGGGACGATGCGCAGCGCGTCCTGTTCAACGGCATCATCGGCGCATTGCGCAGTTCGGCCGGACTGCCCGCCGCACCCCCGCTCGAGCCGGGGGCCTGCACGCTGATCCATGCGCCGCAGACCGATGCGGCGGGCAATCCGATCATCACCCCCGACAGCTATCTGCCGGGCCTTTTCGACACCCATTTGCGCGAAGACAATGTCTCGTGGAAGGGGGGCGTGGATTTCAAGCCCAGTTCCGACACGCTGATTTATGCCAACGTCACCAAGGGATATAAATCGGGCGGTTATCCTTCGATTTCCGCCTCGACGACGAACCAGGTACGCCCGGTCACTCAGGAATCGGTTCTGGCCTATGAGATCGGATTCAAGCAGAAGCTGTTCGATCGCACGCTCAACCTGACCGGCGCCGCCTTCTACTACGACTATCGTGGCAAGCAGCTCAAAAGCGGGTTCGCCGAGCCGGTTTTCGGAACCGTCTTTGCGCTGACCAACATTCCGAAGTCGACGATCAAGGGCGCCGAAGCGACGCTGGCCTGGCAACCTGTCGATGGCCTCAACCTCAATGGGTCGGTCACCTATCTCGACGGGAAGATCAAGCGCTTCACCGGCATCAACCTGTTTGGCGATATCGGGGATTTTGCGGGTGACATGCTGCCCTACACGCCCAAATGGAATGTTGCGGCCGGGGCGAATTATAGCCGGCCGCTGACGTCCGATCTCACCCTCGATCTGGGTGCGAGCATGGCGTACAACAGCCGCGCGCAGGCTGTGATCGGGCATGACCCCGTAACGCTGACGGTGGGGCGACTGAAGCCCTTTACTACCGTCGATGCGCGGATTGGCCTGTCGTCGCCCGACGGACAATGGTCGGTCCAGGCCTGGGTCAAGAATCTGACCAACGAATTCTACTGGACCAACGTCGCGCTGCTTTACGACACGACGGTTCGCTATGCCGCGATGCCGCGGACATATGGCATCCGGACGAGCTTTCGCTTCTGACCTCCCAGCCCGAAAGGGCTGCCGCGCCGCCGGATATCCGGAGTCCGGCGGCGCGGCCATCTGCCGGAAAAGACAAGATTTACCGCCGCCTACGCAAAGACAGCGATGTGCTCGCGGCGCAAACTGAGCGTCCAATCAACAGGGGATTCTATGTTTGACCTCAAGGGAAAAGCCCTGGCTGTGACCGGAAGTGCTTCAGGTATCGGGGCTGCGACGGTCGATTATCTGCGCGCGCACGGCGCTTATGTGATCGGGCTGGATATCCGCCCTTCCGACAATGCGGACGAGCATATCGCGATCGATCTGTCGTCGCGCAAGTCGATCGACGAAGCCGTGGCGCGCCTTCCGGAAAAAATCGACGGCCTCGCCAATGTCGCCGGGCTCGCGCCGACGGTGCCCGCGGCCCAGGTAATCCGGGTCAATCTGGTGGGCACCATGGCGTTGACGAACGCGCTGCTCCCGCGGCTCACCTATGGATCGGGCATCGTCAACCTGTCCTCCATTGCGGCCTTTCACTGGCAACAATCGATCGATCAAATCAAAGAGGCGCTCGATCTGAGCTTCGGCAAAATCGATGCTTTCGTCGAAAAGCATCGCATCGACGACCAGCCTGGCCGGTCCTATTTCCTCACCAAGGAAGCGTTACTCGCCTGGTGCATTCGGCAACGCCGTACCTGGGTCGATCGCGGCATCCGCATGAACTGCGTCTCCCCCGCCGCCGTTTCGACGCCGCTCCTCGACGCTTTTGCGGGCGTGATGGGCGAGCGGACGAAAAAGGACTCCGACATCGTCGAGCGGTCCGGTGCGCCCGCCGACATCGCGCCGGTGATCGCCTTCCTGCTCTCCGGCGCTTCCGCGTGGATCCGGGGTGCGAACATACCCGCCGATGGCGGCGTCGCCGCTCACTATCTCGCTCAGGAGAATGGACTTTGACCAATAACGCCCCGAACATCGTCACGCGCCCGGGCACCAAGCTCGAGATCGAGATCGTCACCACCCGGGCCAGCAGCCTCCACACCAATCACGCCCTCATCAAGGGCGAGCGATCGATGATCCTCGTCGACGCGCCCTTTTCGCGCGCCGACACGCATCGGTTGATCGGGGATATTCTGGAAACGGGCAAGGATCTGGAAAAGATCATCATCACCCACGATCATCCCGATCATTTCTTCGGTCTCGACCTGCTGCTCGACACATTCCCGAATGCGGTCGCTCTCGCCCACCCGTCGGTCGTCGAGGATATTCTCATCGACGCCCCGCGCGGTCTGGACCGGTGGCAGGAAAAGATCGGGAAGCTCGCGCCGCGCTACGTCGCCATTCCGAAAGCGTGGGATCTCGACCATGTGATGCTCGAGGACGAGCGCATCGAACTGGTCGGGCCCGTTCCGGGCGATGCCAACCGGATCACGATGATCTGGGTTCCGCAGCTCAAGACGCTGGTTGCGAGCGATGTCCTGTTCAACGAGGTGCATCTGTGGTTCGGCGAACATTTCGAGGAGCATCGGGGTGCCTGGCTGAAAGCGCTCGATCAGATCAAGTCGCTCGATCCCGAAGTGATCGTCGCCGGACATAAGCGACCGCATCTGCCGGACGATATCACGTCGTGGAACTATACCCGCGACTATATCCTGGGCTTCGAGAAGCATCTCGCGGAAGCGAGCGATTCGGCCGATCTGGCGAAGCGTATCGAGCGCGACTATCCCGAAACCGTCGACGTGCTCGACGGATTTCTGCTCGGCAATTCGACCAAGGTGGCCATGCGGGAAATTCCGCCGGTCAACGAACCTTGAGGGGCGGCAGATGATGAACAACTCGTCCCCCGGCGCGTCAACCGTGCACGAAATCACCGGCCTTCAGAAGGTGGTCGGGGATGTCTTCGAAGCCAATTGGCGCGAAACCCCCGTCGTCCATGTCGGGATCGGCATCGACATGGCGCCCGCCGAACGGTTTCGCCAGGACTATGCACGAAAACATGGCATGCCCGTTTCAGCGATGAACGTCATCCAGAAGGCGGTTGCACAGGCGGCCCGCGAGCATCCGATGATGGCGGCAATGTTCGAGGAAGGCGGGCGGGAGCGTTTGATCGTTCCGGGGCCGGACGCGATCGCGGTTCAGGGGCCGGTCATGGTGGACGGTTCGGCTTTTCCCCTCCTGATTCAGGGGGCGAGCGCCAAATCGCTCGCTGAAATCGCGGCGGAAATGCAGGCCGAAGTCGCGCGTATCCGGACGGGCGGGGTGGGTGAGAAGGACTCGCTGGCGACGTTCAAGATCATGTCGCAAACGCCCAATATCGGCATTTCGAACATCGGCATGATCGCGCCGGTCAACTTCTTCTCGGCGATGAGCATTCTGCCTGCCGTGTCCCATTTCTTCGTGGCGGCCGCGATCGATACGCCGATCGTCGATTCCAACGGGATCATCCGGTCGACCCCGATGGCCAATTTCTGTTTGGCGTTCGATCATCGCGCGCTCTCCGCGGGTCCGGTCGCGGCCTATCTGGGACATTTCAAGGATCTGATGGAACGGCCCGAACAATTGGGCTGAGCCTTTGCCATGCGAGACGGACGAAAAATGCAGAACAAGAAGCGAGTATATATCAGCGGGGCAGGGCCGGTTGGCCTGATCACCGCGCTTGGCCTATGTCGCCGCGGAATTCCCGTCACGATATTGGAAGCAAGTTCCACCGTCTGCCAGGATCTGCGCGCGACCTATTATCATCCGCCCTCGGTCGAGATGCTCGAGCAAATCGGGTTCATCGACAAGCTGCTGGAGGGCGGGACGCGCGATCGCACATTCCGCTTTACCGACGCGGGTCTTGGACGGTCGGTGACGATCGATCTCGATGTGATGGCGCGCCGCTATGGTCACGGATACTCGATTTCCGCGGCGCAAAACTGGTTCACGCATGCGGGCTATGAGTTGCTGAAGGATCAGGACTGCGAGTTTCTTTTCAACCACCGGGTCACTGGCGTCACGCAGGTTCAAGATGGCGTCGACATCGCGGTCGAGATTGGCGGCATGGCCACATCGATCCGCGCCGACTGGCTTCTGGGATGCGACGGCGGCAGCAGCCCGACACGCATCAGCCAGGACATCGGGTTCGGCGGCTATACCTTCCCCGATCGTTTCCTCATGATCAATACCCGCCACGATTTCGAACCCGAGCACGGCCGGCTCGACTATCGGGCCGACGGTCCGAACTGGCGTCTGGTCATTCGGGTTCCATATGGGCCGGGCAAGGATGACTGGCTCTATCGGATCGTCAGCCGGGTTGGCCCCGACGACGATCCGGATACCCTGCTCACGCCAGCCTCGATCCAGGCCCGGTTGCAGTCGGTTCGGCCTTCGGACCAGCCCTACACAGTCGAAAATGCCACGATCTATAACGTCCATCAGCGCGTTGCCGATACGTACCGAAAGGGGCGTGTCGTCCTCGCTGGCGATGCCGCGCACCTCAACAACCCGATCGGCGGGCAGGGGCTGAACTGCGGCGTTCACGACGCCTTCAACCTGATCGAGAAATTCTCGGCCGTCTGGCTCGACGGCGCCGACGATGCCATTCTCGACCAATATGATCGCCAACGCCGGAAAACCAATTGGGAATGGGTGCAGCGTGTGTCGGTCGAAAACAAAGAGCGGAATGAGGAAACCGATCTCGACAAGCGGTCGGCGGCGATGGACCATCTCGAACAGGTTGCCGCCGACGACGACATGCGTGCCGCTTTCCTGTATCGCTGGAGCATGGGGGAGAGCCTCACCTACGCTGCCGGAATCGATTGAGCGACCGATAAAAAGATAATGCAGAGGAGAGTGTGATGGGCAGGATGACAGGCAAGGTGGCTTTGATCTCGGGCGCGGCCACGGGATTGGGGGCCGCGCAGGCGACCCGCTTCTGCCAGGAAGGCGCCAAGGTCGTTATCGGCGATATCGACGAGCCGCTGGCCGAAGAAACGCTGGCGGAAATCAGGGCCTTTGGCGGCGACGTCCGCTTCGTGCGGCTCGACGCGACGAGTGCGCAAAGCTGGGCGGACGCCGTCGCCGCGACCATCGCCGCCTTCGGCGCGCTGACGACCTTGTGCAACAATGTCGGCGTGACGCCGCTCGCCACGATCGAGGAGCAGGGCCTCGACGGCTGGAACAAGGTCATTGCGGTCAACCAGACGAGCGTCTTCCTCGGCATGCAGGCTGCCCGCGCGGCACTCGTCAAGAGCGGCAATGGCGCGGTCGTGAATATCGGATCGCTCACGGCGCTGAGAGGTATGCCCGGCAGCCTCGGCTATTCGGCAACAAAGGGCGCGATCGGTGCGATGACGCGCGTGGCCGCGATGGAATGGGTAAAGGATGGCGTTCGCGTCAACACGATCATTCCCGGTCCGATGCGGACACGTACCCAGGCCGGCATCACCGAGGAGCAGGAACAGTTGCAGCGCGCACGGATTCCGATGGGTGACCTCGGTCGGCCCGTCGATGTCGCGAACGGCGCCTTGTTCCTCGCCTCCGACGAGGCCAGCTATATCACCGGCGTCGAACTTGTCATCGACGGCGGCTGGGCCGCCTCCGCCTGACCACGCACGGCTTGTTGTTCAAAAAAGGTGAATCACCATGGCTATTGACCCCACCGACGCCGCTGTTCAGGCACTTGCCGACATCGATCACGATGGCCCCATCTACATGCTCAACCTTCTTCGCTTTCGCGAGGGCGGAATGGAAGAATATGAAGCCTATGTGCGCCATTGCAAGATTCACGGTCCCCGGCATGGCGCCGAGTTCATGTATCTCGGCAAGGGCGGGCATGTCCTCGTCGGCGAGGAGGGACAGACGTGGGACGCCGTCTGGCTGGTGCGCTATCCGAGCAAGGCCGGCTTCTTCGCGATCCTTCACGACCCCGATTTCAAGGCAGGGTTCCATCTGCGGAGCGACACGCTGGTGGAAGCCGTCTTGCAAGTTACCACGCCCTGGGAAATCTAGCAGCCGTCGAGGGATCGGGAATATGGACATAACCCCCTTTGAATTCCGGGCAAGCGACGCCGCGCTCGCGGACTTGCGCACCCGGCTCGAGCGCACGCGCTTTGCCGCCGATTTCGCCAACGAAGACTGGCGTTATGGCTTCAACGGCGAATATCTGCGCGAACTCATATCCTATTGGCTCGACGAATATGACTGGCGGGCGCAAGAAACTGCGATCAACGCCTGGCCGCATTTCAAGACCGAGATCGATGGCGTCCCCATCCACTTCATCCACGTCAAGGGTAAAGGGCCAAATCCCACCCCGCTCGTTCTCACGCATGGCTGGCCCTGGACCTTCTGGGATTATCGCGACCTTATCGGACCGCTCACCGACCCCGCCGCCTATGGCGGCGATCCGGCAGATGCGTTCGACCTCGTGATCCCGTCCCTTCCAGGCTATGTGTTTTCCACGCCGCTGACGAAACCGGGACAGAATTTCTGGACCACCGCCGACCTGTGGGTAAAGCTCATGGAAGGACTAGGCTATCCCCGCTTCGCCTCGCACGGCGAGGATTGGGGAGCGTTTCTGACCGCGCAGCTCGGCCACAAATATGCGGACCGGATGATCGGCGTGCATTTCACGACCATGTTCCCGCTCGACATGTTCGGCGGCGGTCAGGTCGACCCGCTGTGGGGCGAGGGAGAGGAAGGCTGGGAGCAGAAGAATATCGATTTCTTCGCAAAAGAGTCGGGCTATTATTCGCTGCAGGCGACAAAACCCCAGACGCTTGCTTTCGCGATGCAGGACTCGCCCGCCGGCCTGTGCGCATGGCTCGTTGAGAAACGCCGCACTTGGGGACATACGCGCGGCGATATCGAAAGCCGTTTCTCCAAGGACGATATGCTGACGACGGTCATGCTTTATTGGCTTACCGACAGCTTCGGCACCTCGGCGCGCTATTATTATGAGGCGGTGCACAATCTCTGGCAGCCGTCGCACGGCAATTTGCCCGTCGTCGGCGCGCCCACGGGAATTGCCGTGTTCCTGAACGAACTGGTCCTGCAGCCGAAAAAATGGGCCGAGAAATATTATAATCTGCAGCAGTGGACCCAATATCCCGAAGGCGGCCATTTTGCGGCATTCGAAGAACCCCGGCTGGTAATCGAAGATATTCGCCGTTTCTTCAGAGGGCTGCGCGGCTGAAGGACGCCCCGCGGCGGCCGGTCAACCCAGCCGGCCGACGCGCGCGGCGTTGACCAACGCGTCGACCACGAAGCGGATCTTGGGCATGAGGCTGCGCGTCGTCGGCCACACCGCATAGAGCGATCCGCGGGCCGGCGTCAGATGTTGCAGCAGCGGGACGAGCTCTCCCGATTCAAGACTGGGACGCACAAGCGCTTCGGGCATGTGAAGGATGCCGCAGCCTGCAACCGCCGCGGCGAGCATCGCGTCGCCATCGCCCATTTCATGCGTAGGGGGCGGGATGAAGCGGATCGTCTCCCCCGACTCATTGACGACCACCCAGCTATGCGGCGCGCCGTTGCGGTAGCTCACCACACATTCGTGATCCTTGATTTCTTCCCAGCTTAAGGGCGCGCCGCGCCGCTGGATATAGTCCGGCGAAGCGCAGAAGTAGAAGCGTTGCTCGACCAGTTTGCGGGAAATAAGTCCTGTCGTATCCTTGAGGTCTCCGAAACGGAGCACCAGATCGACGCCTTCCTCGACGGGGTTGATCACCCAGTCCCGGAATGTCGTCGAGAGATGCAAATCCGGGTGCGACTTCGCGACCTCCAGCAAGAGCGGCAAGATGATCTTGCGGCCGTACATGGCGGGCATGTCGATACGAAGGCGTCCGCGCGGTCCGATCTTGAGTTCGGACAAATTGGTTTCGGCATCGGCGATTTCGTCGAACGCAACCGAGCAGCGGGCGAAAAAGGCCTCTCCGTCGGACGTGAGGCTCAGCGATCGCGTACTGCGGTAGATCAATTTGACGCCGAGCCGTTCCTCGAGACGCCCTACGCTCTTGCTGACTGCCGACTTCGTCAGGCCGAGCCGGTTGGCGGCGGTGGTGAAGCTCCCGCTCCGCGCGACCTCGATGAAAACCGCGATACTGCTGAGACGATCACCGAGCGACATTGTTGATCCTGAGGACACTCTCTGCGGAACAAAAGCCTAATTGGCGCCCTCTCATCTACGCGTTACCGATAGTCGAGACAAATGAAATCAGCTGCGAGCGATGGACTCGGCAGCGTTTTAGGAGAGGTTATTCCATGTCCCAGCCTGAGCTGCTTGCTGCCTATTTTACCCTGGCGGGCGACGTCTATCCTTATGGTCCCGACCATGTGAGCCCTTTCAGTTTCCAGGAGCGGGTGGAGGCGGCCGCGAAGGCGGGTTACACTGGAATTGGCTTCTTCACCGACGATGTTTACGCAAATGTCGAACGTCTCGGTTTTCCCGAGATGCGGCGTATTCTGGATGCCAACGGCATTCGGCACGTCGAACTGGAATTTTTGATCGACTGGTTCCTTGACGGCGAGCGCCGGACCGCATCGGATGCGCTTCGAAAGTCGATGCTCGATGCCGCCGAAGGCCTCGGCGCGCGCGCGATCAAGATCGGTCCGGGGGTCGGTGCCGATATCGACAATCCGACCGAGGCGGAGCTGACCCCCGACATCCCCTTGATGCAGGACGCTTTCGCAAAACTCTGTCAGGACGCGGCCAAGGTCGGCACGTCGATCGCGATGGAACTCATGCCGTTCGGAAATGTGCGCACCGTGGATGTTGGCCTCGCCATCGTCGAAGGCGCTGACCAGCCCAATGGCGGTCTCGATATCGACGTCTGGCACATCACCCGCGGCGGCAACGACTACGCCGACCTCGCCAGAATCCCCGCAAAATACATGACCTGCGTCGAACTCAACGACGCGCGCGACAAGGTGAACGGGACGCTGTGGAACGATACGGCGCATCACCGCCAGTTGTGCGGTGAAGGGGACTGGGACCTCAAGAGCTTTGTCGAAAATATACGCAAGACTGGCTTCCAGGGACCTTGGGGCGTGGAAATCATTTCCGCCGTTCACCGCAAGCTGCCCCTGGACGAAGCGGCCGCGCGATCGTTCCAGACCGCGCGCGCGCTTCTGGATTGAGGCGATCGCTCGGCTCCTTTTCCGCGGCAAGACATTCGGGAGGCCGTGATGCAGTCGTTCATATACAAGAGCGCCCCGACAAGGGTGATCTTTGGTTCGGGCACGGTGTCGCAGCTTGCCGCCGAAATGGAGCTTCTATCGGTCAGGCGGGCACTGTTTCTCTCGACGCCTGAGCAGGCAGGCGATGCCGAAGCCATCGCCGCGACCGTGGGCGATCGTGACATCGGGATTTATTCCAATGCGACGATGCATACGCCAGTCGAAGTGACGGACGACGCCATGACGACGGTCACCGCCTGCAACGCCGACGTCGTCGTGGCGATAGGCGGAGGGTCCACGATCGGTCTTTCGAAGGCGATCGCGCTCCGCACGGATCTGCCGCAGATCGTGCTGCCGACAAGCTACGCCGGATCGGAAATGACGGCGATCATCGGACAAACCGAAGGAGGCCGTAAAACCACGCAGACGACGCCGCGGGTGCAGCCCGAAGTGGTTATCTACGATGTCGATCTTACGATGTCGCTGCCCCCCGCGATGGCTGGCACCTCGGGCATCAATGCCATCGCGCATGCGGTCGAGGCGCTTTATGCGCAAGACCGTAACCCCGTCATCTCTTTGATGGCCGAAGAAGCGGTTCGTGCGCTGGCCGAGGCGCTGCCCCGCATCGTTGCGGACCCCGGCGCAGTGGATCCGCGCGGCGGAGCCCTGTACGGCGCGTGGCTCTGCGGCATGTGTCTCGGATCGACGGGAGCGGCGCTCCACCACAAGATATGCCATGTGCTGGGCGGAAGCTTCGGCATGCCGCACGCCGAAACGCACACCGTCATGCTGCCGCATGTCACGGCCTATAATGCGCCCGCCGCGCCCGAAGCGATGGCGAGCCTTTCGCGGGCGCTGGGGTCTCCGGATCCCGCCCGCGCGCTCTTCGACCTGGCCGGTGCCGTCGGCGCAAGGCGGTCGCTCCGCGAGCTCGGGTTGACGCTCGACGCCGCGGTGGAGGCCGGTCGGCTGACCTTCGAAAATGCCTATTGGAACCCTCGCCCGCTGGATGCCGAAGCGCTCGAAAGCATGATGCGGCGTGCGTGGGCCGGAGAACCGCCGAAACCGTGACTGCGCCGAAAGGCCACCAATGCGAAATCATGATGGGAGTGTCAGATGTTGGACGTAAACGAGGAAACGATCACGAAGGCGGTGACGGACGCGATCGACCGGACGCCCGACGACCGGACACGGCGCATCATGCAATCGCTTGTGACCCATCTTCACGCGTTCGTGCGCGACATCGAGCCCAGCGATGCCGAGTGGTTCGCCGCCATAGATTTTCTGACCCGCACCGGACAAATGTGTTCGGATGTCCGGCAGGAGTTCATCCTCCTGTCGGATACGCTCGGCGTCACCACCCTCGTGGATGCGATCAACCATCGCTACCCCTCCGGCGCGACCGTCAATTCGGTTCTCGGTCCCTTTTATTACGAGGGGCGCCCGTCGCTCCCGAACGGTTCGGACATTTCGGGCAAGGCCGAGGGCGTCCCGCTCATTTTCAAAGGAAGCGTGCGCGATACACAAGGTAACCCGGTGGCGGACGCGGCCGTCGACGTGTGGCATTCCGACGCCGAGGGGCATTATGACATGATGCTGCCCGGCTTCGGCGAGGACGAGACCGCCATGCGCGCCTCGCTGCGCACCGGCGCCGACGGGCAGTTTTGGTTCCGGTCGGTGATGCCTGCATCCTACCCCATCCCCGACGACGGTCCGGTCGGTGCGATGATGCGCGCCACGCACCGCTCGAACATGCGGCCCGGCCATGTCCACGTCATGATCGATGCGCCGGGCTCTCAAAAACTGACGACGATGGTGTTTGTCGCGGGCGATCCCTTTGTGGAAGCCGATCCGGTATTCGGGGTCAAGCGCGAGCTCATCCAGGATTTCCACCTCAACGAAGGCGGCGTCCTTCCGGACGGCACCCATAGCGATGAGACGCATATGGCTGTCGAATATGTCTTCACGGTGGCCCCGGCCGCCACAGCCGCTGCCTGATCGAGCTTATCTAACGTCCACGAGCATGAAGAAGGGGAAAACCTCGGCCGGGACATCCAAGGAGAGGAATGTAAGATGGGAACTTCCGCTGCTATAACAATCGCCGATCCGACCTTGCCTGCAGATCAAAGCCGCTTTTCCGCGCCGCAGCATGCCCGGATCACACGGATGCCGCGTTTCGTGCCGTCGACGATGTCGGAGATTTTTTACGAGCTTGAACAAGTGGGAAGCAAGGACTTCGGCGGCGTATTCCTTCGCACCGAACTCGGCGACGCCGATCTCGTCTATTCGTCGAGCTGGGGCAGCCCCGCGCGCATCGCCCGCACGGTGAGCACTCTGAAAGCGTCGAAGGTCGACATGTTCCTCGTCGTGCTCGGGATCGCGGGCGAAGCCGCGCTGAGGCAGGAGGGACGGGTTGCCAGGATCAAGCGCGGTTCGCTTGCGATTGTCGACAGCAGCAAGACTTACGAAGTGGAGGTCGCGAGTGCCTGGAAAGCCATATGGCTGAAAGTGCCGCGTTCCGCGATCGAGACCCGCCTCTTTACATACCGGGACTGGCTCGGGCGCGCCCTTTCGACCGATACCGGGCTGGGCTTTGCCGCGAACCGCATGATCCATGCCTGCCTTCATGCCAGCAAAGCCCTGCGCGACGACGAAGCGCGAGTTCTTGCCGGTAATGTGCTCGACATCGTGGCGGCTACCTTCACCCACGCCGCGGGTGACGAGGATGATAGCGCCACGCGCAGCCGCCACACCGAAATGATGTTCAACCGTGTGAATCGCTTCGTCGATCAGCATCTTCGCAATTCCAATTTGGGACCAGCCGTGATTTCTGCCGGGTGCGGGATCAGCGAACGCTATTTGCGCCAGCTCTTTGCAAGTCACGGCACGACGATGACAGCCGCTATTCGATCCAAGCGGCTCGAAGAATGCCGGCGGATGCTCAATAGCTACGGGCGCCATGCCCCTTCCATTACGCAGGTCGCCTTCAGCATGGGATTCGAGAATATCAGCAGCTTCAATCGCGCATTTAAAGCCTATTTCGGGCTCACGCCGAGTCAGGCCCGATCGGGCTGCCTTTCTGGATACAATAAGGAGACGGTGCCGGGCTTTGCCTGATAGTTGAAAGTGGCCTAATTAGCCTCGCAGCAACAAGATACACAGGTCTTCTCCCGTCGTATGATGGTCAGTGCTCCGCCTACGCGATTGCGACCGCGCGTGTCAGTGTGATGTCGCCGCCGATTTATGGGCGAGCTCTCATCACCCCTGAGCCCGAACACCTGACTACGGAAGCGTCGCGCGGTGCTAGGCTAATGATTTCACAAATCGGCTGGTCCGACGCGATTGGTGCGAGGTTTAACGGGGACGGGCGCAGATTTCATGAGGAAGAAGCATCCTGGTCAACACGCGGTGAGCATCGAATTGTGCCCAATACGAGCCATTTCATTCAGCTCGATCGACCCGATGCCGCGATCGTCGCTATCCGTGGCGCGGTGGCAACGGTTGGGGACGGGGCCAAGGAATGACGTTTGCCCACTTACTTCGTTCAACATCGAGAAGCGGATTGTCTTAATCGGCCAAAAGACGAAAGCTACTGCGGCAATGATGTCCTACCTCGATTTGGCCGTCACCCTTCGGCACCGGAGTACACCGTCAGCACCGCGCGGTTCCAGCTTTCGCGTCTCCCACTTTTTGGATACGCAAGGTCGGCCGCCAGCCTGACGTCGTTATGGGTACTGCGACCCCGTGGACCGATCCATTTCCATCGGAGAGCATAATCCACTCTGGCGTGACAGAGACGCCCAGGCTCCCTTTCCAAGGAGCAGGGATGCCTTTCATTTCGGTTGCCACGGTGTCGCGTTGGCACGCAACGCCTTCAGGACAGCCAAGCGCTCCGAATAAGCGGCCGCGACACATTCGTGTGCCGTATCGATCATCGCGCAAAGACCACGGCGACGGAACCAGGTGTCGTGTGCCTCGAACAGCGCGCTTTCGGCCGGTTCCGCGCCGGCATCGAGAGCCTCGCGTTGAACCGTGCAATCCATGGCGAGCAGATCGGGATTCTTGCACACGACGGTGCCGACAGCATAGACCTTGGCATTGCAATCGACGCCCTCCTGCGGAGGCGGAGGCGGTGGTGCTGAACGTGCTGATCACCGGCGATCTGCCCGCGGCGCTGATTCAAGCCGTTGCGGCATTCATGAGCGGTGTGATGTCCCTAGCCCTGCGTATCAGGACAGGCTCACTTTACCCGTTGATCATTGTTCACGCGCTGTGGGATTTCTCGCTGTTCGTGGGCCTTCCCGCGTCCGCGGCAACCGAGGCAGCGCCAACCCTCTCGTCAACCGCAATTGTTGCTCCGGTCCAGCTTGTCTTCCCGCTCTTCCTTTATGGCCTGTCCTTGATGCGACATGTGAACCGCGACTTTGGTGAGATGTCCGAGGTCGTTGATCGGCAGCAGCAGCTCGCCTAGGCGAAAACAAACGCTCTACCTCGTCTTCCAGGCAATCGATCTTTAAGTTAGGGGCGTTGGTTGATGATCGGCACTCGCGCCCTGTCGTGATTCAGGTCGCCGCGGATAAAGACGCTCGCCGAAGCGGTGACAGCCACTTCGGGGTTGAAAGCCTATGCGGTATCTCAGCTATGGTAGAGGCGTACGGACCGATGAACGGCGCCGGCCTCAAGCGGTACGAAAACCGTGACGGCTCCAGGCAAAACGCTGAAACGTGCCGGCGTTGCGGTCACGATCTCGCCATCGGTGTTGATCGGCATCGGACGCCGTGTTTCGATGTCGAACTCCACGCACCGCGCCGTCCGCACTTCCTTCCAGGCCCCGTGGGTGCCGCTCCGAAAGGCACGGACCATCAGGGCCGATTTCCAGAGGTTCCGCATTTCCAGGCTGTAGAGATCGAGTGCGCCGTCATCGATAGCAGCCGTTTCTTCGACGACGTTTCCCCCGCCATATAGGCGACCGTTCCCGATTGCGATCTGGTAGGTTCTGACGCTCGTGCCGCTTCCCTTCTCTACGATCCTCGCGCGGAAGCGTCGGGCACCTGCCATGATGCGGAGCGCGGCAACGGCATAGCCGAGTCTTCCGAAACGCTTCTTGATTCCGGGGTCCAGTTGCTGCGCCAACGCGCTGCTGAGACCGATGCTCGCGACATTGAAGAAGGCGTGGCCATTCACCATGCCGATATCGATCTGCCGTTTGTGGCCGGCAACTATGACGTCGGCGGCCGCGGCGAAATCGAGAGGGATCGAAAGCGTCCGTGCGAGATCGTTGGCGGTGCCGGCCGGAATGATGCCGAGCGGCAGGCCGCTCTCGATAACCGCCGGCGCTGAAGACGATATTGACCCATCCCCGCCGCAAACCACAATCGCGTCCGACGACTGGTGAAGGCGCGTGATGTCGCGCGCAATTTCGGGAAGATTGTCGAAGGGTTCGACGGTGACGATAAAACCGCCGGCATTGAGTTGATTGCACACCGGCTCCAACGCGCCATCGCCCTGCCGCGCCTTCGCATTATGAAGTAGAAGGATGCGCTTGCCGCTCTGTGATGGCATAGAATCGACCTGCTGGAGAGATGAGAGGGAAAATCCGCTATATCCGATCCGCATCCAAAGCCAGACGGTCTAAAACGGCAGATCGGCCCGGATCGACGCGCGCACCCGGACGGTCGCCCGCATCGATATGATGAACCGCTAACCTCCTTGCACCTTCGTTGGCATTTGGCTGGCCAAGGTGTCGGCGCGTTGAAAAGCGGCGCCGCAAGCATCGGAAATAATGTCGCGCCCGGTAGGGCGCCTCGGGCATCTTGGCCGTTGGCCGGCTCTAACGCGCGATGAACGGAACCGCCCCGCAAATAGGTGTCGGTAATCTCGCAAAGCGGCGTGGCGCGCCCCTGACGATAGCCTTGCGTTCGCCAAAGCCGCCTAAATTATCTTGTTGATCCGCGGTGGAGTTTCATCCGTGCGTGAAAATATTCATATCGGCATTTCGTCAAAGAACAGAATTATCTTTCAATTTTCGATTTAACTGATATTAGGGTGATGCTTACGTCGCATGCGACGGATAATCGGCAGCTTAATGCCATCCCTTTATCCCTTTCTAGCACTATTGAAGCCGGGATGCGTCGCTGTTGGCGTATGCCCGTCATATTTGGGATAAAGGATACCCATATGACTACCGGAACCGTGAAGTTTTTTAACGCCGACAAGGGCTATGGCTTTATTGCGCCGAACGACGGCGGCCAGGATGCCTTTGTGCATATCTCGGCCGTCGAACGTGCCGGCATGAGCACACTTCAAAAAGATCAGAGCGTATCGTACGAACTGGAGACCGATCAGCGAGGCAAGACCTCTGCAGTGAACCTCCAGGCTGCATGATCTTCTGGCGGCGGGCAGCATCAGCGCCCGCCGCCATTTATATGGGCCTCAGAAATGTCGCCCGCATGTGGCTGTGATCGCAGAAAATCGGCGATGCGCCGGCCTGTCCTCATTTCGTTGAGGCGAACCGCCCTCTGGTGGCGCCGCAACGACCTATGAGATGTCTCGGTCCATCGTCTCGATGCCGTCGGGCGCGGGAGCAATCCCCCTTTCGAATTGAAGATCTGCATTGCCTTGCCCGCCTCGGCACGCTCAACGCATGACCGGCGGACGCCAGCTATGCTTATCGGAATTCAAGCCTTTGGCGAAAGAAGACCTGCTGACGATCGAAGGCTTCATCGGGGAAATCCTCCCCGATGGACTCTTCGTCGTCCGGCTCGACAACGCACACAAGATTATCGCTTATACGGCCGGCAAGATGCGAAAATTTCGCATCCGCTCGGTCGTGGGTGACAGGGTGCATCTCGAAATGACCCCCTACGATCTTACCAAGGGTCGGATCGTATTTCGTGAGCGCGATGCCAACCACACTGGCCTGGCGAAACGGCGCAACAATTTCAGAAAATAAATCAGCGCGGCCAAGGCCGCCGATCGAGGACAATATGCATAATTCAAACGGGGGTGGCTATAGCTCCCCCACGACCGAAATTTTCACCGACGACCACTCGGACCGTCGAACCTCTGTGGACCAACATGGCCATGGCCATCTGGCTACGGAAGACCTTCGCCTTCTCGTCGCCGCAATGGTCGATTGAATGCGACTGCGAACGAAAAGGTACATATGATGCAAGGTTACAAAGAGCCGAGTTTTCAGGACCGCCTGGCCGTCGCGCAAAGTGCCAAAAACAAGGCGCTTACGCAGATGAACAGCAGGGCCCCTGTCGATCCCGCTGAACGAGATCGCCGCATCGCGGATCGGGCGGCCAAGGATGAAGCGAAGCGAATCAAACGCGCCGCTACTCAAGAGGCGAAGAAGGCCGCTCAGGCGACCAAGGAATCCGAGCAACTGGCCAAGCGCGAAGAGGCTCGTCTGGCGGCGGACATTTCACCTGCAGCACCGCCGCGCGTCCTTGATGAAGCCGAACTGAAATCGGCACGCGATGCGCGATACGCGGCTCGCAAAGCACGCAAGGGAAGATCCTGAACGCCCTCCTGCCGTGACTTCGGCAAATGTCTCCGATCGTCGCTGGAGCATGACGGAGGGCTCTTCATTGCTTCCGACCTGCCTGCCCAAGCCGGTTAACCGCGCTTTCGTGTCGAGAGCCAGGGATAGAAAGATTCAAAATGGATGATATTCCGGTCCTTGGCGCAATGAACCTCATTGAGGCTCATGAGGCGTCGGACGTTTCGGCGATCAATGGGATTGTCAGCCTTGCCAACATCCTGCGCAAACGCGGCCTCCTAAGCGATGCCGAGGCCTCGGCCATGTACGAGAGCATGAGCTTGCCGCTCGGGCTGCCCAAATATGCCGAGAACCCGGATGTGCAGGACCTCCAGTCAAACCTTGACCGGCTGTTCGCGGTTGTCATGCAGCCCAGGTAGCCAAGCGGTGCAAGCTGGTACATCCGCGAAAGTCGGATTAATGAAAGACCGCTTTTGGCGCTCCCGTGCCGAGAGCCCCCAGCCGGGAACCGGCCTACATATGTGCTGCGAGGCCTCGCCTAAAAGTTGTGGCAAGCCTGTCAGGCTGTTTGAAGGGGCGATCTTTTGACGTCGTTCGATCACAAAAGCGAGGTCACCCGAGCGTCAGATCTTCCCTAGCCACCTCATAATAGCTCGCGACGCGGTCGGCATAGGATTGGTCGAACATCGGTGCATTCGCGGCCCAGCTCGGTCCTCCTTCGAGCACGCGGCGATCAATCGTGACGACATAGGAATCGCTCGTGGCCTCGAATGCCAGGAGTTGGAAGGGAAGTGGATAATAGGCTTTCCCCATACCGAGAAATCCGCCGATGGTGAGGATCGCATAGGCCGCCTGCCCACTTCGTTTGTTGATCATGAAGGCATGGATATGGCCCAGCTTGTCGCCGTCGCGGGTCTTGACCGCCATCGCGTCGACCTTATTCGACTGGCACAGCAGCTGGGTCGGTTCGTCAACTTCGGCCATATATTCTCCTCTGGGTCGATCTTGAATCAGGCTGGCGAAATGCGTGCGGCGCCCGAGCTCGACAGATCCTGCCGGATCCGCCGCTGTTCGGCGCCTAGAAGCTCGATGACGATGTCTCCGTTACAAGAAAGCCCTTGGCTGCTCTACGCGTGGCGCCGGAAATGGCTGCTTCGCCAATCGACCGGCGGGCGAATTGCGGTGCTTACAGTGCAGGCAGGAAGACGCTGAAGTACAGCGGAAGGTAGTGGGATTGGGGTGGCCGGCCAGAAAAACGCCGTCAGCATTCAGGGTGCCCTCGCCGGGAAGAAGTAGGTCCGACGTGACAATGGACAAGGCAACGCGGATGCGATCGGCACGTAAGGTTTCACGGTTCAAACCCTGAAAACTGTCAGACCGTAAGCGCCCGATTCGCGACTCCAAACGCTGAGGGGAGGGGGGATTCGGCGGCGATCCTCGCCCCGAAGTCCGGGAGCAGCCGCTTTTCGATTTCGGCGATGATCCGCTTTGCAAGACGTCGACCCTCGATGGCCCAGTCGAGCGGCGCATCGCCCAGATGCGGCACCGGTACCAAGGCATAGAAGCTGCTGTGCCCGAGCGAACAAGCGAGGCGTCGCTTGTGCTCGGATGATGAAAATAAAGCGCGAAATCCTCCTCGATCACCCCCTTGTCGTAGATGTCGCCTGCGCGAGCGTGGAAGCGACGCCGGAACGCCTTCACCTGTCCTTTGGGGCGAGGGCGCAGGCGTCCGACCTCAGCCGACGATTGCCTGTCCCAGCGCGTTCCCGCTCTGCCATGCATATTCGACGAAGCCATGCGAAAGCCAGTCGCCGCACGCGCCAAGCCGGATGTCCCTGTTCCACAACAAGGCGGGGTCGCGGCCGGAGGGCTGGCTGAAGAGCCAGCGATGCGCGTCGGCATGCAGCGGCTCGGGCATCGCCGTTCCGCCGGCCTCGCCGAGCGCGCTGAGAAGGAGATCGCATACAAGCGCCGGATCGCGCGTCAGATGCTTCTCCGACCACGCCCAATCGGCCTGGACTACCCATGTTTCGCCGGGAGCGCGCGCGGGCTTCGCGCTGTTGCGGACCGCATAGGTGATCGGTCCCACACCGCGAATGAAATCGGGGAATATCTCGATCGGCTTTGCGAACAGATACATCGCGGTCCAGCTGGGATGCGACCGGACCGACATTGCGGCGCGTGCCATGTCGAAATCATGGAGCGACAGCAGCGGCGCTGCCTGTTCGGAGGGTATGGCGACCACGATCGCGTCATAGGGTCCATGTCGTTCCGCCTCGATATGCACCCACCAGTTTGGTCCGTCGCGGGTCAGCGCGGTGACTGGCGACGACCACCGGACATCATGCGTGTCGGCCTGCGCCTTGAGCGGCGCATTCATCGACGGTGTGCCGACCCAAGCGTGTGCGCCGGCTACCGGCCAGGGCGCAGCCAGCCCCTGCATGTGCCACTGATCGACGAGCGAGCGGAATTCGCGCGAGCGCGCGGTGAAATGCGTCGCACCATGATCGAATGCGATATCGCCGCGCGGCGTCGTCGTACGGCGCGTCGACATCCGTCCGCCTGCGCCGCGGGCCTTGTCGAAAAGCGTGGTGCTGTGGTGGGCGTCGCGCAACCACTCGGCGCAAGCGAGGCCCGCGATCCCGGCGCCGACGATCGCGATCTGCATCAGTAACCCATCAGCGCGAGCAGTTCGCGGCGGCTGCCCGGATCGTCGAGAAAACAGCCGAGCAACCGGCTCGTCGGCATGTGCACGCTCTTGGTTCGCACACCGCGCCCCGTCATGCAGCCATGCCGCGCCTCGATGAGGGGGGCCGGCACCCGTTCGCCCGGATATTCGCCGGAGGCGAAACGGTTATGGGGAACAAAATTCATCGACAGAACCTCTTTGGGCGAATGCGCGCAAGCGTCGCTCTTGCAGGATGGGACTTGCATGAGCGCGTGCGTATGGCGCAACATGTCCCTTGGGGCATGTGGTTCCCGCTCAGTGCAAGGTTCGTTTTCAGCATGTCCCTCAAGGCGATGATCGCAACCAGCCCGATCGCGGCCGTGATCAGCAACCCGCAGCTCCCCGACAATCCAATCGTCGAATGCAATGATGCTTTTGTAGCCCTGACCGGCTACGGCGCGGCCGAGATCATCGGCCACAATTGCCGTTTCCTGACGGGCCCGGACACCGAACCCGAACTTAGCGAAATGCTGCGCGCCTCGATCCGCGACCGACGTCCCGTGCTCGTCGAGATTCTGAATTACAAGAAGGATGGATCGCCGTTCCGCAATGCGGTGCTCGTTGCGCCGATCTTCGGGAGCGACGGCGAGCTCGAATATTTTCTGGGTTCGCAAATGGAAGTGGGCGATGACGCGGTACGCCTGACAGAGCGCAGAGCCCTCGCGCTCCAGGCTGTCGAGCGCCTTTCTCCGCGGCAGCGCGAGGTCCTGATTCTGATGGCCCGGGGCCATCTCAACAAGCAGATCAGCTTCGAACTCGGTCTGTCCGAGCGGACCGTCAAGATGCACCGCGCCGCGCTGCTGCGCTCACTCGGGGTCGAGACGACAGCAGACGCCATTCGTCTCGCGGTGGAGGCCGGCTTCTGACGCGCCACTGGCGGGTCGAATCGCACCATCTGCTCCTTAGTCCATCTATCGCCGGTTCGTCGCGTCGTGGCAGCGCACTGGCGGCGACTGCAGGATGGCGAGGCGGATGGCGTGACGGACCGGCGAGCTTGCGTGTTGGGCGCGAGCGGAGGCATCGGCGCGGCACTCGCCGAGATGCTGGCGACATCGGGCGCCCGAAATATGGACCCGCCGGGACAGTCCCGGCGAGCCCATCATTCTCATTACGAAGGCAGGAGCACGCCGTCGATAACGTGGATGACGCCGTTCGATTGCAGAACGTCGGCGGGCCCGATCTTTGCTACCCCGCCCTTGGCATCGGTCACGTAGTAATCACCGTTTTTCTGCCAAATAGTGAGTTTGGCGCCTTGCACGGTGGTGAGGACCGCCTTGCCGCCATTCGCCTTGGCTTGCGCCGCGAGGTCGGCGGCGGTCAGTCGGCCGGGAACGACGTGATAGGTCAGCACGGCGGTGAGGGTGCCCTTGTTTTCCGGCTTGAGCAACGTCTCGACCGTTCCAGCGGGCAGCTTTGCAAAGGCCGCGTTGGTGGGGGCGAAGACCGTGAAAGGTCCGGGCGAAGCGAGCGTGTCGACC
The DNA here is from genome assembly GCF_000803645.1 of Sphingopyxis fribergensis. Classification (NCBI taxonomy): domain Bacteria; kingdom Pseudomonadati; phylum Pseudomonadota; class Alphaproteobacteria; order Sphingomonadales; family Sphingopyxidaceae; genus Sphingopyxis; species Sphingopyxis fribergensis. Next base: position 2,776,276 of record NZ_CP009122.1, on the reverse strand, counting down.
AACCCGGCAGCCTTCACCGCGGCAACAAGGGTCGTATGGTCGGCAGACGTTGCGGCATTCTCGACGATATTCTTGGTTTCATACATCGCGGCGCCGCCGACCATCGGGTTCTGGGCGAGTGCGGCGCTGCCGCTGGCGATCAGGGCAGCGGCTGCGAGCGGGAAGGTGATCAGCGAGAGCTTCATCGAACAGTCCTTTCAATTGCCTCATGATCTGCGGGGGGAAGTCGATCGACGAGGATGAGGGGGACATGCGTTCAATCCCGCGAACTGCCAATATGACCCTTCGGGCAGATCCCGATCCTTATCTCAAAGGGTCAAGGCCAGGTCCGCACCGAGATGCTTGGCAATCGAGAAGATGTCCTTGTCACCTCGACCGCACAAATTGGGTAAAATGATGCTGTCCGCCCGAATGCGGACGGTAGCCAATCGGCCGTTTCGTATTTCGACTGCCGTCTGAGGCACGAGACGAAGGGATCCTCATCCGCAAGGGTCACGGCCGATGGTGACCTGGCGTTATTCTGGAATCTCTTCGTGACAGGAACTGCGATAAAGGTGCAGTCTCACATCATGCCCTTTCGTGGACGTCCTTCGCTTTGCGACGCTTGGCGTCTTTCTTGCTGCCTTCGGGAAGCCTTTTGCGCACCGGGGCGTTTCAGTGGCATGGGGCTCGCTCAAAATTTACCGTACATAACGACATTCATTCGTTCGCTGTCGAGAGATAGCTCTGTCCGGCATCCCGCATGACGCTGCCACAATGGCTGTCGATTGCCACGCTCGCGGGAATGATGGCGCTCTTCGTCTGGGGCCGGTTCCGTTATGACGTGACGGCGATCATCGCGCTGCTGGCCGCACTGCTCTTCGGCATCGTGAAGCCCAAAGATGCTTTTGCAGGGTTTTCCGATGACATCGTCATCATCGTCGGATCGGCGCTCGTCATGTCCGCCGCCGTGCAGCGCTCGGGCATTATCGAAACAGCCATAGGTTTCGTGTCGAAGCGTATCACGCGCATCCGCTCGCAGCTTCTTCTGCTCACCGCCTCGGTCGGCGTCGCGTCGGCGCTCGTGAAGAATGTCGGCGCGCTTGCCATGCTCATGCCCGCCGCGGTGCAAATGGCGAAAAAGAACGACACCAGCCCTTCGGTCTATCTGATGCCAATGTCGTTCGCATCGCTTCTCGGCGGATTGATGACCCTGGTGGGTACGTCTCCCAACGTCATCGTCAGCAAGGTACGCGAGGATATGACCGGGCAGCCGTTCGGCATGTTCGACTATTTTCCGACGGGATTGGGGCTTCTGGTCGTGGGGCTGATCTTTCTGCGCTTTGGCTATCGTCTTCTTCCGCGCGACCGACGTGCCGCCGCGACGATGGGCGATGCGCTCAACATTTCCGACTATGTGACGGAAGCGACCGTATCCGAAGGGTCGCAAGCGATTGGCGAGACGATCGCCGAGTTCGTCGAGCGCCACGAGCAACAGGTCGATATCGTCAGCCTGCTGCGTGGCGGTATGCAGGGCACCGTGCATCCGAACGTCCACCTGCGCGAGGGTGACCTGTTATTGCTCAGCGGCGAGCCCGACGCGCTTGAGCGCGCCATCGCGCGCGACCAGCTAAGCCTCGCGGGTCATGATCCGGAATCCGACCGCCGCGACGCGGTCGGCGTTATCGAGGCCGTCGTGAAGAGCGAGTCGGCAATGGTTGGCAGGACTGCGGGCCGTCTGCTCTTACGCGAGAGGTTCGGGATCAACCTTATTGCTGTCGCGCGCTCGGGCGAGCGGCTGACGCGGCGGCTTGGCCATATCGTGCTCCGCGCCGGCGACGTGCTTGTCCTGCAAGGGCCGCTGGACATTCTGCCACAGCGCCTCGGTCAGCTTGGGGCTCTTCCCCTGGCCGAGCGATCGATCCGGCTTGGCGTCTCCAAACGGGGCTGGCTGCCCATCATCATTCTGGCCGCGGCGATGATCGCCACCGCGACGGGGGTCGTTCCTGTCGCCGTCGCCTTTTTCGCCGCTGCCGGGCTCGTCGTCGTGACGGGCGCGCTTCCGGTGGGTGAAGCCTATGAGGCGGTCGAGTGGCCGATCCTGATCATGCTGGGCGCCCTGATTCCTGTCAGTGGCACGCTTCAAAGCACCGGGGCGTCAGACATCATCGCGACGCAGCTAGCGCATACCGCGACGCTTATGCCGCCTTGGGGCGCGGTCGCGCTCATTCTTGTAACCGCCATGGCGGTCACGCCGTTTCTGAACAATGCCGCCACGGTGCTGGTCATGGCGCCCATTGCCGCGGTGTTCGCCCATGATCTGGGCTATCGACCCGAGGCGTTTCTGATCGCGACGGCTATTGGCGCGGGCTGTGATTTCCTGACCCCGATCGGTCACCAGTGCAACACGCTTGTTCTGGGACCAGGCGGATACCGCTTTGGCGATTACGCGCGGCTTGGAGCGCCGCTTTCGCTGCTGGTATTATGCGTCGGAACGCCATTGATACTCTGGTCGTGGCCGCTCTAAGACCGCTGTTACTGCGGTTTATGCCGGGCATTGTTCGGGAGGTCGCGATGAACCGGCGCCACGGCAGCGCCGGTCCGGTTCAGAAGGCCGAGGGTCATGCCGGCGCCCAATGGATATCGACCGGCAGGTCGGTACCCGCCAGCACAAGCCCTACGGGATAAGGCGAAGACGGCCCCTGCCTGATCGCTGTCTCGATGATATCGCGCTTTTCTTGGCCTCTCACCGCGATCAGGAGTGCTCGCGCCGCCGTAATCGCAGCAAGGCTGAGCGTTACGCGTGGAACGGGTGCCTCGATCGGCATGGGGTCCGGCAACACGCCTAAGGCTCGGCGCTCTTTCGGTCCGTTCACTGCTTCGTCGAAATCGGGGCCCGGAAAGATCGAGGCCGCATGTCCGTCGTTTCCCACACCGAGGAGACAAAGGTCGAGCGGCCAGTGCAAATCCTGCATCAGGGCATCGGCAGAGCGTCCAGCCGCCTTATAGTCCGCGATCGCATTCGGTACGATCGGTATAACGCGGGCTCCCTTGGGAAGAAAATATCTGGCGAGGGCGGTGACATTGCTGAGCGGGTCGCCGAGCGGAACAATTCGCTCATCCCCGGGCACGACCGTGACGCGCTTCCAGTCCAGTTTCGCGGATGAGAGCTTCTCATAAATCGGGATCGGCGTCGTTCCGCCGGCGAGCGCGACCACCGCGGCGCCGCGGGCGTCGATCGCGCTTTCGATAATGAAGGCGATATCGCCCGCGACCGCAGCCGCCATCTCGGCCACGTCGTCATACTCCCACCATTCGACTTCGTCGGTCACATTTTCTTCCTTTAAAGGGCGCTGATTTGGCCATCGCGCGTGGACGAGGATCAACGGCCGCGAGCCACCCCTTGTCTGCGCACGCTGATCTCGCGTTCGCTTACTGGTATATACCCTCTCGCGGCAAATATTGTTTGTCGAACCGCCTAGGAGCAAAGCCCGATCGCTTCGTCGAAGCGTACGCTGTGCAGCAGGGTGCCATCGCCGTCTACGATCTCGATGCGATCGCGCGATTTGAACTGGCCGCGCAGGACGTCGTCAGCCGCATGGGACCGGGCGCTGAGAACAGCGAAGGAGATTGCCGCACGCAAGTCCGTCAGATGAGCCCCCTCCTCATCTATGACCTTCGGTGCATTTTCCTTAAAGACGTTGAAAAAGTAGATCGGCATGGATGACCGAACCCGTGACGCTTTGCTGCGTTCCGCGCGCCCGGAATTTTCCGGTCGGTGTGAGCGGGATTTCGCCGATGCCCGACAAATCGCAAATCGATTTCCGCCGGACCGCTGCTTCCGGCGGCGGCGGAAGCTTAGAGCGCTGGCAAGAAGCCCCTCCATTGAGATGCAAGGTCTTGCGGCCGATAGGGCTTGGCGAGGAAGACGCCATTGGCTGGCAAAATGCCGTCGCCACGAACGATCCGGCCCTACGTGACGATAATGGCCACAGGCGGCCAACGATCGCGGACATAGGCCGCCAGCTTCAAGGCGCGAGCGCGGAACGGCAACGCATATACGTGAACGCGGACCACGGCTTTGGCGCTCGTTCGAATGATTTTCGGGAGAGGTGGTGCCGCTTACAGGACTCGAACCTGTGACCCCATCATTACGAATGATGTGCTCTACCAACTGAGCTAAAGCGGCAACGAGGGGCGCCACTAGCAGCGTGCCGGGGCGAAGACAAGCATCGTCGCGCAGAATCTGTTTTGACACCGTCTCCGGCGATTTAACTCGCCTTGCGTCGAATTGCACGCGGGGTGTGCGGCAAAGAAAGGGCGCTTCGAACCGCTACGAGGGCGGGCTTTCGGCGCGTCGAAGCATCGGCTTGCCTTTTGTGCGGCTGGTCAAATGGAACAATCGGCAGCGGTCGCAGCGATAGGTACGGAGCGGAATTTCGGCACGCCGAGCGACCGCGAGCGCTTCTTCCTCCGACGGATAGGAGTGCTTCTTTTTGCAAATGCTGAGTCTGGTACGCACATTACCTCTTCACGAAGGGTCGCTGACGGCTCCTTTTTGCACAAAAGCGAATGAAAGAGGACTGTCGACTATCGCTCAGATGCGTGCCGTCGGCCTTTGGCTTCAGGGTACGGGCCGAAGACCCGCCGGTCCGTCCTGAATTTCAATCGGCAAATTGCGCATCCCCGCCGAGGTTTAACCGCAGGCGAGATAGACCGGGTTGCCGGCGAGCAGCAGTTTGCCGGTGCTGCCGCGAACGTTGACCGCAAGCCAGCCGCAGCTCTGCCCCGCGTTCAGCGCCCAGTCCAGCCGGGCGTCATCCGAGCGGATCAGCTGGCGCTCTCCGGTCGGCTGGCCGTTAAGGATAAGCTCGGCAAACGCTCCGGTTGCGCCCGCAATATGCGCGCCGACGGTGGTGCGGCGGCGCCCCGGCAATGTTTCGCCCATCGTCGCGCGCTGTCCTTTCGCCGTGGCGTCCACCTCGAGCAGGCGTGTGTCGGTCCCTTCGATATCGAGAAACACATTGCCTGCGCGAAGGCCATCGAGGATTGCAGGTGTCGATAGCGCGCTCGCATGAACGACTGTGCGCGGCCGGCCGATCGGCGCCGGCCCGGGCGCCGGATTGCCGGCCGCGACATCGGGATTATGATTGTCGCTGGCGGCAATGCCGGTCAGGCGGTGGCCTTCGTTCAGCCGCGCATACCAGAAGCCGAGCCCGGCAAAGGGCCCGTCGGTCATCGTGCCGTTGATTGCCTCGATCGCGGTGACCGCACCATAGTCGGTGTCCTTCCACGTCCAGCCGCAGCCCATGCATTGCTCGCCCGAGGGCAGGGCAGGATGGTTGATCGACATGATCGCGCCTGCCGCCACGACGTCGCGCTGCAACGCGCGGATCTCGGGGCCGCCGGGTGCGCCGACGCGGAAATCGACGAAACGGGTTGGGCCGAAGATATTGGCGTGACCGCCGAACGTCGTCACCTCGATCCCCGGAATCAGCAGCATCGTGTCGAAATAGGGCTGGAGCTCGCGCAGGCCGCTGAAATGCGCGGTGGTATTGTGATCGGTGACCGCAATGAAATCGAGCCCCGCCTCGGCCGCCGCGGCTACCGTGCGGAACAGCGGGCAGGGCACTTTCCGCCCGCCGCGGCTCTGGCAGCTTCCATCGCTGTGCGCGTCGTGCATGTGCAGATCGCCGCGATACCAGCCCGGGCCGGGTTTGAGCGGCGGATCGGCGATTGCGGCGGTGGCGCGTCGTTCCGCCGCCCGATCGAAGAAGATCTGGACCGAATAGCGCGCCCGGCTGTCCGTCCGCGCATTGGGAACGCCGAGCATGACGCGCCAGCGCCCTGCGGGCAAAGCACCCGGCAGATATCCCGGCGTCGCATCGCTCGGCGCAATCGTGAAGCGGTCGCGCGAGCCGCCGCTCCAACCGCGAAAACGCGCCGGATCCCATACGCCCATATCGACGACGGTCTTGTTCGACTTGTCGTAGCTTAGTACCGCGGTGATCCGTTCGGTCCCCTCGGGCACGTCGAACGGCACTTCCCGATAGGTCTGATGGTCGCCGCCGGTGATCTCGCCGGTGACTGTGACATCGGGCGGCGTCTGTTCGATGGCCGCCACGGGGGCGGCCATCGTCAGAGCCAGGGCGAACAGGGTCGCGCGGCGTAACATCAGAAGCGGAAGTCGACGGCGAAGCGGACGTTACGACCGACGATCGGACGCCCGATGAACAAGAGGTCGTTCGCCTGGCCGCTAGTCAGCTCGCCCGCGCGCGGGTTGCCCTCGGTCAACCCGAGCTCGTTGGTCAGATTGTCGCCATAGGCCCAGAGCGTGATCTGATCGGTCAGGTTGAACCGGACGCTGGCGTTGAGGACGGTATATGCCGGCAGCTTCGATATGTTCGCGGCATCGGCAAAGCGCTTCGCATTGTGCTCGACATCGACCTGCGCGCGCAACCGATCGCCGAGCAGCGTCACCGCCGGGGTCGCGCGCAGCGTCATTTTCGGGACGCGGATCAGCTGGTTGCCCGAATAGTCGCGCGGAACCAGCGTCGGTTGTCCGTCGACCGTCGCGAGTTCGTCATAGCGCAGGTTGCGGAAGGTCGGGTCCTGCCACGTCGCGTTGAGGGTGAAGTCGAACCACGACGTCGGCCGCACGGTCCCTTCGAACTCAACGCCATAGGCGCGCGTGTCGGTATAGATGGTCTGCGACACATAGCCGTTGGTGACTGGATCGAACTTTGTATTGCCGATCCCATAGGAATTAAAGTCGGTCAGGAAGCCGGTGAGATAGACGCTCGCGAAGCGCGACTGATATTTGAGGCCCGCTTCCCACAGGTCGATGCCCTGCGTCCGCGGAACCGCGGTCGCGCTGGTGATGAAGCTGCCGACGCTCGGCAGACGGAAGGCCGACGTATAGCGTGCGAAGACCCCGGCGCGCGGCGCGAATTGCCAGTCCGCACCGATCGTGTAGCCGACCTTGTCGAACTTTTGATCGAACGGCGTGAAGATGCCGTTTCCGGTCAGCACGCTGTTGTCGGCGAGCGTTGCCGCGTTGCCGAGGTCGACCGTCTTGCTGCCCTCTTGCGCGCCGCGGGTCTTGACCGTTTCCCAGCGGACGCCCGCGTCGATGCGGAGACCGGGCATCACCTGCCATTCGTCCGCAGCATAAAGCGCGAAGGTGTCCTGCGTGCCGCTGCCGTTGGCGAATTCGGAGCCATAGCGGACGACGCCGTTCTCGGTCGCCGACCCGACGACTTGCCCCGCGCCATTAAGCGCGACGAGGTCGAGCAGGCGCGAATTGTCCGAAACATCCTGCAAGGTCGACGCCGAGTATCGCTGGAAGGTCTCTTCGATCCGGGCGTAGTAGAAGCCGATCGACACATCGTGCGTCATGCCGCCGATGTCGAAGCTGTGGGCGAGGCGGAGGTCGTTGAGGAATTCGCTCTCGTCGACGGTGACCGGCCGCGCGGCGTTGATGAAGACATCGCCATTGCCGTTCTGGCCGGCGACATCGAACGCCTCGCCGGTGTCGCTGTAGCGCAGCTGGACGCTCGCCGCGCCGGGGAAGGCGGCGAGCAGCGAGGCGCGGTTCTGGTTGAGAAACGCGGTCGCGGTGCTGATCGACGCCGGATAGACGCCGTTGCGCACCGTCAGCGAGTCGCGATAGCGCGCGCGGTTGCTGAGCTTCCAGCCCGGCGCGAGCTCCCATTCGGCGAGCAGGCTGAACTGGTCGAGATTGACGTCGGTGCCGTCGGCATTGTCGAACCGAACGGGGCCGTTGGCGTCGCGCAGCGTCAGGAAGGCGGTCGCGCGGCTCGCGGTCGTTCCATAATGCGGATCGAAGCCCGGCAGGCCGACGATATTGCCCTTGCGGTCCTTGGTGAGCGGGATGCCGGTGTAGAAGATCGTGCTGTCGTCGATCTTTTTGTAGCCGAGGGTGATCCGGCCATCGCCGAAATCATAATTGAGGTCGGCGCGAACCTGCCCGCCCTGATTGCCCGCGAAACCGGGATCGCGAACGCCATCTTCCTTGCGGTAATAGCCGCCGACGCCAAAGCTCCAGCCGTTGCCGAGCGGTGCGCCGACCCAGCCGTCGAAGCGGAACAGGTCGGCGGTGGGGCCATAGAGGATGCGCGCCACTCCGGTCAGTTCGTCCTTTGCCTGGCGCGTGATGAAGTTGACCGCGCCGCCGGGGGCGTTCGAATAGAAGATCGAAGACGGGCCGCCGCGCACCACTTCGACGCGCTCGATCGATTCGTCGATGCGGAACGCCTGGTCGGCATTCAGATAGCCGAGCGACGGGTCATGCTGCACCGGCAGGCCGTTTTCGAGCAGGGTGATCGATCCGAAGCCGTCGACCGGAATGCCGCGCGCGCGGACGTTGCCGCTGCCTTCGCCGCCCGATGCCTCGACCCAGAAGCCGGGAACCGACTTCAGCGCTTCGGTGACGCTCGACGGCGCGCGCGAGCGCAAAGTGTCGTTGTCGATCGAGGTGATCGCATAGCTGGTTTCGACCCGTGTGCGATCTCCGGCGCCGGCGCGGCCGGTCACCACGATCTCGTCGCCTTGCGCCGCCGTATCGGCGGCCGCGGTGTCGCCCGCGTCCGATTGCGCAAGCGCGGCGCTGCTCGTGCTCGCGAGAAGAACAAGCGCGGTGGCTGAGGCAAGACCTCTGATCGTCATTCTGAAACCCCTGGATTGGATTGCCGCCGATTGCGGTCGGCGTCCGCTAGGGCTTCGGGGTTGCGATTCGATGGCGGCGATGGGTCGCTATGATGACAGTCGTGCGGCGTTGTTGTGACACCGGTTTCTCGGTCCGACAGGACGGTATGTGGGCGCGACTAGCCGTGGCTGTTTTTGCCATGATCTCCAGCCGGTTGGTCGACGCGCAGCATCGCAATCATCGCCAGCAGCAGGGCAAAGGCGGCGAAGGCCATCGTGTATATGGGCTCGCCCGGAAACAGCGCTGTCATGATCGAGCCCATCACCGTTGCGACGAGCAATTGCGGGACGACGATGAAGACATTGAAGAGGCCCATATAGATGCCGAGCTTCGCTTGCGGCAGGCTGGAGGCGAGAATCGCATAGGGCATGGCGAGGACCGACGCCCAGAATATGCCGATAAAGATTTCGCTGACGATCAGGTGTGACGGATCGCGCAGCACGAAGAAGCTGGCATATCCGACCGCGCCGCACGCGAGCCCGACGATGTGCGTACGCGCCTGTCCCAGGCGGCGAGCGAGCCAGGGGAGCAAGGTCAGCGCGGCGATCGCGGCGACGCCATTGTAAATCGCGAACAACTCGCCGACCCAATTGCCCGCTTTCTGATAGGCGGCGCTCGCCGCATCGGTTGTTCCGAAATGATATTGGGCGACGATCGGGGTGGTGTTGATCCACATGATGAACAGCGCCGACCAGCTGAAAAACTGGACGAGCGCGAGGCGCTTCATCAGCAGGGGCATGCCCGAGAAATCGCCGACGATGCTCGACAGCATATTCTTGTCGTTGCCGCGGCGCGCCAGCGCGATCGCGACCATGCTGGCGAGGCCATAGCCGATCAGCAGCGCGCCGAGCAGCAGCACCTCGCGGAGCAGCGCGAAATGATGCTGGACGAGCAGGACAAGCATTCCCGCGCCGATCCACAGCATGCTGGCGCCGTAGTTGTGTGATGCGAGCGCGCGACTTGCGGGCGCCTCGCTTGCGCGTTCGAACGACGCCATCTGTTCGGGGCTATATTCGTCGGTGGTGACAACGGTCCACAGCACCGAGAGGAACAGCGCAATCCCGCCGAACCAGAAGGCGTAGCGGACCGTATCGGGAATCTGCCCTGGCGGTGCGACATTGGCGACGCCCATCGCCTCCATCAGCGTGGGGAAAAGCGACCCGACGACGGCGCCCGCGCCGATGAAGGCGGTCTGCACCGCATAGCCGACGCTGTGCTGGTCCTTGCGCAGCATGTCGCCGACGAAGGCGCGGAAGGGCTCCATCGAAATGTTGAGCGAGGCATCGAGGATCCACAGCATCATCGCCGCGAACCAGATCGCAGGACTTTCAGGCATCACGAACAGGGCGATGGCGGCGAGGATCGCGCCGGCAAGAAAGTAAGGACGGCGGCGCCCGAGCCGGCCGAGCCAGGTCCGGTCGCTCATATGCCCGATGATCGGCTGGACGAGCAGCCCGGTCAGCGGCGCGGCGACCCACAGGCCGGGGAGGCGCTCGATATCCTCGCCGAGCGACTGGAAAATGCGGCTCATATTCGCATTCTGCAGCGCAAAGCCGATCTGGATGCCGAAAAAGCCGAAGCTGATATTCCAAAGGCCGGCAAAGCCCTGCTTCGGTTTTTCCATCATGCGTCTCCCCTTGCGGCCGCTGTCGCGGCTCGCGTTGGTGCGGGTGTTGCAGCGGGCGCGGGTGAGGGCAAGCGTCGCGCGTCTACGTATACGAATACGTGCTGCGGCCGGTTTCGACCGATAGTTGCCGTTCTACTCCTTACTTCGTCATCCCCGCGAAAGCGGGGACCCAGCGAGCTGACGTCGCAACTGGGTTCCCGCTTTCGCGGGAATGACGAAATTGGGAATGGCAGCTCCCCACCCCAAAACCGACGCCCTAAGCCTTCTTATACCGCCGTGCTCTGACGCCGGATAAGCCGCGCGGGCAATATCCGCTGTTCGACGGGGCGGTCGTCGATACGGGCGAGCAGCGCGTCGACGAGAAGCGTCCCCGCGCCCTTCATATCTTGCATCAGCGTGGTCAGCGTCGGTGTGGTCTGGCTGGCGGCGGGGATGTCGTCGAAGCCGACGATCGCGACATCCTGCGGCAGCCGCAGCCCCGCTTCGTTCAGCGCGCGCATCGCGCCGATCGCGATCAGGTCGCTTGCGGCGAAAACCGCATCGAAAGATTGGCCGCTTTCGATCAGCGACCGCGCGGCGGCGTAACCCGAATCCTCCGATGACACCGCATCGCGCTGCAACGCCGGGTCGGGTTCGAGACCCGCTGCGCGCATCGCGCGGCACAGTCCGTTATAGCGGTCCTGGAATTCGGGCGCATGGTCCGACGCGTCGCCTAGGAAGGCGATGCGCCGCCTCCCGATCTCGACCAGATGCGTGCCCGCCTGTTCGCCCGCGCCGACATTGTCCGATCCGACGGTGAGCCCGATACCGTCTTCGGACACCGACCCCCAGCGCACGAATTTGGTCCCCATCTCGACCAGATGCTCGAGCTTGGTGAGGTAGAGCTGATAATCGCCATAGCCGAGCAGGATGATGCCGTCCGACCGGTGGCTGTCCTGATAGGTGACGTGCCAGTCATTATGCATCTGCTGGAAACTGATCAGCAGATCGTAACCGCGCCGCGCGCATTCACGCGTGATCGACCCCAGCATCGACAGGAAGAAGGGGTTGATCATCGATTCGTCGGGGTTCGGATCCTCGAAGAACAGCAAAGCGAGCGTGTGGGTGCGCTGCGAACGCAGGCTCGAAGCGTTCTTGTCGACGGTGTAATTGAGCTCGCGCGCGATGCGTTCGATGTTGGCGCGCGTCGCGGCGCTGACCGATTTGCTGCCGCGTAGCGCGCGCGACACGGTGGGCTGCGAGACTCCCGCCAGATAGGCGATGTCGAAACTCGTCGGCTTGGCCGAGGGCTGGCGCCCCATGTCTCTCTCCCGGACGTGGTAGCCTTCTGGATGGCCGCCGCTGATGTCGGAGATTAGCGATTGGTCAGGTCGATGCCAAGAATTTGCATGGCGGCGAGACTGGCAGTTTTCGGCGCTCAAAGCGTTGCATTTCCGCGACAGTCGGTGGGGCTGCATATTATGCGTATACGTATACCCTATGGCGGGGCGGCGCGATTGGTTTCAATTGCGAGGCTCAAGATGGGAAAGCCCACGTGCCGGAGAGGAGCCTGACGGACGCGCCGCGTCCCCCCTCCCGATGCATGGGTCAAGACCACCCGTCCGTGCCAGGGGAGCCACACATGATCTTGCCGAACAAACTGAACCGCGGTGTCAGCGCCATCGCGCTCGGCCTTGCCTTGACCGCTTTGACGTCTGGTGTCGCAATGGCGCAGGACGCGAGCACCGCGCCCGTCGAAGAGGCGCCCGTCGAAGGCGAAATCGTCGTCAGCGGCATCCGCGGCGCGATCAACAATTCGGTTCAGGCGAAGAAGAACAACACCTCGATCGTCGAGGTGGTCTCGTCCGAAGACATCGGCAAGCTGCCCGATCTGTCGATCGCCGAATCGCTGTCGCGCCTGCCGGGCCTTGCGACGCAGCGCCTCGACGGCCGCGCCAATGTCGTGTCGATCCGCGGCCTCGCACCCGATTTCACCACGACTTTGCTCAACGGCCGCGAACAGGTTTCGGCGAGCAACAACCGCGGCGTCGAGCTCGACCAATATCCCTCCGAACTGCTGAACGGCGCCATCGTCTACAAGACCCCCGACGCGTCGCTGATCGGGCAAGCGATCGGCGGCACGATCGATATGCGGACGGTGCGCCCACTCGCCTATGGCAAGCGCGCGATCGCGGCGGGCGCGCGGTTCGAGATCAACGATCTCGGCAAGCTCAACCCCGATATTTCGAACAAGGGCTATCGCGCCAACATCTCCTATATCGACCAGAATGCCGACGGCACGCTCGGCTGGGCGATCGGTTATGCGCGCATGCAGTCGCCGACCGCCGAGGAACGGTTCAACGCCTGGGGCTATCCCGAGGCGACCGACGGCACGAACACCGCTTTCGTCATCGGCGGCGCCAAGCCCTATGTGAAATCGAACGAGCTGAAGCGCGACGGCGTGATGGCGGTCGTCGAATGGGAGCCCAGCGACAAGTTCCATACGACGATCGACGGCTATTGGTCGAAGTTAAAGGATGAACAGCGCCTGCGCGGCATCGAATTTCCGCTCTTCTGGGGCAATTCGACGTTGCAGCCCGGCTTCACCGTCGAGGACGGTCTGGTCACCAAGGGCGTCTGGACGGGCACCGAGGCGGTGATGCGCAACGACGTCGTCCATCGCGATTCGACGATCGTCGCCGGCGGCTGGAACGCGCAGTTCAAGCCGAACGAGAAGCTGACGCTCGAACTCGACCTTGGCTATTCGCGGATCAAGAAGACCGAGGAAAATCTGGAAATCTATCTCGGTACCGGCCGCGGCCAGGGCGTCGGCGCGCGCGAGACCGCGCTGGGCTTCGAGATGCGTCCGAACGGGGGGATCATGTTCGACCCGTCGCTCGACTATGCCGATCCCAATCTGTTCGTGATCACCGATCCGCAGGGCTGGAACAGCTGCGGCGGCGCAGTGCCCAATTGCCAGGACGGGTTCGTCAACACGCCGCGGGTCAAGGACCAGCTGAAATCGCTGCGCCTGCAAGCGACGCAGGAATTCGACGGCGTCATCAGCAGTCTGCGCGTCGGTGCCAATTATTCGGACCGCAAGAAAAGCCTCGACGACCGCGGCTTTGTGCTGACCAGCAAAAATTATCCGGCCGATACGGCGGTGCCCGCCGATTATCTTTACGACCCGGTCTCGCTCGACTTCATCGGCATCCCCGGCATGGTCGCGTTCGACAGCTGGCGTTTCTATAATGACGGCAATTATAATCTGACCGACGGCGCGGGCTTCGACCCGGCGCGCGTTTTCAACGATTATACGATCCGCGAAAAGGTGCTGACCGGCTTTGTGCAGGCGAATTTCAACGCCGATGCGGGCAGGACGCCGATCCGGGGCAATGTCGGCGTCCAGATTGTCCATTCGGACCAGACGGGCTCGAGCTTCTATGCGCAGGTCGTCGGCGGCGTCACCCAGTCGACGCCGGTGACCGATGGCGCCAAATATACCGACATCCTGCCCAGCATGAACCTGTCGGTCGAATTCGCCGACAACACGTTCCTGCGTTTCGGCGCGGCCCGCGTGCTGGCGCGCGCGCGCATGGATCAGCTGAAGCCCGGCGGCGGCGTCAATTTCGATACGTCGAAGCGCGACAACACCGACGTCAATGCGTCGCCTTGGTCGCTTGACCTCGGCAATGCGAAGCTGCGCCCGCTGATGGCCGACACGGTCGATGTGGGGCTGGAAAAATATTTCGGGCAGGGCGGCTATGTGTCGATCGGCGGCTTCTACAAATATCTCGAAAATTACATCTATCGGCAGGTCAATCCGTTCGATTTCGCCGATTTCGAAGTCCCCGACGGCGGCACGGTGGGCACGCGCGAGGGTCTCACCAAGCAGTGGCTGAACGGCAATGCCGGGCGCGTCTATGGTGCCGAAGCCTCCTTCTCGCTGCCCTTCGCGAACCTCACCCAGTCGCTCGACGGCTTCGGCGTGCTCGGCAGCGCCTCCTATACCAAGAGCCGGGTGCGCGAAGGCACGGAGGATGCGATTTCGATGCCCGGCCTGTCGAAATGGGTCATCAACGGAACCGCCTATTTCGAAAAGGACGGGTTCCAGGTGCGCGCGTCGGGCCGCTATCGCTCGAAATTCCTCGCCGAAGTTTCAACGATCAGCCTTGCGCGCGACATGTTCATGGCGAAGAGCGAATTCGTCGTCGACGCGCAGGTCGGATATACCTTCCAGAGCGGCGCGCTCGAGGGGCTCGGCATCCTGCTCCAGGCGTCGAACCTGACCAATGAGCCGTTCGTGACCTATTACAACAATGATCCGCGCCAGATCCGCGACTATCAGAATTATGGTCGCAACTTCATGGCCGGTATCACCTATAAGTTCTGACGCGATGAGCGGGCCGGGCGGCAAGTCCGGCCCGCTTCCGGAAGAGAGAGGGAATGAGCAGGGTGGGCGACGGTCGCATCACGAAGGTCGTCATCGTCGGCGGCGGAACCGCGGGCTGGATGGCGGCCGCTGCGCTGTCGCGGACGATGGACAATCTGTCGATCCGGCTGGTCGAAAGCGACGCGATCGGCACCGTCGGGGTCGGCGAGGCGACGATCCCCGCGATCCGCCTGTTCAATGCGCTGATCGGTATCGACGAGAATGAGTTTATTCGCGAAACGGGCGGGACGTTCAAGCTCGGCATCCAGTTCCACGACTGGGGCCGGATCGGCGACGTCTATATGCACGCCTTCGGGCAGATCGGGCGCAGCCTCGGCATGCTGCCGTTCCAGCAATATTGGCTGCGCGGCCGGAACGAGGGCGTTGCGGGTCGGCTCGGCGATTATTCGCTGAACGAAACCGCGGGACGCCAGAACCGCTTTGCGCGGTTGCCGCAAATCCCGAACACGAGCCTCGACGGCATCGCTTATGCCTTTCATTTCGACGCCGCGCTCTACGCTGCCTATCTGCGCAAGATCTCCGAAGCCGCTGGCGTCGAGCGCACCGAGGGCCAGATCGCCAGCGTCCGCCGGAATGGCGAAAGCGGCCATGTCGAAGCCGTCGTGCTCGAAAACGGCACCGCGATCGAAGGCGAACTCTTCATCGACTGCTCGGGCTTTCGCGCGCTGCTGATCGAAGAGGCGCTCGAAACGGGTTTCGAGGATTGGACGCACTGGCTTCCTTGCGACCGCGCGATTGCGGTGCCCAGCGAAAATGCCGGCCCGGCGCGGCCCTATACGCAGGCGATTGCGCACAAGGCCGGCTGGCAATGGCGCATCCCGCTCCAGCACCGCACGGGCAACGGCCATGTCTTTTGCAGCGACTTCATCGGCGAGGACGAGGCGACCGCTATCCTGCTCGCCCATGTCGAAGGACGCCCGCTCGCCGACCCGCGAACGCTGCGCTTCCGCACCGGGATGCGCAAAAAGGCGTGGAACGCCAATGTTGTCGCCCTTGGCCTCGCTTCGGGTTTCCTCGAGCCCCTTGAATCGACGAGCATCCACCTGATCCAGAACGGCATCGCCAAGCTGCTCGCGCATTTTCCCGATCGTGATTTCGATACCGCCAATATCGACGCCTATAACCGCCGCGTCCGCTTCGACTACGAGCGCATCCGCGATTTCGTCATCCTCCACTATCACGCCAACCAGCGCACCGACGCGCCCTTCTGGGTCCGGTGCCGCGAGATGGGTATTCCCGAGACGCTGGCGCGCAAGATCGAGCTGTTCAAAAGCCAGGGCCAGATCGTCCGCGAGGGCGACGAATTGTTCATCGAGATCGGCTGGTTCCAGGTGCTGACGGGGCAGAATATCCTGCCCGGCGGTTATCACCCGATGGCCGATCAACTCACCCGCGACGAGCTAGCGGGCTTTTTCGCCGACATCGAAACGATCGTCGCGCGCACTGCGTCGCATCTGACCGGCCACGAAGACTTTATCGCGCAGCATTGCGCGGCAGGAGTGCCCGCATGAGCCTGTTTGCTTCGATACTTGCCCTGACCCTCAGCGGCGCCGCGCCGGCAGCGGATTACCGCGAGCGCCGACCCGAGGATGAGATCATCTATTTCGTGCTTCCCGACCGCTTCGAGAATGGCGATCCCAAGAATGATCGCGGCGGGCTGAAGGGCGACCGGCTCGCCACGGGCTATGACCCCACGGCTAAGGGCTTCTTCCACGGCGGCGACCTTGCGGGGCTCATAAAGCGGCTCGATTACATCGAGGGCCTCGGCGCCACCGCGATCTGGTTCGCGCCGATTTTCAAGAACAAGCCGGTGCAGGGGTCGAAGGGCGACGAAAGCGCGGGCTATCACGGCTATTGGGTCACCGACTTCACACAAGTGGACCCGCATTTCGGCACCAATGCCGAATTCAAGGCGTTCGTCGATGCGGCGCACGCGCGCGGGATGAAGGTCTATATGGACATCATCGCCAACCACACCGCCGATGTGATCGCCTACAAGGAAGATGCGGCCGGCGGCTTCCGCTACCGCAGCCTCGCCGACTATCCTTACTCGCGGCGCGGCGGGGTGAAGGGCGCGCCGATCAATCCGGACTTCGCGGGCGATCATGTCGCCGATGCCGGCAACTGGCAGAAGCTGACCGACCCCGGCTTCGCCTACACGCCCGTCGTGCCGAAAGGCGAGGAGCGGGTGAAGGTGCCGGCCTGGCTCAACGACCCGATCTATTACCACAACCGCGGCAACAGCGACTGGGTTGGCGAGTCCGCGCTGTACGGCGATTTTGCGGGGCTCGACGACCTTGCGACCGAGCATCCGCGCGTTGTGCAGGGCTTTATCGATATCTACGGCCGCTGGATCGACGAGTTCGGGATCGACGGCTTTCGCATCGATACCGCCAAGCATGTGAACCCCGAATTCTGGCAGGCGTTCGTGCCCGCGATGCAGGTGCGCGCGAAGGCGCGTGGCATCCCCAATTTCCACATCTTCGGCGAAGTCTATGTCGACGCGGTCGATCCGGGCGCGCTCGCCTGGTATACGCATGCGGCGGGGCTGCCCGCGGTGCTCGATTTCGGTTTCGCGCGCGCGGCGATCGACGCGGTGAGCGGCACGAAGGGCACCGGCGAGTTCGCGCGGCTGTTCGACGGCGATGCGCTCTACAAGGGCGGGGCAGGGGCGGCGCAAGAACTGCCGACCTTCCTTGGCAACCACGACATGGGCCGTTTCGCGATGTTCGTGAAAGCCGCGAACCCGAACGCGAGCGAGGCCGAATTGCTGCAGCGCGTGATGCTCGGCCATGCGATGCTGCTGACGCTGCGCGGCGTCCCGACGATCTATTATGGCGACGAGCAGGGGTTCGTGTCGGACGACAAGGACCAACTGGCGCGTGAGGATATGTTCGCGTCGAAGGTCGCGACCTATAATGACAACGACCTGATCGGCAGCGACGCGACGACCGCGACCGCCAATTTCGATCCCGCGCACCCGCTCTATCGCCATATCGCGGCGCTGGCCGAAATCCGGCGCAAGACCCCCGCGCTGATGCGCGGCGCCACCAAGGTCCGCGCCTTTTCCGAAAAGCCCGGCCTGCTTGCGGTATCGCGCTTCGATCCCGACACTGGCCGCGAAGTGCTGCTCGCCTTCAACACGTCGGCGGCGCCGCTGTCGGCCAATATTGCCATCGATATGAAAAGCGCGGGCTTTACCGCGCTCCACGGCGACTGCCCCGCGGCACCCACCGCGCCGGGCAGCCTCCATCTTTCTCTCCCCGCCTTCGGCACGATCATCTGCCAGGCCAGTGAATAAGCGAAGACGACGCCATAATGACCCAGCCCCTCGTCCAGAATGCCAGCTTGCCCGCCACCGCAGAAATGCCGTGGTGGAAGGGCGCGGCGATCTATCAGATTTACCCGCGCAGCTTCGCCGATTCGAACGGCGACGGGATAGGCGATCTTGCCGGCATCACCGCGCGGCTCGACTATGTCGCCTCGCTCGGCGTCGATGCGATCTGGCTGTCACCCTTCTATCCCTCGCCAATGGACGATTTCGGTTACGACATCGCCGATTATTGCGGCGTCGATCCCATCTTCGGGACGCTCGCCGATTTCGACATGCTGGTCGCGCGCGCGCATGCGCTGGGGCTGAAGGTCACGACCGACCTGGTCTTTGCGCACACGTCCGACCAGCACGCCTGGTTCGCGGCGAGCCGCGCGAGCAAGGACAATGACAAGGCCGACTGGTATGTGTGGGCCGATGCGAAGCCCGACGGGTCGCCGCCGACCAACTGGCAGTCGGTGTTCGGCGGCCCGGCGTGGACGTGGGACGCGCGACGCGGCCAATATTATATGCACAATTTCCTGGGCTCGCAGCCACAGCTCAACGTCCATAACTCGGAAGTGCAGGACGCGCTGCTCGGTGTCGTGCGCTTCTGGCTCGACCGCGGGGTCGACGGGTTCCGCATCGATGCGATCAACTTTTCGATGCACGATCCCGAGTTTCGCGACAATCCACCCGCGCCGCCGTCGAACAAAGTCCGCACCCGGCCGTTCGATTTCCAGCAGAAAATCCACAACCAGTCGCACCCCGACATCCCGCTGTTCCTCGAACGCATCCGCGCGCTGACCGATCAATATCCGGGCCGCTTCACCGTCGCCGAGGTCGGCGGCGACGATGCGGTGCGCGAGATGAAGCTGTTCACCGCGGGGACAAGCCGCCTGAACAGCGCTTATGGCTTCGACTTTCTCTATGCCGACCGGCTGACGCCGCAGCTCGTGCGCGAAGCGTCCGAACAATGGCCCGACGCGCCAGGTGTCGGCTGGCCGAGCTGGGCGTTCGAGAATCACGACGCGCCGCGCGCACTGTCGCGCTGGACTCCCGAAGGCGCTGACCCGGCCGCCTATGCGCGGATGAAGATGGCGCTGCTCTGCGCGCTGCGCGGCAATATCATCCTCTATAATGGCGAGGAGCTGGGGCTCGACCAGGTCGAGATCCCGTTCGAGCTGGTGAAGGATCCCGAGGCGCTCAAGAACTGGCCGCTGACGCTGTCGCGCGACGGCGCGCGCACGCCGCTGCCGTGGGCCGCGAACGAAACCCATGCGGGCTTTTCGGCCGCCGATCCTTGGCTGCCGCTGGGCGCGGCGCACGGAGCGCTCGCGGTCGACCGGCAACAGGCGGATCCCGCGTCGCTTCTCAATCTCACGCGCCAGCTCGTCGCGCTGCGCGCCGCGCACTCCGCGCTCCGCCTCGGCCGCGACGCGCGCTGGATCGCCGAGGGCGATCTGCTCGCCTTCGATCGGATCGCGGACAGCGAGCATGTCCGCTGCCTCTTCAACCTCGGCGGTGCGACGATCGACGTCGCCGCCCATGGCGCGGGCGGCGTGCCGATCGCCGCGCTCAACGGCGCCGATCCGGCGCATCTGCCGCCGTGCGGCGCTCTCTGGCTGAAACTCGAAGGAACAAATTGATGCGTAGCCTGTTCGCCGCCCTCCCGTTGCTCGTCGTGGCCGCGGCGCCCGCCTTCGCGCAGGATGCGCGCCCCGCGCAGACGGCATCGTCGCCGGACGGCGCAATCACGCTCTCCGTGTCGACCGACAATGACCAGCGCCCGACCTGGTCACTATCGCGCAAGGGCAAACTGCTGATTGCGCCCTCGAAGCTCGGTTTCATCCTCGCCGACCGGATCGGGCTGCAACGCGGCTTTGCGATCGAGAGCGTCGAGCGCGCAAGCGGCGACACGCGCTGGGAACAGCCATGGGGCGAACGCCGCTTCGTGCGCGACCGGCACAATGAACTGCTCGTCCGCTTCCGTCAGGACAAGAGCTGGGGCGGCCACGCGATGAACGTCCGCTTCCGCCTGTTCGACGATGGCATCGGTTTCCGCTACGAGCTGCCCGAGCAGGCGGGTCTCCCGACCGCGAAGATCGTCGACGAAATCACCGAATTCGACATCGCGCCCAAGGGCGCCGCGTGGTGGATCACCGGCGGCGAGTGGAATCGCTACGAGCAAATCTATCAAAAAACGCCGATCGACGCGGTCGCGACCGCGCACACCCCGATCACGATGCGCCTCGACGATGGCACCCATATGTCGTTCCACGAGGCGGCGCTCGTCGACTATGCCGGCATGTGGTTCAAGCGCGGCGAGGGGCAGAAGTTCCGCGCCACCCTGTCGCCGTCGTCGAAGGGGCCGCGCGTGATCCGCGACCTGCCGTTCGCGACGCCGTGGCGAGCGATCCGTATCGCCGACAATGCGGCGGGGCTGGTCGAAAGCGACCTCGAACTCAACCTCAACGAACCGAACAAGCTGGGCGATGTCAGCTGGTTCAAGCCGATGAAATATATCGGCATCTGGTGGGGGATGATCCGCGGCGACTGGAGCTGGGCCGAGGGGCCGAAGCATGGCGCGACGACCGCGCGGACGAAGCAATATATCGACTTTGCGGCGAAGCATGGGTTTGGCGGCGTACTCGTCGAAGGCTGGAACAAGGGCTGGAACGGAAACTGGTTCGGCCATGGCGACGAGTTCAGCTTTACCCAGGCGACCCCCGATTTCGACCTGAAGGCGGTCACCGAATATGCGCGCAAAAAGGGCGTGCAACTTATCGGCCACCACGAAACCGGCGGCAATATCGCGGTCTATGAAGCGCAGCTCGACGATGCGATGAAGCTCTATGGCCAGCTCGGCGTCGGGACGGTCAAGACCGGCTATGTCGCCGACGCGGGCGGGATCATCGCGTCGGGCGGCACGCCGGGCACGACCGCAATGGAATGGCACGACGGCCAGCGCCAGGTGCAGCATCATCTGAAAGTCGTCGAAACCGCCGCCAAATATCACGTCGCGGTCAATCCGCACGAACCGATCAAGGATACGGGCCTTCGCCGTACCTATCCCAACTGGGTTGCGCGTGAGGGCGCACGCGGAATGGAATATAACGCCTGGGGCGCCTTCGCGAACGGCCCGGACCATGAACCGACGCTCGTCTACACGCGCATGCTGTCGGGGCCGATGGACTTCACGCCGGGCGTGCTGAGCCTGGAGGGCGCGAACAAGGCGCCGCTCGCCTCGACGCTCGCAAAGCAGCTCGGCCTTTACCTTGCGATCTATTCGCCGATCCAGATGGCCGCCGATTTCGTCGAGAATCTGGAGAAATATCCGCGCGAGCTGGAATTCATCAAGCAGGTCCCGGCCGACTGGTCCGAAAGCAAGCTGATCGCGGGCGAGGTCGGCGACTATGCGATCTTTGCGCGCAAGGATCGCGCCAGCGCCGACTGGTATGTCGGAGGGGTCAACGACGCGGCCGAGCGCACGTTGACGCTGAATTTCGACTTCCTGGAGCCGGGGAAAACTTACACCGCCATGATCTGGAAGGATGGCGAGGGTGCCACCTATCTGACCGACGCGCGCCACCGCATCGCCTATGACACGGTCAAGGTGAAGAAGGGCGATACTTATAAGCTGTGGCTCGCGCCGGGCGGCGGCGCCGCTATGCGGCTCGCGCCAAATCGCTGAGTTCGTTGCGAGCCTGCGCGATGGGGGGCGGCTGTACTTGATGCCGCGCTTCCCCGTTGCTAGGGCGCGCCAATAGCCAAAGAGGCCACGTCCTCGCCCGCGCTGCGCGGGCCTTCAAGTCCGGGACGGCCCGGCAGCCTTTGAAGGAGGCTGTCATGGCCTGGATCTATCTGACTATCGCTGGCGTGCTCGAAATTGTGTGGGCCTTTTCGATGAAGCAATCGGAGGGCTTTTCGAAGCTCGGCCCGTCGCTTGTTACGCTCGTCGCGATGATCGCAAGCTTTGCCTTGCTGTCGTTGTCGATGAAATCGCTGCCGCTCGGCACCGCCTATACGATCTGGACCGGGATCGGCGCGGTCGGCGCGTTTATGGTTGGCATCTTCGTGCTCGGCGAGCAGGCGAATGCGATGCGGATCGTTGCCGCGCTGCTGATCGTCGGCGGGCTGGTGCTGATGAAGATGTCCTCGCCGGCCTGAACTCAGATCAGGATATGGCAGACCTCCGGGCGCGGGCGGACGATGCCGTGTGTCAGCCGAGCGAGCGCGCCTTCGTCGACGCGTCCCGCATCGGCGAGTTCGACCCGGAAGCGGCCGTGCAGCGTATGGATGGAGCGCACGTTTGCGTCGCCGCCGAGCGCTCCGACAATTTCCGCTGGGAGCCCCGAAGCGTCGGGGCTGCCGGCTATCACCGGGGTCAGCGTCGCCGCGGCCGCAGCACCGCCCGGCGCCAGCGCACCGCGTATCTCCTCGGCGACCAGATCGGCGATCGGTCCGAGCACGACCTGCGCCGCCTTTTCGGACGGGCGAATGATGCCGCGCGCGCCGAGTGCGGTCAGCGCGCCGTCATCGATGGCTTGGGCGTCGGCGACGATCAGGCGCAGGCGCGTGGTACAGGCGTCGACGCTGACCAGATTGGCCGCGCCGCCAAGCGCCGCAACAAAGGCGCCGCCGCGGGCGCCGCCCACCGTTTGCGTCGCGGCTTCGGCAACCACGCCTCTCTCGCGCCCCGGCGTCGCAAGGTCGAAGCGGCGGATGAAGAAGCGGAACAGGCCGTAATAGAGCAGCGCATAAGCGGTGCCGATGGGCAGCAGCATCCATGGCCGCGTCGCGAGGCTGAAGTTCAGCACATAGTCGAACAGCCCCGCCGAGAATCCGAAACCGAGCTTGACGTCGAGCGCGTTCATCAGCGCCATCGCGATGCCGGTGAGCAGCGCGTGGATCGCATAGAGCAGGGGGGCGACGAACATGAAGGTGAACTCGATCGGTTCGGTCACCCCGGTCAGGAAGCTGGTGAAGGCGAGACTGAAGAGCATACCGCCAACCGCCTTGCGCCGTTCGGGCCGCGCTTCGTGATACATGGCGAGACACGCCGCGGGCAGGCCGAACATCATCACCGGGAAAAACCCCGACATGAAGGCGCCCGCGTTGGGATCGCCCGCGAAGAAGCGCCGCAGGTCGCCGGTGGCGCCGCTGAAATCGCCGACGACAAACCAGGCGGCGTTGTTGATGATGTGGTGCAGTCCGGTAACGATTAGCAGCCGGTTGAGCACGCCATAGACGAACAATCCGGCGCCGCCGCTCTCGACCACCGTTCGGCTCGCGGCATCGATCGCGCCGCTGATATGGGCGTAACCATAGCCAAGCACCGCCGCGAGCAGCAGCCCCGCAACGCCGCTGGCGATCGGAACGAAGCGCCGACCGCCGAAGAAGGCGAGATATTCGGGGAGCGCGATCGTCGCGAAGCGGTTGTAGAAATTGCCGCCGATGAGGCCGGATAATATCCCTATGGGCACCTCAAGCTTGTCGATCTGCGTCAGCGCCCAATTTTTGGCCGCTAGCGCCGCTGCGGCCTCGGGCAATCCAGCGCCGATATCGGGCGGTGCAGCGAGGAACGTCTGCGCCCCGGTCGTGGTGACAAGGTAGCAGACCACGCCCGCGAGCGCCGCGGCGCCATTGCCGTCGCGTGCAAAGCCGACCGCGACGCCGATCGCGAAAAGGATACCCAGATTTTCGAAGATCGCGGCGCCCGCCGCCGAGATGAAGGCGATATCGAGCAGGTCGGGCTGGCCGATACGCAGCAGCAGGCCCGCAATCGGCAGCACCGCGATCGGCAGCATCAGCGCGCGGCCGAGCGGCTGGAGCGTTTCGAGCATCTTCCTCATCGCCGTGTCTCCTCGAAGGCGCGGGCGAGCGCGCGAACCTCGGTTGCCGATTTGCATTGCAGCGCGAGTTCGGCGTGCGCGCGCGCTTCGATCAGGGTCAGGCCGCGCACGATCTGCTTCGCTTCGGCGACGAAGCCGGGAACCGCCGACAATTCGGTGACGCCGAGCCCGACAAGGATCGGCAGCGCCGCAGGGTCGGACGCCAGCCCGCCGCATACCCCGACCCAGCGCCCGCGTGCGGTGGCGAGGCGACAGGCCTCGCCGATCATCCGCAGCACCGCGGGGTGCATTGCATCGACTCCCGCGGCGACCGCGGGATTGCCGCGATCCATCGCGAGCACATATTGGGTGAGGTCGTTGGTGCCGATCGACAGGAAATCGGCCTCGGCGGCCAGCAGGTCGGCGGTCATCGCCGCCGCGGGAGTCTCGACCATCACCCCGACCTCAACGGGCGTCGCGATGCCCATTTCGCCTCGGAGCCGGTCGACGAGTGCGCGGACCTGGCGCAGTTCGTCGATGCTCGCGATCATCGGGATCATGATCTTGCACTGGCCGACGGGCTGGACGCGCAGAATCGCGCGCAGCTGCGTTTTGAGCAGCGCGGGGTGGGCGAGCGCGACGCGGATGCCACGCTGGCCGAGCGCCGGGTTTTCTTCATGGGCGATGGGGATATAGGCGGCGGGCTTGTCGCCGCCGATGTCGAGCAGGCGGATGATCACCGGCTTGCCCGCGAGCGCGTCGGCGATGCCTTGATAGGCGGCATGCTGTTCGTCCTCGGACGGGGCGGTGTCGCGATCGAGGAACAGGAACTCGCTGCGGACGAGCCCCGATCCCTCGGCACCCTGCGCGGCGGCGAGCACGGCGTCATCCACCGTGCCGATGTTGGCGAAGATTTCGATGCGCGTGCCATCGGCGGTCTGGCACGCGTCCTTTGCCGCCGATTGTGCTGCTTCGCGTCGCGCCGCGCGTTTCGCAAGCCGTGCCGTGAAGGCATCGATGTTGGCAGGCGAGGGCGCGACCGTGACATGCCCCATCTCGGCGTCGAGCAGGAGCGGCACGCCGTCCTCGACCCCGCCCAGCGCATCGCCCATCGCGACGAGTGCGGGAAGCCCCATGCCCGCGCACAGGATCGCGACGTGCGACGTCGGGCCGCCGCGTGCGAGGCAGATGCCGGCGGGCTTTGCCGCCGCGAGCGATACAAGCTGCGATGGGAGCAAATCGTCGGCGACCACGAGGGCTCCGGCTGGAACCGCAGCGCCCTCGATCGGCGTCCCCGTCAGCGCAGACAGCAATTGACGCTCGATGTCGACCAGATCGTCGATGCGTTCGATCAGATGCGCATTGCCCGTCGCACGGATCGCGTCGATCTGGTCGTGGATTGCCCCGCGCCAGGCAAAGCCCGCGCTGCGCCCCTCGGCCATGCGCTTCTCCGCGCCCGCTAGCAGCTCGGGATCGTCGATCAGCGCAAGATGCGCGTGCATGACCGCCGCGATGCTGCCGTCCGCGCTATCGGCACGTCCTGCGATCTGCCCGCGAACGTCACCGCGTGCCGCGAGCAGTGCGGCGCGTTCCTCAGCCGCGTCCTTGCCGTCGCGCGCGACTGGAATCTCGGCCTGGCGCAATCGTGCCGCGGGGCCCATCGCGAGGCCAGGGGAAGCAATTACGCCGCCGATCTGCCCTGTGCGCAGTATTTGCACTGCGATTGCAGCGACGGGCGTCGCCGCCGGCGCGCCTTCGCCCATGTCGCTTGCCAGCAGTGCGACGATCGCGGCCAGCGCCGCTTCGGCATCGTTGCCGCGCGTCTGCACGACGACCTCGTCACCGAAAGCTGTGCCGAGCGCCAGCAACGCCACCGTGCTGCGCGCATCGCCGCGCTTGTCGCCGTTCATCAGATGCACCTCGGCCTCGAACCCGCGCGCTGTCTCACCGATCCGCGCCGCCGGACGCGCATGGATGCCGTGCGGCAACGCCAGCGTCACCGCCTGCTCGACGATTGTCCCGTCGTCCGAACGGCGGCGCGCCTCGGCCTGCACCGGCACCAGCGTCATCAACGCTTCGCACGCCCCGATCGCACAATCGACAGTGCGGCGGCTGATCGCAAAGGCTTCCGTATTGGTCACGATCACCGGGGTGATCAGGCTGGTTGCGGCGAGCGCGACGGCGTCGAGGTCGAAACGGATCAGCGGATCGCCGCGCGACACCTTGTCGCCGATCGCGACGAGCGGCGTGAAACCTTTGCCCTTGAGCATCACCGTATCGAGCCCGATGTGGATCAGCACTTCGGCGCCCTCGGCGCTGCGAAGCGAAATCGCGTGGCCGGCATCGTGCAGCGTCACCACCTCGCCGTCGAACGGCGCGACCACCGTGTCGCCCAATGGCTGGATCGCGACGCCGTCGCCCATCATCCGCTGGGCAAAAACCGGATCGGGAACGCTGTCCAGCGTCGCCGCCCACCCTCTGATCGGAGAGGTGATGATCATGCTCATCGGCTTATTCCCCAAAACTTCCGCCGCTTATGTCTTGCGGCTTATGTGTCATTATGCGGTTTGGACAAGGTCCGACGCGGACTCCGGAATCATCTGTCCACCGATCCACGTCGCGCGCGGCGCAAGTTCGGCGTCCAGCCACACCCAGTCGGCGCGTTGTCCCGGCGCGATCGCCCCGATACGGTCGTTGAGCGACAGGAAGGCGGCGGGCGTCGCGCTGGCCATCACCGACACGTCGGGGACCGAAAGGCCCGTTACCTCGACCGTCTTGCGCAGCGCCGATGCCATGTCGAGATGCGCGCCCGCGAGCGTGCCATCCTCGAAAATGCAGACGCCGTCCTTCACCGCGATGCGCTTGCCCTGTAGGGTGAATTCGCTGACGTCGGTGCCGACGCTGGGCATCGCGTCGGTGACCAGCATGATGCGCTCCTTGCCCTTGGCGTGGATCGCAAGCCGGACGACCGCAGGATGCAGGTGGACGTTGTCGACGATCAAACCGCAATATGTATCGGAGTCGAACGCCGCGCCGACCGCGCCCGGATTGCGGTGGTGCAGCGGCGACATCGCATTGAACAAATGGGTGAAGCCCATGAGCCCCGCGCCGATCGCGCGCTGCGCCTCGTCATAAGTGGCATCGCTGTGCCCCGCGCTGACGATCACGCCGTGGCGGACAAGGATGCGGATGTCATCCTCATCGCAAAGCTCGGGCGCGAGCGTCAGCATCACGCGCCCGCGATGCCGCGCGGTCAGCGTCGCCAGCGTGTCGGCGTCGAGGCGGCGGATACGATGTGCCTCGTGGATGCCGCGCTTCACCTCGTTGATGAATGGGCCTTCGATATGGATGCCGACGACGCCCGGAACCCCTTGCTCGATCGCGGCGTCGACCGCGGCGAGCGCGGCGGCAATCTGCGCCGGCGTGTCACTGATCAGCGTCGGCAGGAAGGCGGTCGTGCCGAAGCGCGCGTGCGCGGCGCCGATCGCCGCGATCGCTTCGACATCGACCTGATCGTTGAACAGCACGCCGCCGCCGCCGTTCACCTGCGTGTCGACGAAGCCGGGAAGCAACCAGCCGCCGGCCAGATCGACGAGCCAATCGGCTGGCGTATCAGCTACGGGCGTCACCGACAGGACCGTGCCGTCGCTGATCGCGATATCTGCCGCGCCGACCGTGCCGGTCGGCAGTGCGAGCCGGCCGTTTTGGAAACGAACAATCATAGGGTCTCGGTAACCTTGTTGAGATGCGGAGGCGAGTCGGGGTTGTGACCCCGCGCCAGCGCGAGCGCGCTCGCCATGCGGTAAAAACTCTGGATCAGCAGGATCGGCTCGATCGCCGGGTGCGCCGCAATGGCCGGCAGGTCGCCGCCCCCGGGATCGGCTAGCAGCACCGTCGCGCCGCGGCCGCGGAACTCGGTCGCCGCCTCGCGGACGCTGACCGCCGCGCGGTCGCTGCCGCCAAAGGCGAGGATATGGAAAGCATCGCCGACGATCGCCATCGGACCGTGGCGAACCTCGGCGGCGCTGAAACTTTCGGCGTGGAGCCCCGAGGTCTCCTTGAATTTGAGCGCCGCCTCCTGCGCGACGCCAAGGCCATAGCCGCGGCCGAGCACGAACAGGTTGGTCGCGCCCCGATAGGCGGCGACGGCGGGCGACCAGTCGAGCGCGAACGCCTCGGCAAGCTGCGCGGGCAGGGTGGTCAGCGCGTCTTCGAGCGTCGCATCCTCGGCCCACGCCGCGACGAGCGCCGCGATCGCAGCGAGCGAGCAGATATAGGATTTGGTCGCGGCGACCGAGCGCTCGATCCCCGCCGACAGCGGGATCACGACGTCGGAGAGCTTGGCGAGCGGCGTATCGTGGGCATTGACGAGCGCGACGACAAAGGCCCCGGCATCGCGCTGTTGCTCGACCGCGGCGAGCAAGTCGGGGCTCTTGCCCGACTGCGAAATCGCAAGGCACAGCCGGTTTCCGGCGACTGCGGGCGCGTCGTAAAGCGAGGCGATCGACAGCGCGGCCGACGCGGTCGGCGTCCCCGTCATCGTCTCGATCAGATATTTGGCATAGGTAGCGGCATGATCCGACGATCCGCGCGCGCAGGTCACGACAGCCGCGGGGGGAGAGGCGCGAAGGTGCCGACCGATCGCGGCGACCGCATCCCGATTCGCCTCGAGCATCCGTGCGACCGCAGCTGCCGCTTCGCCTGCTTCCTGCTCCATCAGCGTCTGTCGTCCGTCCGATGCGGCGTTCGGCGTCATAGAATCTCGTCTCCCGGTCGGCGGCGTGCGGCCGCTCGCTACATTGGTACTATATAGGTTATATAGGTCTCATCAAGGCGTATGTTTGCGAAGGGTGAATTTTCATGATTCAATCGCTGCAACGTTGCCATTCCTAGCGTTCCAGATGTGCGGCACGCCGGACGAAAACCGGCCGCGGCGGTGCGGCCGTCGCCGGAAATTGGTCTTATAGGGAGGCGCGAACGCGGAGGGGAAGGCCTGTGGCGCCTAGCCGTTCAACTCGGCGACGACGTCATAGGCGTCGCCGCGATAATAGCTTTGGGTGAATTCGGCCGTGCGCCCGTCGGACAGGAAGCCGCGTCGTTCGATGAACAGGCCCGGCGTGCCGGCCTCGATCCCAAGTACATCGGCCTGTTCGGCGGTGAAGGCGACCGCGCGCAGCCGCTGGAGCGCGCGCACAGGCAGATGTCCGGCGGCTTCGAGCGCCTCGTACAGCGATGCCCCGACCGTCTCGACCGACGGCAGGCAATAGGCCGGGATCGTCGCATATTCGAGCGCCATCGAGGTGTCGTCGGCATAGCGGATGCGGTGAAAGCGATAGACGAGCGAGCCCGGCGACAGGCCGAGTGACAGCGCCTCCTCGGGCGTGACGGCGCCCGCGGTCTTGCTGATCCATTCGCTGTGCGGTTTGCGCCCGCGCGACACCATGTCTTCCGAGAAGGAGGTCAGCCTCGAAAAGCTCTTCTCGACGCGCGGCCGGGTGACGAAGGTCCCCGCGCCGCGTCGCCGCGTCACGATGCCGTCGGCAACCAGCCCGTCGATGGCTTTGCGCACCGTGATCCGCGACACGTCGAATTCCTCGGCGAGGTCGCGCTCGGTCGGAATCGCCTCCTCAGCCTTGACCAATTGCCCCTCGACCGCGTCGCGCAGAATCTTCTGCAACTGAAGGTACAGCGGGGTGGGATCGTCCTTTTGCAGCGGCCCCACGCGTTCGATCAGTGACAAGGACGTTGCTCCATCCGGTTGCAAAGGCGTTTCGGCCGATACGACCAGCGCCATCACCTTATGTGTTGCATTGGTATCGTCGCGTCAATCGGTTGCGACCCGTTCGCGCCAACTGTGGTTGCGCGAGCTAAGTGATTGCCGCTGCCGGGGAGGGCTTGATCGCAATACTAATATAAAACCAATTGGCCCCTTATTCTGCAGGTCGACGCGACACGTGCAAGCGTTTTGCCGTTTATTCCGCTAAAACAGCCCGATCGAAAGCCGTTGACCGACCAAGGGTGACATGACAATTTAGATACAAATTACTGACCGGGAGAATAGGAATGCGGGCCTTAAGGGCGATGGGGACGTCGATTGCGGCGCTGGCCGCGCCGCTGGCTTCGGCGGCGGACACGTCGCCGCAAGCCTCGCTCGACCGCTTCGCCGATACGCTGGGCTACCGCTATCAGGTGGTCGACAATGGCCCGGCGTGCCCGACCGGCATCGAGGGCTGTTTCCTGTCGACGATCACGCTGACGATGCCCGAACGGCTGCCGGACGCGCTCCCGACGCAGGGCCTCTCGCTCTACTTCAGCTTCGTCAATCGGCTCCCGCTTGTCGAAAGCGACATCTTCACGCATCAGCTCGTCAATGGCGATCTGCAGCAACTGACGCTGAAACCCGGCGCGACGCTGCGCCCCGGCTCTAAATATGAGATCAGACTGTGGGGCACCGGGTCCAATTTCTCCAAGGCGTTCGCGATGCCCAACGCCTATCTGGTTGTCGACGGATTGCAGCCGCGCACGATCGCGGCGACGCGTCCCATCCTCGATCCCGAAACGGGCCTCCAATATCTGCCCTTCGTCGCGCCGATGACCGACGAGGCGAAGCTCGCGACCAAGGGCGACGCCGACAAGACGCGCTGGCTCACCGCCGAACGCGCCTTTGCGTCGCAGGCCGAGCGGCAGGCGCCCGAAGCGACGGGCATCGCGATTCTCCCCAAACCGGCCAAAGCGACGCAGGGCAGGGACAAAGCCATCGACCTCGGCCGCGGCGTCGCGCTGACACTGACTGGTCTCGAACGGAGCGCCGTCGCGCCCGCTCTGATGGCGCTCGGCGTGGCCGAGGGTGGCGCGGTGCCGCTCGCGATCCGCGTCGACACGGCGATGAAGCCGGAAAGCTATGTCCTTGACGTCAAGGCGTCGGGTATCTCGATCATCGCGGGCGACGCGGCGGGGGCTAGCCATGCGCTGCGCTCGCTCGCCCAGCAGGCAATGTTCGAACGCGGCAAGCTCAGGCCGCTCCATGTCGAGGACGCCCCCGAATATCGTTTCCGCGGGCTCCATATCGACCTTGGCCGCAACTTCCACGGCCGCGACCAGCTTTTCAAGCTGGTCGAAGCGATGGCGGCGTACAAGCTCAACAAGCTGCACCTCCATCTCGCCGATGACGAAGGCTGGCGGATCGAGATCCCGGCGCTTCCCGAACTCGCCGAAATCGGCTCGAAACGCTGCCATGATCCTGCCGAGACGACGTGCCTGCTTCCGCAACTCGGCGCTGGTCCCGACGGGACCGGCGGTGTCAACGGCTACCTCAGCGTCGCCGATTATGTCGCGATCGTCAGGGCGGCGGCCGCACGGCAGATCGAGGTCATCCCATCGATCGACATGCCCGGCCACAGTCGCGCCGCGATCAGGGCGATGGAGGTGCGCGCCGCACGGCTGACCGCTGAAGGAAAAAAGGCCGAGGCGGACGCCTATCGGCTGATCGACCCCGCCGACACGACCGAATATCGCAGCATCCAGAATTACGACGACAACACGCTGAACGTGTGCCTGCCCGCGACCTATCGCTTCGTCGACACGGTGGTCGATGCGCTCGCCAAGATGCATGAGCAGGCCGGAGCGCGGCTCAAGACCTTCCACCTCGGCGCCGATGAGACCGCGGGCGCGTGGGTCAAATCGCCCGCCTGCATGGCGATGATCGCCGAAAATGGCGGCGATGCGGGCAAGCTCACCCCGCGCTTCATCGAACGCGTGAGCCAGAGTCTCGCCGCCAAGGGGCTCGAAGCCGCCGGGTGGAGCGACGGCATGGGGCACACCGAAGCCGCGCGCATGCCGGGAAAAGTCCAGACCAACATCTGGGGCGTGCTCCACGCGGGCGCGATCCGCGAGGCGCACGACCAGATGAACCGCGGCTGGGACACGGTCCTGTCTGTCCCCGACCTCGGCTATTTCGATATGCCCTACGCGCCGCACCCCGACGAGGGCGGTTATAACTGGGCCTCGCGCGGGGTCGATCCGTATCAGGTGTTCGGCTTCATGCCCGCCAATCTGCCGGCCAATGCCGCGACGATCCGCAACATTCAGGCGGAGGGCACGGCGATCGAGGACAAACCGATCCTTCAGCCCGGCCACCGCGTCGCGGGGCTGCAGGCGCAGCTATGGAGCGAGACGATCCGCACCGACGCGCAGGCCGACTATATGCTCTTCCCGCGCCTGCTCGCGCTCGCCGAACGCGCATGGAGCCCGGCGCCTTGGACCCCGGCGTATCAGGCGGGCGCCAGTTATATATGGGGCGATCAGCGTGTCGATGCGGCGAAGCTCAAGGCGGGCTGGCGGGATTTCGCCGGGCGGGTCGCCGCGCAATGGCCGATGCTCGACCGCATGGGTATCGCCTATCGCGTCGCCCCTCCCGGCGCGCGGATCGCGAACGGCAAGCTCGAGGCGAACAGCATGTTCCCGGGGACCGCAATCGAATATCGGATTGGGGGCGGTGCTTGGACGCGCTATTCGGGGCCGGTGACGGTCAGCGGTGCGGCCGATATGCGCAGCCGCTCCGCCGACGGCAAACGCGCAAGCCGCACGATCCGCGTCGAACCCGCCCGCTAAGCGGCCTTCATCCACACGACGAGCGCAAAGCGCGTCGCCTTCGCAGGCAGGGTGCGGTGCGGGGTGAAGCGGTCGAGGAACAGCACCGTCCCCGCCGGGCATTCGGGTTGTACGCGCGGCAGGTCGGCGAGGCGCCATTCGGGAATTTCGAACCCGTCGTCGCCCATGCTCGCGAGCGGCGCGGGCTGGCGCCCCGCCGCAATCTCCAGCCCGCCGCGCTCCGGCCGGGCGTCGGTCAGCGGGATCCAGGCGGTCACCACCACCTTGCCGCATCCGGTGCCGTCATCGCGCGCCACGTCACTGTGCCACGCATGGCGATGTTCGGGAAAGCAGGCGATGCTGGCGCGGACGCGCGCGATCTTTCCCGACAGCTTACGGCCGCCGAGCCGTTCGGCGGTTTCGATCAGTCGCGGATCGTTCGCGAGCGCCTGCAGCCGCTCGCCGCGATGTGCATCGGTGCAGACGGCCAGGCGCAGTAGGTTCGCAACGCTGCGCTCCTTCGCATAGATACGGTCGATCCGCTCGCTCAGCGGCGCGTCGGGGCAGCTTTGTTCGAAGGGCATGTAAAGAGCGCGCGCGACCCGGTCGATATGCTCGGCGATGTCGGCCGCGGCCATGCGGACCAAATCAGGTTCGAACAACGGCACTGCGGCATGGCCCTGTTCGCAAAAGAGCCGTTCGCTCATCGCGCGCGACCGAAGGTGGTGATGGTCGGCCACTCTCCACCGGTCTCGACCCGCGCATCAATGCCGTAAACCTTGCGCAGCCTTTCGGCGGTCAGCACCTCGGGGGGCGTCCCGTCGGCGACGATCCGCCCGCTATCGATCAGCAGCAGCCGGTCGCAATAGCGCGCCGCGAGCGTCAGATCGTGCAGCACCGCGATCACCAGCGCGCCGCCCGCCGCTTCGGCGCGGAGCATGTCCATCACGTCGATCTGATGCCCCGGGTCGAGGCTTGCGAGCGGTTCGTCGGCGATCAGCGCCGGCGCCTCGACCGCAAGTGCGCGCGCGAACAGCACGCGCGCGCGTTCGCCACCCGACAATTCGGTCGCAATTCGGTCGCGTAGATCGAGCACATCGGCGCGCGCCATCGCGCGCTCAATCGCCGCGGTATCGGTGTCGGCGATCCGTGACATCGGCGCGAGGTGCGGCAGCCGCCCCAGCCCGACGAGCCGTTCAACGGTGAGCGGCCAGTGCAAAGTCTGCCCCTGCGGCACATAAGCGATCCGCCGCGCCAACTCGCCGCGCGGCATCGCGGCGGCATCGACGTCGTCAACCCGCACAGACCCGCTTGCCGACACCAGCGCGAGCATCGCGCGCGCCAGCGTCGATTTGCCCGCGCCATTGGGGCCGACAATCCCGGTCAGCGTGCCGGGGCCAAAGGCCGCGCTGACGCCGTGGACCACCGCGCGCCGGCCAAGCGTGACGCCGACGTCGTTCAGCGTGATGGTCACCATAGCCGCCGCTCCCGCATCAGGTGGACAAGGAAGACCGGCACCCCGAGAAACGCCGTGACGACGCCGAGCTTCAGCTCGTTCGTGGTCGGGATGATCCTGACGCCCAGATCGGCAAGCGTCAGCAGTGCCGCGCCGCCGATCGCCGATGGCAGCAGGATCGCCGACGGGCTGCGGTCGGTCAGCGGGCGGACCAGGTGCGGCACGATCAGGCCGATAAAGCCGATCGACCCTGACACCGCGACAGCGCCGCCGACTCCGATCGCCGTACCGATCAAGAGGCGCAGCCGCGTGCGCCGCAAATCGGTGCCCAGCGCCTGCGCCGCATCCTCGCCGAGCGTCAGCGCGTCGAGCGCGCGGCCGTTCCACAGCAGCATCGCGCCGCCGATGGCGATACAAGGCAGCGCGATCCACACATGATCGAACGACCGGTTTTCAAGGCTGCCGAGCAGCCAGGTCATGATCTCCATTGCCGCAAAGGGATTGGGCGACAGGTTGAGCGCAAGGCTCGTTCCCGCGACCGCCAGCGTCCCGACCGCAATCCCCGCGAGGATCAAGGTCAGCGGGCTTTCGGCCCTGCCTGAAAGGATGAAGAGCAAGGCGAGCGACACGAGCGCGCCGCCGGTGGCGAGCAGCGGCAAGATGATCGGATGGATTTCGGCAAGCCCGAAATAGATCGCCGCGACGCCGCCGAGCGCCGCGGCGTTCGACGTGCCGAGCACCGAGGGTTCGGCGAGCGGATTGCGCAGATAGCCTTGCAACGCGGCGCCCGCGAGCCCGAGCATCGCACCGACCGCAAGCGCCAATATCGTGCGCGGCAGCCGGAGGTCGAACAGGATGATCGACGCGACCTTATCGTTGTTACCCATCGCGGCGTCGACGAGCCGTGCGACCGACAGGTCGACCGCGCCGAATAACAAAGACGCGACCGCAGCAACGAGCATCAGCGCCGCCAACGCTGTTATCAGCGACCAGCGGGGCAGGGCGAAACGGCTCATGCGCCTCTTCCTTCAAATTTCGCGATCTGTGCCGCCATGCTGCGCGCCGCTTGCGTATAGGCGGGGCTGCCGCACACCGTCCACGCCTGCGGCACGCTGATGCGCGGGATGTCCTTCAGCGCCGGGTGATGCAGCATTTCGCTGCCTTGGTCAGTGACCTTGTCGGTCGCGCTCTCGACGATTAGATAATCGGGCTGGGCGGCGACCATCTCCTCGAGACTCAGCTGCGACAGCGGCGGCTTGCCGAGCTTGCCCGCAAGATTGACCAGCCCGACGCGCGTCATGAGTTCGTCGATTAGCGTGCCCGTGCCGGTCATATAGCCGCGCCGCTGGTAATAGGCCGCGACGCGGCCGCGGCCCGGTTTGGGCAAGTCGGCCAGATCGCTCTCCATCCGTGCGACCAGCGCATCGCCGCGGTCGGGATGGCCAACCGCAACGGCGGTCTGGCGGATCGACGTATAGATTTCGCCAAGCGTGTTCGCGGTGTCGAGGTCGAGCAGCGGATAGGTCTGTTCGGGCAGCGCGCCAAGCGCCGCGCTGCGGCTCGCGGGCATGCCGACGATCAGGTCGGGTTCGATCGCCAATATCTGCTCGGCAGAATTGCTGAGCAGCGGAATGCCGCGCGCCTTCGCCGCCTCGCCCGACATTTCGATATCGGTCGCGTTTTTCGTGAGCCCGACGATCTGCCCCCGGTCGGCGAGCGCGAGCACGAGCTGGTCGGCGCACAGGTTGATCGAAACGATACGCTGCGGAACCGTCGGCGGCTTTGGGGGCAACGATGCCGACGCCGCCCACAGCGTCCCCGCGCCCGCAATCAGTGCCGCGAGGCCAATGAGGGGGCGTGGCCTCAAAATTCGATCCCCCGCTGCGCCTTCACATTCTGCTCGCGGAACGGATGCTTCACCTGCGCCATCTCGGTGACGAGGTCGGCGGCGTCGATCAGTTCCTGCGGCGCGTTGCGCCCGGTAATGATGACATGCGTCATATGCGGCTTGCCCCCGATGGCTTCGAGCACTTCACCCACCGGAAGATAGTCGTAGCGCAGCACGATGTTGAGTTCATCGGCGATCACCATCGCATAGCTCGGGTCGGCGATCATCCGCTTCACCTCTTCCCATGCGGTACGCGCCACCGCGATATCGCGCGTGCGGTCCTGCGTGTCCCAGGTGAAGCCTTCGCCCATCGGCTTGAACTCGATCAGGTCGGGAAAGCGGTCGAACACCGCTTTCTCGCCGGTCGCCATCGCGCCCTTCACGAACTGCACGACACCGACTTTCATGTCGTGACCGATCGCGCGGACGGCCATGCCGAGTGCGGCAGATGTCTTCCCCTTGCCGGGGCCGGTGTGGACGATCACCAGCCCCTTTTCGACCGTCTTCGCCGCGACCTTCTTGTTCTGCGCGGCCTGGATCTTCTTCATCTTCGCCGCATGTTCGGCGTCGGTGCGCGTCTTCATCAGAAACGCGCCCGCACGCCGCCATAGGCCGCGCGGCCATAGGTGCCGTAATTGAAGGCGGTCGCATAATCGGCGTCGAACAAATTATCGACGCGGCCGTAAATCTCGAAATTCGGCCCGACCGGGACGGAGGCGCGGATGCCCGCCAGCGCATAGCCATCGAGCGGCACCGCATTCGCCGCATCGTCGAAGCTGTCGCCGACCATCGTCAGCGTCGCGCCGGTCGACAGGCCGAACGACCAGTCATAATCGGCCGACAGGCTGACCGCATGTTCGGCGCGGCGGGGCAGGCGCTTGCCGTCGAACACCGGGCGTCCGGAGCGGTCGCGCGCATCGATATAGCTGTATGATGCGGTGACGTTTAGCGCGTCGACGGGCTTCAGCGCCAGCGTCGCCTCGACGCCCTTCGCGCGGGTGCGGTCGATATTGCCATAGGTGAAGGTCGCATTGTCATAATTGATCTGGTCGGTGGTGTCGCGCAGGAACGCCGTGAGCGAGACGAGCGCCCGCCCGTCCGCCAGGCTCTGGTCGATCCCGATGTCGTAGCTTTTCGACCGTTCGGGGCGCAGCGTCGCATTGCCGCTGAAAGCGTCGTACAGTTGGTAAAGCGACGGCGCCTTGAATCCCTCGCCATAGCTTGCGCGCACATTGGTCGCGCCCTCATTCGGCGAATAATTGGCATTGGCGCCGAATGTCGTCGCGCCGCCGAACTGGCTGTGATCGTCATGACGGACGCCGCCCGTCACCGACAGTCCGGCGAACGGCTGGACGATGCCCAGCGCATAGACGCTGTCGATGTTCGCGCGCTGGCTGTCGGTTGATCCAAAGCCGAAGAAATCATAATCGGGGCGTTCATGCTCGTAACCGAAGATCAGCTTGGCCTGTTCGACGGGCGTCACCACGCCCTGATATTCGAAGCGCAAATTGGTGCCCGAATAGCCATAGTCGGGCGCAGTGCCGCGCACGAAATAATAGTCGCGGTCGTTTCGCATCCAGGTCACCGCCGCGCGGCTGGTAAAGCGGCCGTCGAAGAGGCCGAGATTCAGCCCCGCATAGCCGACATATTGGTCGAGCTTCGCGACGTCGGCGCTGTCCGCCGGCGCGCCGAAGAAGCTGTCATAATCGAGGTCGGCGTTGATATAATATCCGCGCAGGTCGAGGCTCAGCGCGTCGCTGAACGCGACCTTCAACCGCGCATTGCCGGCGAAATTCTTGTAGCCGTCCTTCTCGGTGCCGGTCGCGGCCGACGAAATACCGTCGGTGCGGAAATAGGCGCCGCCGATGCCGCCCGCGATGCGTCCGGCGGTGCCCGACACGTCGGCCTTGGCGGCGAGCGTATCGCTATATCCATATTCCGCTGACGCATTGCCGGCAAAGCCCTCGGCCGGGGTCGCGGTCGTCAGGCTGACGACGCCGCCGATCGCCTGGCTGCCGTGCACGACCGAGTTCGACCCGCGCAGCACTTCGATCCGGTCGATATTGCCGGTCAGCAGGTGACCGAAATCATATCCGTCGCCGATGCCGCTCGGGTCGTTGACCTTGACGCCGTCGATCAGCACCAGCGTCTGCGTCGTTTCCGCGCCGCGCAAAGATATGCTCGCCACCGATCCCATGCTGCCCGTCCGGCTGAACCGCACCCCCGGGGTCGTGGCGAGCAGGTCGACGACGTCGACCGACTGTCGCGTCTCGATCGTATCGGCGTCGATGATGGTAATCGCTTGCCCCGCCTCGTCGCGGGGCTGTTCGATGCCCGACGCGGTGACGACGATATCGTCGCCGGTCTGCGCGAAAGCGGGCGTCGCCGCCGTCAGTGCGATCAAGGATAGGGTCGTGAATTTCAACATGGGAGGCCCCCGCACGCCGGCAACGAAGGCGGAGCCTGCCGATGCGTCGGACGCGATCGACCGGCGCTGGCGTCGCAAGTGGCGTAATGCCTGCGGCCCCGGCACCGAAGCGGCTCCAGCCGCTTGGTCGTCGCTCGACGGAAACCTCCGTGCCGCGGCCTTTCCCTGGGCCTTGGCATTGAGCGACCCACGCCGGCAGGTCTCCTGGCTCGCGGGTCAGGGCTCGATGCACGCCTTCCCAGGTGACCCCAGTGGCTGATCCGAAAACGTCGGACCGGTGCATCTCGCTCGCCGCTTACAGTTGCAGGGACAGCCTCGGCTTCGGGGGTTCAGGACTAACCCCGTTACCGCGTTCCCATTTTAAGCCCTTTCGGGCACCGGCGCGATCATGCGCAGGGCAAGCCCCGCACGCGCCCGCCCATAGCGCAGCCGCGCTTTTTCGCAATGGCTATTGGCGCTCGACGATCATCGCCGCGCCGACCCCCATCGCGCCGGTCAGCACGATAAGGCCATAATGACCGCCGCACGCGTCGAGCGCGTCGAGCAAGGTCGACGTCAGGATCGCGCCGCTCGCGCCCATCGGATGCCCCTTGGCTAGATGTCCGCCGCTGACATTGACTCGCGTCGGGTCGGCGTCTCGGTCGCGATGGAATTTGGCGATGGTGATGGCGAAGGCTTCCATGAATTCGATGCGGTCCATGTCGCCGAGCGTCAGCCCAGCGCGCGCCAGCACCTTGTCCATTGCGGCAAAACCCGCGGTCAGCGACGCTGCCGGATCGCCGCCGCTTTCGGCAAAGGCGATCACGCGGGCGCGCGGGGAGGGGCCAAGCCCTTCACCGCCGACCAGTGCAAGGCCTGCGCCGTCGCAGATCGGCGGCGCATGCGCGATACCGTGGAGCGGCTCGAACGTCACGTCTTCGAGCGCGCCGGCATATTGCTGCTGCAATTCGCCGAACGCGGGCGGCGCGGCGGCCAGCGATTCCGCCGTGGTTTGCGGGCGAATGCATTCTTCGCCCGCCAGCGGCCCGGTTGCGATCCGCGATTTTTGGAGCGCGGCGTCGTTTTCGGTTGCGCCTGCCTTTTGCTGCGAAGCGAGCGCGACGGCGTCGAGTTCGGCGCGGCCGATGCCTTCGGCATTTGCAAGGCGATCGGCAGCGAGAACGGGCGGGATGAAGCGCGCGCGCGGCGGCAGTTCGTCGTTCGTGTAGAAATCCGCGCGATCGCCGAGAAAGGGCGCGCCACTCATCGACTCGACCCCGCCCGCGAGAATGTGCGTCGCTTCGCCGCTCGCGACCCTGGCGACCGCCTGACCGATCGCAGACAGGCCCGACGCGCAATAATTGTTGATGCTGTGCGCCGCCGTCGTGTCGGGCAGGCCCGCATGCAGCTTTGCCAGCATCGCGATATGTCCGCCCTGCGCGCCGCTCTGCGTGACGCAGCCAAGCAGCAGGGCATCGGGCGTCGCCGCGACATCGCCGCAGCGCGCCGCGAGCGCGGCGGCCTGCTGTCGTACCAATTCCTGCGGGCTCAGCCCAGCGAGGCCGCCATCAGGTCGCGCCTTGCCGCGCGGGGTGCGGACGGCGTCGTAAAGATAGACGTTCAAATGATCAAACGCCGACGACGAAGCTGACGGATGTTGTTGCGCTGCCCCCGACGTTGAAGGTCGCGAAGTTATGAGCGCCCTCGACCTGATAGTCGCCGGCGTTGCCGGTAACCTGCCGCCAACCGTCGAGCAGCATCCGCACCCCGGTCGCGCCGACCGGATGGCCGAGCCCGATCAGGCCGCCCGAAGGGTTGACCGGCAGCTTGCCGCCCAAGGCAATTGTGCCATCCTCGACCGCGCGCCAGCTTTCGCCGGGCGGAGTGATGCCGAAATGGTCGATCGCCATATATTCGGTGATCGAGAAGCAATCATGCACCTCGACCCCGTCGCAGGCGTAGATGTCGGGCATCTCGGCGCGGCGCAGCGCGTCCATCATCGCCTTGCGCACGCTTGGGAACACGTAGTCGCCGCCGCGGCTATCTTGAACTTTGGTAGAATAGAGCAGGGGGGCGGTGGCATGTCCCCAGCCTTTGATCCGCGGGATCGAGTCGATCGAAATGTCGCGCCGCTTGGCATAGGCCTCGGCCACTTCCCGCGAAGCAAGGAAGATGGCGGCGGCGCCGTCGGTGACCTGCCCGCAATCGGACTTGCGAAGCGAGCCTTCGATCAGCGGATTGACCTCGTCATTCTCGCCCAGATGATCGTCGGTCACCGCCCAGCCGCGCGTTTGCGAATTGGGATTCCGCTTCGCATTGGCGAAATTGTTCGCCGAAATCCCGCGCAAATGCGCGCGATCGAGCCCGAAGCGTTCGTCATATTCCTCGGCGACGCGCGCGAACATGTACGGCCAGAGGTAGCGCGCCTCCTGCGCCTCGCGCCCCGCCCACGCCGCGGCGCCCAGATATTCGGCGGCGCGCTGGCCGGGGACGTTGCGCATCAACTCGATCCCGAGCACGAGCGCGAGGCCATAGCGTTTGGCCTCGATTTCAGCGGCGGCGGCGAGGATCGCGATGCTGCCCGAGGCGCAAGCCGCCTCGTGACGCGACGCCGGAATGCCCGCGAGGTCGGGATGGACATGGCCGAAGAAGCCGCCGAGCTGGCCTTGCCCCGCGAACAGCTCGCCGACGAAATTGCCGACGTGCGCAGTCTCGACTTCCTTGGGTTCGATCCCCGTCGCGACGAACGCTGCTTCGGCGACGTCGCGGAACAGCTCGAACAGCCCGCCGCCCTCGCGCTCCATATTACGAGCAAAATCGCTCTGCGCGCCGCCGAGGATGAAGACATCGTTCGCCATGTCAGGCTTCCTTTTCGAGAGTGGCGAGCGCCTGTTCGCGCACTTCGCTGCGCATCACCTTGTTGGTGACGTTGCGCGGCAGCGCGTCGAAGCGGAACAATCGCTCGGGCAGCTTGAAAACCGCAAGATCATGCCCGCGCAGATAATCCGCGACCTCACCGATGCCGACATCGCTGTCGCTGCGCGGGACGTAAGCGAGGCCGATCCGCTCGCCCATTGTCGGGTCGGGGAGCGAAAAGACGCAGGCTTCTGCAAGCAGCGGATGGCCGCCGAGCAGCTGGTCGATTTCCTCGGGCGATATATTGACCCCGCCGCGGATGATCAGATCCTTGCAGCGCCCGACGAAACGGTAGAAATCGCCGCCCTCGGCAATCTCGAACAAGTCGCCGGTGCGAAACCAGCCGTCGTCGGTAAAGGCTTCGGCGGTGCGATCCGGGGCGTTGTGATAGCCCTCGAACAATGTCGGCCCGCGGATCTGGAGTTCGCCCGAAACACCATCTTCCTCGATCGCTTCGCCGCCGCCGGGTGGGACGAGCCGGCTTTCGATGTTCGGCGCGCGGCCTTCGCCATAGGGGCGCTGATAGGTACCGCGGCGCGGGAAGAGGCTCGCGCGCTTGTCGGGATCGGGCATGTCGCCTTCACCGGTGATGAAGCTCATCCCCTCGTTCGACCCGAATACATTGACGATGATGATCCCGAGCTTTTCCTGGAAGCCCCGCACCATCGCAGGCGCGAGCGGCGCCGAGCCCGAGGCAATGACGCGCAGGCTGGACAGGTCGACCGACGCCAGCAACGCCTCATTCTGCAGCAGCATGTTGAGCACCGCGGGCGGCGCGATCGTCAGGCTCGGTCGCTCGGTCGCGATCTGTTCAGATACACGCCGGGATCGAAGGGATGGTGCAGCACCATCGTCCCCGCGCTCGTCAGCCAGCACATGGTGATGCCGCCGATGCTCGCCATGTTGATGAGCGGGAAGGGGTTGAGCAGCACGTCGCCGGCGCCGACCTTCATCGCCTCATATCCCGCACCCGCGACCGCGATCCAGTGATTGTGGCTGCGCGGCACACCCTTGGGCACGCCGGTGGTGCCCGAGGTCCAGCAGATGGTGAAGACGTCGTCGGCATCGACGGGGTTTGCGGCGATATGCGCCGCGAGGGCGTCGGCGTCGCCCTTGGCAGTTGACAGGTCGAGCGCATTCGCGGGGGCATCGGGGCCGAAGGTCATCAGCGCAATACCTTCCAGCAGCGGTTGCGCGACGCCGATATGATCGCATCCTTTGACCGTCGTTGCACACACAAATGCCTTGGGCTCGACCACCCCGATCATGCCCCTCAACTCATGGCTGCGATATTGCACCGCCGCCGGGCTGACGATCGCGCCGATCTTTGCCGCGGCGAAGTACAGCGCCACAAATTCGCTGATGTTGGGAAGCTGGACGAGCAGCACATCGTCCTTGCCGATCCCCGCCTTGACGAGTGCGCCCGCGAGCCGATCGATCTCGGCGGCGAGCTCGGCGTAGGTCAGCCGCTGTGGCTCGCCGAAAGCGAACTCGGCGCGGTTGGGCGCATCGACCAGCGCGAGCCGCTCGGGGTGCGTCGCCGCGTTCGCCGCGAACAAGCTGGCGAAGGTCTGATCGCCCCACCAGCCACTCTCGCGATGTCGCTGCCTTTTGTCCTCTCCCGCAACGATCATCTCAGGCGGCCAGCACGCTGTTCGGCCCCATGCCGATATCGTCGCCACTCGCCCACACCGTGTGCGTGCCCGAACAGATGCGCTCGGGCAGGATGATCCGGCACACCGGCCCCGCCGCGATATTTTTTGCGTCGATCAGCACGCATTCGGAGCGATCGGTTTCAAGGTCGGCGATGAAGGAGACGAGATAGCCGTCATCCTCGTCCTTGGCATTGATGCGCGGTGCGAACGGCGCTTCGCTGCCGAAACGGCCGGGGCCGAATTCATAGGATTCGCTCGTGCGGGCGTTCAGGTCATGCTTCACCAGCCCGCGGAACAGGAACCAGCCCGGCTCGGGGATGGCGCTATAGGCATAGCGATAGGGCTTGCCCGCATAGCGATGGTTGAACATGCCGAATTCCAGATCGCGCTCGTCGAGCCGTTCTTCGACCGTCTCGCCGGTCTTCAGGTTGAAGCGCCAGCGGTGAAGGCGCGGCTTGAGCAGCCCCTGGTCTAGATAGGCCATCATCCGCTCCAAGCCCTCCGGGGCATTGGGATAGGACTTCGGCATCGGCTCTTCCTGATAATAGCCGTCGAGGATGATCTCGTCGCCTTCCTCCCAAGCGTTCAGCCAATGGAGCGTGTAGGTCGGCTCGGCCTCGAACCAGCGGATATCCTCGGGCTGCCCGTGGCGCGGAATGATCGCGAAGCGGGTCTTTTGGTCGGGG
Organism: Sphingopyxis fribergensis; assembly: GCF_000803645.1. Classification (NCBI taxonomy): domain Bacteria; kingdom Pseudomonadati; phylum Pseudomonadota; class Alphaproteobacteria; order Sphingomonadales; family Sphingopyxidaceae; genus Sphingopyxis; species Sphingopyxis fribergensis. The sequence continues at coordinate 2,732,769 of NZ_CP009122.1, read as the reverse complement.
TGAAACTGCACGACATGCAGCTGCTTTTCGAGCAGCTCCTGATTCCAATAGAGCGGCATGTCGTTGAGGATCGTATAGTTTTCGGTGAACGCCATGTCGTGCGGCAGGCGCGGTCCGGGCAGCGGCACCGGGATATAATGCTTCAGCTTATTGTCCGGCCCGACGACGCCATAATGCATATAGGGCGCGTGCTTCGAGTAATTGAAGAACATCAGCTCGCCGGTCGCAAGGTCGACCTTGCAATGCGCCGAAATGCCGTCGAGCGGTACCCAGCTTTCGGTGCCGAACTGCTCCAACGTGAAGGGGTCGAGCCGATAGGCTTCGCCGCACTGGTAGAAGGTCGAGATGATCTTGCCCGCGTGGATCGCGACGTCGGTCGACGAAGAATCCTTGAGCCACTCCTGCGCGCCCCAGCCGTGGCGCGTCGACTTGTGCGGCGGCTCCATCAGGCCTGCCCACAGCGAGCGGCCGGCCTCCTTTTCGGCCTCGAACCCCTTGGTGCGCACGAAGCGGCTGCGATAGCTGGCGCGGCCGTTCTTGAAGCTGATCGCGTGGATAAAGCCGTCGCCGTCGAAAGGATGATATCGACCGATCGGTTCGTGGATCTGGTTCTCGCCGGTGCGGACGTAGACGCCGTCGATGTCGTTCGGGATATTGCCGATCACCTCGGCATCGCCGTTCGCGAAGATCGCGTTCCATTCATTATAGGTCGGGCGCCACGCACCCTGCATATAGGGGTGGTCGTTCGGCTGGATCGTCGTTTCGATCGTCTCGACAAGCTGCGCGGTCATGCGAGGGCTCCTTCGGCGGGGGCAAAGCGCGGGCGCGTTGCGGCCGCATCATATTCTTTCACGAGGCGGTCGACGATGGCCACAATGGGCTCGACGCCGCGCACCGCGCCGACGCCTTGCCCCGCGGACCAGACATTCTTCCACGCCTTTGCATCATCCTGTGCGTCGGAGAAATTGGGGCGCTTGTCCTCGGGCATGTTCGCGGGATCGTAGCCTGCAGCAATCAGGCTCGATTTCAGCCAGTTGGCGGTCACGCCGGTGATTCCCTTCGAAGGCACGATATCCTCGGCGCCCGCCGCGACGACCATATCCTTGTAGGGCTGCGCCGCCATGCTCTCCGCACAAGCGATCAGCGAGGTGCCGAGGTAGGCGAAGTCGGCGCCGAGGATTTCGGCCGCACGCACCGCATGGCCGGTCGAGATCGCGCCGCCGAGAACCAACGGCCCGTCCCAGAATTGCCGCACCTCTTCGACGAAAGCGAAGCCCGCGGTCGCGCCGGTATGGCCGCCCGCGCCCGCGGCGACGAGGACGAGACCATCGACTCCCGCCGCGGCGGCCTTGCGCGCAAATCCGACCGAATTGACGTCGGCAAAGACGAGCCCGCCATAGCTGTGGATGTCCTCGACGACGCGCGCCGGGCTGCCCAGCGCGGTGATGACGAGCGGCACCTTGTGGCGCACGACGCAGGCGAGGTCTTCGGGCAAGCGGCTGTTCGACGGATGGACGACCAGATTGACCGCCCATGGCGCGGCATCGGGATCGTTCGAGAGCGCCGCGTCGATCCGGCTGACCCAATCCTCAAGATCGGCCGAGGTGCGCGCGTTGGGTGCGGGAAAGCTGCCGATCACGCCCGAACGCGATGCCGCAATCACCATCTCGGGACCCGAGACGAGGAACATCGGCGCCGCGATCGCCGGCAGCCGCAAATTGCGCGTCAGCGCGGGTGGAAGGCCGTTTTTCGGCACTGTTCTGCTCTCCCAAATTATCTGACTTGCATAACGATACTTAAAGACGATAAGAGTCGCAAGGCCAGAAAAACATCGCGGGGCAAACCCGACGATGGTGGGAGGGAGAGACATTATGAAGACGCATTTCGTCGCGCTGCTCGCTGCATCGGCGCTTGCCAGCCCCGCCGCCGCTTTTGCGCAGGACGCTGCCCCTGCCGAGGAACAGGGCGGGCTCGAAGAAATCATCGTCACAGCGCAAAAGCGCGCCGAAGGCCTGTCGGACGTGCCGATCTCGATCTCGGCGATCAGCGGCAAGCAGGTCGAAAATTACGGCCAGACCAACCTCGAACAAATCTCGTCGTCGGTCCCGAACCTCAAAATCACCCAGACTGCGATCGCTAACCGCATCGCGATCCGCGGGATTGCTTCGGGGGACAACAAGGGGTTCGAACAGTCGGTCGCGATGTTCGTCGACGGGGTCTATTACGGCCGCGACCAGCTCTCGCGCCTCCCGCTCGTCGATATGGAACGCGTCGAGGTGCTGCGCGGGCCGCAGCCGACTTTGTTCGGCAAAAATGCGATCGCCGGCGCGGTCAACATCACGACGCGCAGCCCGACCGACGAATTCGAAGGCTCGGTCAGCGGCCTTTATGAATTCAACCATAAGGAATTCCAGCTCACCGGCGTGCTGTCAGGACCGCTGTCGGAAGGCGTCGAGGCGCGCGTTGTCGGCTATCATCGCTCGATGGACGGCTATTTCTACAACCAGAAACTCGATCGCGACGAGCCCAACGTCGACGAATATTATTTCCGCGGCAAGCTGGAGCTCGATCGCGGCGGGCCGTTCGCCGCGGAACTCAAGCTCGAATATGCGGACTTCGAGATGAAGGGGCAGCCTCGCGACGTGTTCGGCGCGGTCGGCAATTACAACACGGTGTTCCAGGGGCCGTTCTTCGTCAGCACCAACCCAGACTATGTCCGCGAAGACAATGGTTATGAAAGCAAGAACAAGGTGTTCGGCGCGACACTGAATGCCGACCTTGAAGTCGGAGAGCATACGGTGACGTCGGTCTCGTCGCTGCTCGACTACAAGACGCGCGAAATTGTCGACGTCGATTTCTCGGGGATCAGCTTTCTCGATGGCACCAATTTGCGCGAGGATTATCGCCAGTTCAGCCAGGAACTCCGCCTGACTTCGCCGGGCGGCGAGACCTTCAACTATATCGCCGGCGTCTATTACCAGCATGCGAAGCTCGACGTGCAGGATTTCACCCTGTTCAACCCGACCTTCCTCGCGCTTGGCGCGCCGTTCAATGCGCTGGGCGACACGCGCAACGACCGCGATTATGCGCAGAAATCGGACCTGATATCGGGCTTTGCGCAGGGCGAATTGTCGGTGACCGACCAACTCCGCATCACCGCGGGCGCGCGCTTCAACCATGAGAAAAAGACCGGCCGCCGCTCTCTTGCGGTTGTCCAAGGCCCGCTCAACACCTTCAACCCGCTGGTCGTCGCCGCGACCTTCCGCGCGCTCAACATCGAGGCGCATAGCATTTCGGGCAAGATCAGCGAGGACAGCTTCAACCCGATGGTCAATGTCCAGTTCGATGCGACCGACGACCTGATGCTCTACGCCTCCTATGCCAAGGGGACGAAGGCGGGGGGCTTCGACATCCGTTCGAACTCGCTGCCGACCTCGACCACCGTCGCGAAGCCCGGCGCCTTTGAGTTCGAAGACGAAAGCGCCGACAATTTCGAGGCCGGCCTGAAGTACAAGGGCCGCAACGTCGCTTTCAACCTCTCGGTCTATCGCACCGATTATAAGGATCTTCAGGTCAACATCTTCGACGGCACGCTGAACTTCAACGTTCGGAACGCCGCCGAAGCGCGCACGCAAGGCGTCGAGGCCGATTTCCGCGCCGCGCTTGCCGACGGGCTGACGGTCAGCGGCGCGGTCGCCTATCTCGACTTCAAATTCACCAATTTCACCGACGGCCAATGCTATTATCTGCAGGTGCCCGGTGCAAATGGATTCTGCGACTATTCCGGCAAGCGTAACGCGCTCAGCCCCAAATGGTCGGGCAATTTGAACCTCGATTATACGACGCCGGTCACGACGAACATGAAGGTCGCGTTCAACGTCAACGCCGACTTCTCCTCGTCGTACATCGCCTCGGCAAACCTCGACCCGCGCACGCATCAGGACGGTTATGTGAAGCTCGGCGCGCGGCTCGCGCTGGCACAGGTCGACGACCGCTGGGAAGTAGCGGTGATCGGCCGCAACCTGACGAACGAGCGTATCTTGCAGACCGCGAGTTCGATGCCGCTGGCGACGACGATCACGCGCAATGCCGGCAATGCCTATAATGGCATCGTCGACCGACCGCGCACGATTGCGGTGCAGCTGACCGGGCGCTTTTGAGGGACTATTTCAATTTCGAGGCGCTTTGCCTTAAAGACGTCATCCCGACGAAGGCCGGGATCTCACCCTCGCTTTCGGGCGCACCGGCGAGATGCCGGCCTTCGCCGGGATGACGATCCAAGCAAGGGAAGCACTTGAAACACGACCGCACGATCAGGGCCTGTTCGATCTGGCGCGCGCTCGATGTCGTCGGCGATGTGCCCGTGCTGCTGATCATGGAACAGAGCTTTCTTGGCACCCACAGCTTCGACGAATTCGTCACGCGGACCGGTCTCGCACGCTCGGTGGTGAATGGCCGGCTCAAGAAGCTGGTCGAAGAGGAATGCCTCGTCAAAGTGCCCAAGAAGGGCGGGCGCGGGTTTCACTATGTGCTGACCCAAAAGGGCCGCGACCAGTTTCCCAACGGCCTGATGATGCTGCGCTGGCAGCACAAATGGGAGGCCGATAGCCGCGATTTCCAGGTCCGGCTCCACCATGTGACCTGCGGCCATGCCACCGAACCCGTGCCCGCGTGCGCGCATTGCCGCGCCGAGATCGACCCGCGCGACGTCGACTGGCGGGAAGGACCGGGGCTCGCGCAGGTCGTCCCGCATTACGAACGTCGCCGCTTCAACGGCGAAATCGGCGCGCGCCGTCCTGGCGGGCGGCCCCTCGTCGATACGATGATCGAGCTGTTCGGCGACCGCTGGGCGACCCTCGTCGTCCGCGCGATGTTTACGCATATCAATCGCTTCGACGATATCCAGCGCGACACGCTGATGGCGACGAACATCCTGACCGGCCGCCTCGAAAGGCTGGTGCGGCAAGGAATTTTGAAGACCGTGCCCTATTCGGCGCATGCCGACCGCGTCGAATATCGCCTGACCGCAAAGGGGCGCGACCTCTATCCGGTGCTGCTCGCGCTGCTGCAATGGGGCGACAAATGGTTTTCGGACGAGCGGGGGCCGCCGCTGCTGCTCACCCATCGCCCGTGCGGCCATGACCTCAGCATGGTCGCCGCGTGCAGCCATTGCGGCGATGAGCTGCAACTGTCGAACAGCCGCTTCACGATCGAGACGGCCGAGGGCTCCGCGTGACATTGCGCCCGCGCGCGATTATAGGCGCGGGTATGCGGACGCTGACGTGCCTCCTGATTGGCTTGCTGGTATCGCTCTCGATCGGATTCGGGAGCATTGCGCATGCGGTCGAGGCCCCCGAGTGGAGCACAACCGAATCCTGCGCGGAAGACAGTGGCCACACGCAGGGTGAACCCGCCAATGATCCCGACGAGATGGGGTTGCATAACCACGGTGGCTGCCATGGCCATCATCAGGTGGGCGCTGTCGGCGCGCACGCTACACCGACCCACTTGCCGCTCCATGGCCTGAATTTTGTCGCGGGCTCCGATTTCATGCGGCAATTGATCCCCGACGCGAACCTGCGGCCGCCGATCGCCTGAACCAGCCCGTGCTGCCGGTTATCCGGCGGCTTTCTTTGGCTTGTTCAGGATAATAACCGATGAAATCATTTTTGGCGGCCGTGCTGGCCGCGTCGCTCTGTGCCTTGCCGGCGCAGGCGCAAAGCTCGTCCCCGTCCGCGGGCGGCGATATACTCACCCTTGACGAAGCACTGGCGGCCGCCTGCGTTGCGACCCCGCTGACGCAGGCGACCGAGGCCGGCGTCTCGGCCGCACAGGCGGGGCGAACCGTCGCCGGGCTGCGTCCCAATCCGTCGGTCAGCGTCGACACCGAAAATGCGCTCGGCACCGGGCCATATCGCGGCTTCGACGAGTCCGACACGACCGTCGCCTTTGCGATGCCTGTCGAACTTGGCGGGAAAAGATCGGCGCGCGTCGCGGTCGCCGATGCGAAGGTGCGGCGCGCGTGGATCGACCTTGCCGTTGCCGAGGCCGACCGCCGGGTGGCGGTGACCGAGGCTTATGTCGCGGCGATCGCATCCGAACGCCGCGCCAAAATCGCCGAAGCACAGCTCGCGGTGACGACCGATAATCTGCGCATCGCGCGCGACCGTGTGATGGTCGGCGCCAATTCGCCGATCGACGAGCAGCGCGCCGTGCTGGAACAGGTCCGCGCGACAACCGACGCGGAGACCGCACGGCGTGCGGCGAGGGCGACGCGCGCGGCGCTGGCGCAATATGTCGGCGATGGCGCCGGGGCGGCGCTCGATCAAGGCTGGTTCGATCGCGCCGCGGTGACGGAGCAGGGGCCGGCAGCTCCGGTCGATCCGCACGGCACGCTGGCTTTGGCTGCGGCGACCGCCGACGCGTCGTCGGCCGAGGCCGAACTACGGCTGGCGCGGAGCCAGCGGGCGCCCGACGTGACGCTGATCGCCGGGACGCGGCGGCTTGAGGCGAGCAATGATCGGGCGATGGTCTTCGGCGTGTCGGTGCCGCTGCCGCTGTTCAATGGCGGCAGGGCAGCGGTGACCCAGGCCGCGCGCGAGCGCGACCGCGCCGAGGCGCAGCAGCGTATCGCGCTGTTCGAGGCCGAGCGCGCGATTGCGGCGGCCGAGGCCGACCGCGACCGCGCCGCCACGGCCGTGCGCGCCTCCGAACCCGCGATGACGGCAGCGACCGAAGTCGCCCGCATCGCGCGCATCGGCTATGCCGAGGGCAAGTTCGACCAGCTCATCCTGCTCGACGCCGAACGGACCCTGCTCGACACGCGCCGCGCCGGAATCGACGCACGCGCCGCCTATCATGATGCCGCCGCACGCCTTGAACGACTGACGGCCCGGCTACCCGCCGAGGGAGAAATCAAATGACGACAAAGACCAAATATCGGGCGGTACTGCCGCTCGCGCTGACGCTTGTTCTGGCCGGCTGCGGCCAGCAAGGGGCGCCGCCGGCTGCAAAGGTCGAGGCAAAAGAGGCCGAGGGCGTAATCCATCTGACCACGCAGCAAATCGAGGCGGCGGGAATAACGCTCGTCCGCCCGACGGCGGGGGTGAGCACGCTCAGCCTACCCGCAACGATCGAGAGCGACCCGCAGGCGACGCAAGTCGTGTCGGCCGCAATCGGCGGGCGCATCGTCGCGCTGAACCATAACCTCGGTGAAACCGTCCGCCGCGGCGAGGTCGTCGCAGTGATCGAGAGCCGCGACGCCGCGGGTCTGCGTGCCGAGGTCGAAGCCGCGCGGGCGCGCGCAAATCTCGCGCGCTCGAACCTCTCGCGCGAGGAACGGCTCTTCGCGCTCAAGGTTTCGCCCGAACGCGACCTGATCGCGGCGCGCACCGCAATGACCGAGGCGAGCATTGCTCTGCGCCTTGCCGGGCAGCAGCTGTCCGCTGCGGGCGTCGGCGGCGGCTCGCTCAACCGCATCGGCGTTATCGCGCCGATCGGCGGGCAGGTGACGGCGCGCAGCGTCGTGCTCGGCCAGACCGTCGCCCCCGATGCCGAACTGTTCCGCGTCGCCAACCTCGGCCGCGTGGCGATCCATCTGTCGCTCGCCCCGGCGGATGCGGGGCGGGTCCGCGTCGGGACGCCGGTCGAGGTCCGTGCGGGTGCGCGCAACTCCGTCGCGCGTGTCCGGTTCGTGGCGCCCGTGCTCGATGCCGCGACGCGCCTGGTGCCGGCTGTGGCCCTGCTCGACAACAGTGGTGGCAGCTGGCGCCCCGGCGAGCCCGTTACGGCGATCCTGCAGATCGGCGCTTCGGGTGACGCGGTGAGCATCCCCGACAGCGCGATCCAGACCGTCGCGGGCCGCACAAGCGTCTTCGTCCACACGAAAGACGGTTTCCGCGCTGTACCCGTGACCGTCACCTCGCGTGTCGGCGGCGTGGCGACCGTCCCCGGCTTGTCGGGCCGCGAGAGCCTCGCGGGCGAGGGCAGTTTTACCCTGAAGGCCGAACTCGCCAAGGGCGAAGCCGAACATGGGGGGCACTGACATGATCGCCTCGATCGTCAATTTCGCGGTCGCGCGGCGCTGGTTCATCCTGCTCGTCACCGCCATCGCCACATTGATCGGTGCTTGGGCCCTGGCGCGCCTGCCGATCGACGCCGTCCCCGACATCACCAACAATCAGGTGCAGATCAGCATACGCGCACCCGCGCTTTCGCCCGAACAGGTCGAACGCCAGGTCGCTTTCCCGATCGAAACCGCGCTTGCTGGCATATCTGGGCTGGAAAGCACGCGCTCGCTCAGCCGCAATGGCTTTGCGCAGGTCACCGCGGTGTTCACCGATGGCACTGACATTTATTTCGCCCGCGCGCAGGTCGCCGAACGGCTGCGCGATGCTGAACGCGCGCTGCCCGACGGTGTCGACCCCGAGATGGGCCCAATTGCGACGGGTCTCGGCGAGGTTTTCATGTGGACCGTCCATATGGAGCACCGCAAGGACGACAAGCACAAGCCCGACGAGCCGGGGATGCAACCCGATGGCAGCTATATCACCCCGGAGGGCGAGCGGCTGGTCACCGACGCCGAAAAGGCGACCTATCTGCGCACGGCGCAGGACTGGATCGTCACGCCGTTGCTCAAGCCGATACCCGGCCTTGCTGGCGTCGACACGATCGGCGGCTATGTGAAGCAATATCAGGTCGTACCCGATATGCAGCGGCTCGCGGCGCTCGGATTGAGTTTGGGTGATCTCGCGCAGGCTCTGGAGGCGAACAATCAGGCGATCGGTGCGGGCGTGGTCGACCGCAATGGCGAAGGGCTGGCGGTGCGTTCCGACGCCCGTATCGCCAGCGCCGATCAGCTTGCGCAGACGGTGATCGCGACGCGCGGCGGCGTGCCGATTCGCCTCGATCAGGTCGCAAGCGTGCGCACGGGACAGGCAATTCGCATGGGCTCGGCGTCCGAAAGCGGCCGCGAGGTCGTCGTCGGCACCGCGATCATGCGGATCGGCGAGAACAGCCGGAACATTGCGGGACTGGTTGCCGAGCGGCTCGACGAAATCAACGCTTCGCTGCCGACCGATATCGTCATTCAGCCGGTGCTCGACCGCACCGGGCTCGTCAACGCGACGATCCGGACGGTGGCGAAGAACCTCACCGAAGGCGCTCTGCTCGTTATCGTCATCCTCTTTCTTTTGCTCGGCAATTTCCGTGCGGCTCTCATCGCGGCGCTGGTCATCCCGATCACGATGCTGTTGACGAGCTTCGGCATGTTGCAGGGCGGCGTGTCGGCGAATTTGATGAGTCTCGGCGCGCTCGATTTCGGTCTGATCGTCGACGGCGCGGTGATCATCGTCGAAAATACTCTGCGCCGTATCGGCGAACGTCAGCACAAACTTGGCCGCACGCTCGACCGCGACGAGCGCCTCGGCGTCGTCGCGGCGGCGGCGCGCGAGATGATCCGCCCTTCGGTCTATGGGCAGGCGATCATCATCCTCGTCTATGTCCCGCTGCTGACGCTGACCGGGATCGAAGGAAAGACCTTCACGCCGATGGCGCTGACCGTCATCGCTGCGCTTGCCGCCGCCTTTGTCCTGTCGCTGACCTTCGTCCCCGCGCTGCTCGCCTGTCTGTTGTCGAAGCCGGTCGAGGAAAAGGAAGGGCGGATCATGCGCTGGCTCGGCGCGCGCTACCAACCCGGTCTCGACCGAGCGATGCGGCAGCCGCGAAAGACGATGCTCGCGGCGGCCGGCGCGCTTGTTCTGGGCGCGGGCGCCTATGCCACGCTTGGGCAGGAATTCCTGCCGCAGCTCGACGAAGGCGACCTTACCGCACAGCTGCTGCGCGTCCCGGGAACATCGGTTGACCAGAGCCAGGCGATGCAGCTTCGCGCCGAACGCGCACTGGCGACCCTGCCCGAGGTGAAGTTCGTCTTTTCAAAGACGGGTACCGCTGAACTCGCGTCGGATCCGATGCCGCCAAATATTTCGGACACCTTCATCATCATGAAAGACCGGAAGGGCTGGCCCGATCCGCGGCTGTCGAAAGCCGAATTGACCGCGAAAGTCGAAGAGACGCTTTCTAACCTGCCCGGCAATGCGTTCGAGATCAGCCAGCCGATCCAGATGCGCTTTAACGAGCTGATCGCCGGGGTACGCGGCGACGTCGCGGTCAAGGTCTTTGGCGACGATAGCGACGCGATCGCGGCGACCGCCAACCGGATCGCCGCGGTGATGCGCAAGACCGAGGGGGCGACCGACGTTCGTGTCGAGCAGACCGAAGGCCTGCCGATGCTCGATATCCGGCCGAACCGCGAGGCGATGGCCGGACTCGGCATCACGGCGGCGGCGTTGCAGGAGACCGTCGCAGCCGCAGTCGGCGGACGCGACGCTGGCGCGATTTTCGAAGGCGACCGGCGTTTTGCGGTCACGATCCGCCTGTCCGATGCCGTCCGTGCCGATTTCGCGGCGCTGGGGCAGGTTCCGGTGCCGACGCCGGACGGCAGTTTCGTCCCGCTCGAAAGCGTTGCCGAGCTTGAGGTGGTCGACGGTCCGAACCAGATCAGCCGCGAGAATGGCAAAAGGCGGATCGTCGTGCAGGCGAACGTCCGCGGCCGCGATGTCGCCAGCGTCGTCGGGGATGCACAATCGGCCATCCGCGAACAGGTGCGGCTGCCCGCGGGCCAATATGTCGAATGGGGCGGGCAGTTCGAAAATCTGGCCTCGGCGCGTGACCGCCTCGCGCTCGTCGTTCCGGCCTGTTTCGCGCTGATCTTGCTGCTTCTCTATGGGGCTTTGGGCAGCGCACGCGATGCGGCGATCGTCTTCACCGGCGTGCCGCTCGCGCTTGTCGGCGGGACGCTCGCGCTGGCCTTGCGCGGGATGCCCTTCTCGATTTCGGCAGCGGTGGGCTTCATCGCTTTGTCGGGGATCGCGGTGCTCAACGGGCTGGTGATGGTGACATCGATCCAGCAATTGATCGCCGAGGGGACGGCACGTGCCGAAGCGGCGAAAGCGGGCGCACTGGCGCGGCTGCGGCCGGTCGTGATGACCGCGCTCGTTGCCTCGCTGGGTTTTGTCCCGATGGCGCTCGCGACCGGGGCGGGAGCCGAAGTGCAAAAACCGCTCGCGACGGTCGTGATAGGCGGGCTGATCTCCGCCACCTTGCTCACCCTGTTCGTGCTGCCGACACTCTATGCGCGTTACGGTCGTCCGCGACTAAGGTAACAACCTGCCTTCGTCGCGCCGCGGCATCGGCGCGACGAAGTGCAGCACCAGGGCCGACAGGATCAGCCAGCCTGCCGAGAAGAGGATCGCGGCGGGCAGCGACGCCAGATCGGCGATCAGCCCAAGCGTGTACGCGCCAAGCGCCATCGCGCCAAAGGTCACCGCCTGATAGATCGACAGGCAGCGCCCGAGGATATCCTCGGGCGAACGCAGCTGCATCGCGACGTTGAGCGACGTCAGCGTCGACACCCATGCGCCGCCCGCGACGAAGGCCGCGAGCATGACCCACGGCAGGCTGGCGGTCAGTGCCACCGGGAGCATCGCGGCGGCGAAGATGACGGACGCGACCGTCACCACCCGGTCGCTGCCCCATCGGCGCCGCGCGGCGCCCACCCACAACGCGCCAAAGATCGACCCCGCGCCAAAGGCGGCAAGGCACAGGCCATAGATGATCTCGGTTCCGTGCAAGCGATCGCGGACGAGCGACGGAAGCAGCGCTTGAAAACCCGCCGCGCCGAACCCAAAGGCAAAGCCGCGGATCAGCACGCGGCGCACCGGGTCGGAATGGGCGCAGAAACGGATGCCCGCCGCGATGGCGGTCAGCATCGGCGTGCGCCGTGGCGGGACGGTTTCGGGATGCCAGCGCAGCAGTACGACGATCAGCGCAAGATAGCTCAGCGCATTGAGCCCGAACGCCGCGGCGGTGCCGACGATGGCGACGAGCATGCCGCCGAGCGCCGGGCCGACGCTGCGCGCCAGGTTGAAGGCGATGGTGTTGAGCGCGATCGCCTGCGGCAGATCCTTTGGCCCGACCTGCAATCGCACCGACGCCTGCCATGCCGGCCCGTTGAGCGCGGTCCCGCACCCGACCGCGAGCGTGAAAAAGAGCAAAGTCAGCGGCGTGATCGCGTCGAGATAGGTCGTCAGCGTCAGCAAGGCTGAGACGATCAACATCCCCGTCTGCGCCGCGAGCATCACGCGCCGCCGGTCGAAATTGTCCGCAATCGCCCCGGCAAAGATGCCGAGCAGCATGATCGGGATCGTCGCGCCCGCCTGCACCAGCGCAATCAGCAGGTGCGACTGGGTGAGTTCGGTCATCAGCCACGCGGCGGCGACCGACTGGATCATCGACCCCATGTTCGAGGCAAGGTTCGCGATCCAGATCGCGCGAAACGCCGGATAGCGGAACGGCGCGAGCGCGGAGGGCGGGGGCGGGGTGTCGGGACTCACTCAGACGCGGGTAACCCGCCCTGCCACCCTCGGCAAGGCCGGCGCTATTCGGTGAGTTCGAAAGCAGCCTCGGATCCTTCGGCCGACGACGGGCCGACCCACAGTTTGAACTGGCCGGGTTCGCTGCCCCAGCTCATATCCTGCCGCGTGAAAGCCAGGTCGGCATCGGTCAGCGTGAAACGGATCGTCCGTTTCTCGCCCTTCTTTAGGCTGATCTTCTCAAACCCTTTGAGTTCCTTGACCGGGCGCGTGACCGATCCGACGAGGTCGCGGACATAGAGCTGCACGACCTCTTCACCGTCGCGCGCGCCGCTGTTGGTCACGGTGACGCTGGCCGTCAGCTTCTCGCCCGGACGGATTTTCGCCTTGTCGAGCGTCACCGGCGAGTAAGCGAAGCTGGTGTAGCTGAGCCCGTAGCCGAAGGGATAAAGCGGCGTGTTCGGCGTATCGAGATAGCGCGAGACATATTTCGCGTTCGGATCCTCGGGCTTGATCGGCCGCCCGGTGTTCTTCATGTCGTAATAGATCGGCACCTGCCCGACATTGCGCGGGAAGGTGACCGGCAATTTGCCCGACGGGTTGTAGTCGCCATAAAGGACGTCTGCGATCGCATGGCCGCCCATCGTGCCCGGATACCAGGCCTCAAGGATCGCATCGACATTGGCGTCGGCCCACTCGATGCTGTTCGGGCGCCCGCTCATCAGCACGAGGATGATCGGCTTGCCGGTCTTCTTCAGCTCTTCGAGCAATGCCTGCTGATTACCCGGCAGGTCGAGCGAGGTGCGGCTCGCCGCTTCGCCGGTCATGTTCCAATGCTCGCCCATCGCGGCGATGATCACGTCCGATTTCTGCGCCAGCGCGATCGCCTCGGCAAAACCGTCGCGCTTGCCCGCATCGGCGAATTGATAGCCCGCCCCCTGGGCATAGGCGACCGTTGTCCCCTTGGGCGCGCGGGCCTGCATGCCCTCGAGAAGCGTCACCGGCCGCTCCTTACGGTCACCCGCGGCGGACCAGCTGCCGATCATGTCCTCCTTACTGTTGCCGAGCGGGCCGATCACCGCGATCGACTTCGCCGATGCGGCGAGGGGCAGCGCATTGCCCTTGTTCTTCAACAGCACGATCGATTTCCGCGCAACCTCGCGCGCCGCCTCAAGGAAATCGGGGCGATAGACGGTCGCCTTTTCGCGCGCTTCGTCCGAATAGCGATACGGGTCGTCGAACAAGCCGAGGCGATATTTCATTTCGAGGATTGCCTTTACGGCCTCATCGACGCGTTTGACGTCGACCTTCCCCTCGGCGACCGATTTGGCGAGGTGGTCCATGAACACCGCGCCCTGTAAATCCATGTCGACCCCGGCATTGATCGCCTGTTCGCCCGCCTGCTTCAGGTCGCGCGAATAGCCGTGCGGGACCATTTCGTTGATCGACGTGTAATCGGTTACGACGAACCCCTTGAAACCCCATTTCTTGCGCAGCACATCGGTCAGCAGATAATGGCTGCCCGAGGCCGGGACGCCGTCATATTCGTTGAACGAGGTCATGAAAGTCGCGGCGCCCGCATCGGCGGCCGCCTTGAAGGGCGGCAGATAGACGTCGCGCAGGGTGCGTTCGGAGATGTCGACGGTGTGGTAGTCGCGGCCCGCCTGGGCGGCGCCATAGGCGGCGAAATGCTTGGCGGTCGCGAGTATCGTGTCGACGCGCTTCAGATCGTCGCCCTGGAAGCCGCGCACCCGCGCGACCGCGATCTTGCTGCCGAGATAGACATCCTCGCCCGCGCCTTCGGACATGCGGCCCCAGCGCGGATCGCGCGCAACGTCGACCATGGGCGCGAAGGTCCAGTGGATGCCCTCGGCCGAAGCCTCGGTCGCCGAAATTCGTGCTGCCTTTTCAATGGCCTTGAGGTCCCAGCTCGCCGATTCGCCGAGCGAGATGGGGAAGATGGTGCGGTGGCCGTGGATGACGTCGTAGCCGAAGAGCAGCGGGATCTTCAGCCGCGTCTCTTCGACTGCGAGCCGTTGCAATTCGCGCGTATATTTGGCGGTAAAGGCGTTGAAGATAGACCCGATGCGGCCTTTGCGAATGTCGTCCTGATAGCCCTGCCGGATCGTCGGGCCGGTCGAATCCCAGTCGCTGGTCAGCAGCGACAATTGCCCGACTTTTTCGTCGATGGTCATCTTGGCCATCAGGTCGGCGATGAACCGATCCATCTTCGGATCGGGGCGCATCCAGCCCGCGGAATCCATCGTCCCCGCCTCATTGTTGCTCATGGCGGGCTTTGCGAACAGCGGTGCGGGGGCAAGCGTCCCGGCCACCATCAGGGTGGCCAGCGTCAGGCGTGTGAGGTTGCGCTTCATCGGCGGCATGATTCGTCCTTCCCGGTCGGGTCTGTTTATACATTGTCACGCGGATTGGCCGAATTTCGGCCGAAAACCGGCTGGTCCCCGATTGCATCCGTCTGCGTCGCTTGCCTCTATACAGTGATCGTGAAACCGGTTACAAATCAAAAAAACAACGACGCGGTTTCCCGCGACTCGTCACCGCACCGGAGGCAAGGCCGGTCGGCACATGAGGCGAGCGCAAGGAAAAGTCGGGGTTCGCAATGCAGGGAGGATGCTGTGAAGTTTTCGTTTGATTTTCAGACTGTTTCCGCACGCCAGTCGCGCGCTCGTTCGCTCGCTGCTGCGCTGGCCTGGAGCAGTGCCGCCGCCGCTATAGCCGTAGCGGTTGCTGCGCCTGCGCACGCACAGGTATCGGGCGCCTCGCTGCGCGGTACGGTGAAGGCCGAAGGCGGCGTGTCCGAAGTTACCGCCGTCAACGTCAACACCGGCCTGACGCGCACCTCGACCGTCGGCGCGAATGGTGGGTACAGCTTTGCTTCGTTGCCCGTCGGCACCTATCGGCTCGAACTCACGACACCGCAGGGCAAGCGCCAGACCGACGAATTCAACCTCAACGTCGCGCAGAGCGCGGTGCTCGATTTCGACTTCTCGCAGCCCGACATCGCCGAGGGCGCCGACGATGCGATCATCGTGACCGGTAGCCGCATCCGTTCGATGGAAGGCGGCGAAGTCGGCACGACCATCTCGCAGCGCCTGATCGACCAGCTTCCACAGAATAACCGCAACTTCCTGGCCTTCGCTGACCTTGCTCCTGGGGTGCAGTTCATCACCAACGCCAGCGGTCAGTCGCGGCTTCAGGGCGGCGCGCAGGGCAGCAATTCGGTCAACATCTTTATCGATGGCGTCGGGCAGAAGGACTATGTGCTGAAGAACGGCATTACTGGCCAGGATTCAACGCAGGGCAATCCGTTCCCGCAGCTCGCGATCGGCGAATATCGTGTCATCGGTTCGAACTATAAGGCCGAATATGATCAGGTGAGTTCGGTCGCGATCACTGCGGTGACCAAGTCGGGCACCAACGAATTCCACGGTGAAGGCTTTATCGACTTCACCAACCAGAGTCTGCGCGACCGGACCCCGTCGGAAAATTTCCCGACCTATATTCCCAAGATCCGGACCCGCGATATCCAGTTCGGCGGCGCGCTGGGCGGGCCGATCATCAAGGATATGTTGCACTTCTTCGTGACCTACGAAGGCAAGCGGCGCACCGAACCGCGCACGATCACCCCGGGCCTCAACCTGCCGGTCAGCTTTTTCCCGACGGAATATCAATCCAATTTCGGCACGGCCAGCGAGACGTTCAACGAGAATCTCTACTTCGGAAAGCTCAATTTCACCCCGACGTCGAGCGACCTGTTCGAATTGTCGGGCAAGTATCGCGACGAAACGGGCGTACAGATCAACAACGGCCTCGACGCCTATGATACGCGCACGCTGGCGAAGGTTGCGGAATGGCGCGGCCTCGCTCGCTGGGAACATACGGCCGATACGTGGGTCAACGATTTCAAGGTCGCCTATGAGGATGTGACCTGGGGGCCGCGGCCGGCCGTGTTCGGCAACGTCTCGCTCTTCAATGCCACCGTTCCCGGAGCGCTCCCCGGAACGACGCAGCGCGGCGATATTCTGCGCATCGGCGCGGGGCGCAACTTCCAGGACAAGGGCCAGAAGGGCTGGCAGGTTTCGAACGATTTCACTTACACGGGCCTCGAAAGCCACACGTTCAAGGTCGGCGTGAAGGCGAAGTGGGTCAAGCTGAACACGAACGAGCAGGGTGGCGTCAACCCGCTCTTCATCTACAATGCGCTCTATCCTGCGGGGGCTTCTTTCAACGACACCATCCCTTACCGGATGGAGTTCAGCGCCCCGGTGACCGATGGCGACCCCAATATCCGGTCGAAGAATTTCCAGTTCGGCATTTACGCTCAGGACGACTGGGAGGTCACCGACCGATTGACGGTCAACGTCGGTCTGCGCTGGGATTATGAACGGACGCCCGCCTTCCTCAACTATCAGCATGATCCCGCGATCGCGGCGTTCGTCAGCGGGCAGGCAGGGTACACGGCACCGGATGGCACGGTGACCCCGGCCTATACCAACCTGCTGAATGCCGATTACGACATCAACGACTATATCTCGACCGGTTCGGAGCGAAAAGCGTTCAAGGGGGCGTGGCAGCCGCGTATCGGCTTCACCTATGAACTCGATGACGAGGGGCGTTTCGCGATCTTTGGCGGATACGGCCGGTCCTATGACCGGACCCAGTTCGACTTCATCCAGCAGGAGCTTCGTCAGGGGCTGTTCGCCAACCGCGTCTTCAATTTCAACAATCCGGGCGATACTACGAATGTCTGCGACCCAAGCCCCACCTGTATTGCGTGGGATCCGGTCTATCTGACGCCCGAGGGGCGCGCAGACCTGATCGCGGGCCTGCCGCCGGGGGCCGGGCGCGAGCTGCGTTTCATCAAAAATGATCTGAAGACGCCTTATTCCGATCAGTTCAGCCTGGGCGTGCGGGGACGCTTCAACCTGCTCGAAGCCGAAGTCGGATACAGCTATGTCACGAGCAAGGACGGTTTCGTCTACCTGCTCGGCAACCGGCGGCCCGACGGCAGTTTCTTCCCGCCGACGGGCAGCCCCGATTCACCCTTCGGGTCGCCGCCGTCGCCTTTCGGGTCGATCATCCTGGGCGATAATGGACTGAAGACGAAGGCGCATACGGCCTATCTCAAGCTGACGAAGCGCTATACCCAGGCGTCGCCGTGGAGCCTCGATGCGACCTACACCTACACCGATGCGAAGGAAAACCGCCAATTCGGTGAAGTGTTCAGCCTCGATTTCCCGAACATCGACGATTATGGCTACATCACTGCGACCGGCGTGCGGAAACATCGCCTCGTCATGGCGGGGACGGTCGATATTCCGTGGGGACTGACCCTGTCGGGCAAATTCCAGATCGCCTCGCCCAAATATCTCGGCGCGATCGTCAACACCGTGGGAACGGGCGACACGCCGCCGTCGCGTGACGCGATTTCGACGGAGACGGAGGGCAATGGCGATCGCTGGGGTTATCGTCAGATGGACCTTTCGATCACCAAATATGTGCCGATCGGTTTCATCAACGACGAAGCGCGCCTGCGTTTCCGTCTCGACATCATCAACCTGTTCAACGATCGCAACTTCGGCGGGTTCGATGCGCTCACCGGATTGCGCAACCAGAACGACCTGGCTCTTGACGGGCCGCCGCGGACCATCAAGCTATCGGCCGGTTTCCAATTCTGACCGGCTGACAGGCGCCCGGCCCGCAACCCCCTCCCGCGGGCCGGGCGCCTCACTTTTTTGGAGTATCGAATGTCGTTTCGTATCGGGGCATCGCTCCTGCCCCTCGTCGCGCTGACGGCGGCTTGCGCTGCCACTCCGGTGCCGTCGACCGCCACCCCGGCTGCGACGCTGCCGCCGATGAGCGAAGCGGCCTTTTCGGAAGAGTTGACCGAGCGCACCTTCCGCTATTTCTGGGACACGACCGATACCCAGCGTTGCCTCGCGCCCGATCGCTGGCCGAGCAATCCCTTTTCGTCGATCGCCGCGACGGGCTTTGCGCTGACCGCCTATGGCATCGGGGCCGAGCGCGGCTATGTGACGCGCTCCGAAGCAGCGGAGCGCACGCGCGATTGCCTGCGCTTTTATTGGACGGCGCCACAGGGGCCCGGCGTCGCGGGCGCGGCGGGCTACAAAGGGTTTTTCTATCATTTCCTGAAGAATGACGACGGAACGCGCTTCCGGAACGTCGAGCTCTCGACTGTCGACACCAGCCTGCTGCTCGGCGGGGTACTGTTCGCGCAAAGCTATTATGACCGCGAGGATCCGGTCGAGGCGGAGATTCGCGACCTGGCCGAGAAAATCTACACGCGCGTCGACTGGCGCTGGGCGCAGCGCAATACGACCGGGACACAGGCGACGAACCAGCCGAATTCGCACGGTATCACCATGGGCTGGAAACCCGAGGCCGGGTGGGAACCGCACGACTGGATCGGCTACAATGAGGGCATGCTCGTCTACATCCTCGCAATGGGCTCGCCGACGCATGCCGTCGGCAAGGATGCCTGGGACAAGGGCTGGGCGGCCGATCTCGAAAAAGACTGGGGCACCTATTACGGCCAGCAGCATCTGCAGTTCGAGCCGATGTTCGGGCACCAATATAGCCATGTCTGGGTCGATTTCCGCGGCATCCGCGACGATTTCATGCGCGGCAAGGGCATTGATTATTTCGAGAACAGCCGCCGCGCGACGCTGGCGCAGCGCGCCTATGGCGCCGACAATCCGAACAAGTGGACGGGATACAGCGCCGACATTTGGGGCTGGACCGCGTCCGACGGACCGGGATATTCGGAGGGCAAATATCGTGTCAGCGGCACGGCCCGCAATTTCAACGGTTATATGGCGCGCGGCGTCAGCGCGATCCGCGTCGTGGACGACGGCACGGTCGTCCCGACGGCGGCCGGCGGTTCGGTCGCCTTCGCCCCCGAAGTGACGATCCCGGCGCTGATGGCGATGCGGACGCAATATGGCGAGCGGCTCTATACCCGCTATGGCTTCAAGGACGCGTTCAACCCCAGCTTCACCTTTGTCGGCGCGCAATCATCCGATGGAAAGGTCGATCCGGTGAACGGTTGGGTCGCGAACGACTATCTTGGCATTGATCAGGGCCCGATTCTCGCGATGATGGAAAATCATCGCAGCGGCTTCGTGTGGAAGGTGATGCGTAAAAATCCGCATATTGTGCGAGGGCTGAAACGCATCGGGTTCGAGGGTGGCTGGCTCGACAAGGCGAAGTAGTTAGGGCGTCAACGTCCATTCGACGTTGTCGCTCACATCCCTGCCGTCGAAGCGCGCGGTGGCGACAACGCGGTTCGCGCCGGGCGTCAGGCCGACGTCCTTGATCTCGCAGATGCTCTCCACGCAGGCGATGTTTCCGAGCGGTTTGCCGTTTAGAGTCACCGCGACGGCGGGCGCATTGCTGTAAACTCTGATCTTCGTCAGCGGGTCGCTGCGCACCATCCAACGGCGGCTGGTGATATGGACCACCGGTTCGGTCGACCACTCGGCTTTGTAATAGAAGAAAGCATCCTTTTTGACCTTGCGGTCGTAGGTCACGAGACCCTTGTCGTTGATGTCGGTGGCGTCGCCCTCCTGCCGGATCTTCGACGAGAAATCGAACATGTTCCAGATCCAGTTGGCCCAAAGATAGGGGCGATCGCGGAGCTGTGGCCAGCTTTGCTCGTGATACCAGTTCTGGAACTCTTCGGGATGCATGCGGCTGGCGTGCGCGATCTTGTGCGTTGCGCCATCCTCGACATGCTGGCTGAGCGCGCCTCCGGCGCCATATTCGCTGATCGAAATCGGGATCGCCGGATAGCGCGCGTGCATCCGGTCGAGATGCGGGCCAAGGTCGCCAATCTCGCGGTAATACCAGCCATAATAGCGATTATAGCCCATCAGGTCGGATATCCCGGTCAGCACCGGCTGGCGCGGCCGTTCGCTGGCGGGAACCGCGCCCTCGTGCGTCGCTTCGCAGCAATCGGCAAGCACGGTCGGCCGCGTCGGGTCCTCGGCCTTCGATAGCGCATTGAGTTCGCGCAGCAGCGGGCGCGCATCGGTGGCGGGGGGAGCTCGCCCCGTCACGACGTCGAGATCGACCTCGTTTCCGATCCCCCAGGTGACGACCGACGGATGGTTGTAATTCTGGCGGATCAGCTCGATCATCTGCGCCTTTGCGTTGGCGACCAGTTCTGGCGATCCCGGCGTGCCGTCGTTCGATGGCCGGTTGACGAAGGGCACTTCGGCCCAGACGATCATGCCAGTGCGATCGGCAAGGTCGAACCAGTCCGACGCGTGCTGGTAATGCGCAAAGCGCACGGTGTTCGCGCCCATTTCGGCGATCAGCGCCATGTCGCGCGCATGATCCTCGGGCGCGAGGGCCCAGCCTTTGCCCAGATAATCCTGGTGCCGCGACACGCCGTGGAGCGGGAGGTGCTTGCCGTTGAGGTAAAAACCGTTGGCCGGATCGACACGGAATTCGCGAAAGCCGACGGGGACGGTGACGCTGTCGACCGCGCCGCGGCCGTCCGCCAGCCGGGTTTCGAGGCGATAAAGATAGGGGTCGGGGCGCCCGTTCCAGCGCCGGGGTGCAGCAACGTCGAGCCTTAAACTAGCCTCGCCCTGTTGCGCCGTGAGCGGCATTGTGCCTTCGGCCACCGTTCGTCCCGCGCCATCGCGGAGAACCGCGACAAGGCTCTGTCCCG
Organism: Sphingopyxis fribergensis; assembly: GCF_000803645.1. Lineage (NCBI taxonomy): Bacteria > Pseudomonadati > Pseudomonadota > Alphaproteobacteria > Sphingomonadales > Sphingopyxidaceae > Sphingopyxis > Sphingopyxis fribergensis. The sequence continues at coordinate 2,711,619 of NZ_CP009122.1, read as the reverse complement.
CAGTTGCTCCGGTCAGCTTTACGCGCACCGCAAGCTTGCCCGCGCCGCCCACGATGGTCGGCGTCGCATACACCCCCGGTCCACCATGGTCGTCGAGCGCGATGTGGCTTGGCGCAACATGAAGCAGACGCGCGGGGCGGTAAATGCCGCCATGGATAAAGAAATCGCCGTCAAGCGGGACGATATGCTGCGTCGTGCTGCCTGCTATGGGCGCGCTGTTGTCGGCGCGCAGCAGGATGGTGTTCGGTCCCGCCTTGTCGAGGAAATCGGTGAGGTCGAAGCGGAAGCGAGAAAAGGCGCCGGCGTGGCTGCCGACATGGCGGCCGCCCACCCACAGGTCGGCGAGATTGCCGACGGCGTCGAATTCGATGACGTGACGCTTGCCTGCAGGCAAGGTCGAGCCGTCGAGGCGGAGGCGATACCAGCCCTTGCCCTGCCGGTTGTCGGTCGCGCCGGTGCGACCGACGCGATATTCGCCCAGCCGGTTCCATGTGTGGGGCAGGGCAACCGTCTGCCAATCTGCATCTGCCAGCGCCGCTGCGGCTTCGGGAGTCAGGCTATCGTCGAAACGGAACTGCCAGCCCGTCGTCAGCTGGGTAGCGGTTCGCGCCGCGACCGGGGCGGCGGGTGACGGCGCAGGAGCAGGGTTGGTCGAACAAGCAGCCAGCAGCACCGCAAGCAGCGCTGCCAGCCCCCATCGCATTCTCAGCAGCCCTTGCCGACGCAGAGGTCGGCGAGCACCGGATAATGATCGGACGGCAGGCGCCCGCCGGTTTGCTGCGTCAGCGTCGCGTGGCGCAGCACCGCAACGCCGTCACCGACGAAGATATGGTCGATCGGACTCGGGTCGAGCTGTTCGATCTTGAAACCGGTGAAGGTGCCGAGTGGTCCGAAATGCGGGGTGCGGCTGATCGTCAGCGTATCGTGCAAGGCAATCTGACCTGGCGCGTCGCCCACGATCGCGCCATGCGCGGGGCTGGTCGCCGGACTGTTGAAATCGCCCATCAGCACCACCGTTTCCCCGGCCTTGCGATTGTCGCCGATCCAGCGGCGAATCTGTTTCGCGCTTTCGATCCGCGCTGTCGTGCCTATATGATCGAAATGGGTGTTCACGACCAGCAGCATATGCTGCGAAGCCTTGTCCTTCAGCCGTGCCCAGCTCGCGATGCGCGGGAGCGCAGCGTCCCAGCCCTTGCTTGGGGCGTCGGGCGTCGGCGACAGCCAGAAAGTACCCGAGGCGACCAAGTCGAAGCGTTCGCGGCGGAAACCCAGCGGCGAAAACTCGCCCTTGTCCTTGCCGTCGTCGCGCGCGACGCCGACGAATTGATATGCGGGAAGGTCGGCCTCGACGGCCTGCTTCTGGTTCAGCAGCACTTCCTGCATGCCGACCAGGTCAGGAGCGTAATAAGCGACAAGGCCGGTCAGTGCGCTCCGCCGGTGCGGCCAGGCATTGTCGCCGTCCGAGGCGACGTCGAGCCGGATGTTGTAGGTCATCGCCTCATAATGGTCGGCACGCTCTTTTGCCGCGGCGGGCAGGGCAAGCAGCGCCGCCGCGAGAGCCAGGACTTTGCGGGTCATCCGAGGTTCCCTCCATTGGCTGCAATCACGCTGCTGTAAAAACGCGCGCTGCGTTTAGGCGTGCGGACCTGTGTTTCATAATCGACATGGACGATACCGAAACGCTTCGAAAAGCCCAGCGACCATTCGAGATTGTCGAGCAGCGACCACGCCATATAGCCGCGCACGTCGACGCCCTTTTTGATTGCGTCGCCGATCGCTGAAATATGCGTGCGAAGATAATCGCAGCGTAGCGGATCGTCGATCCCGTCGGGGCCGGCTTGCGGTGGGTCGTAAAAGGCAGCGCCATTTTCGGTGATATAGACGGGGATGTCGCCATAGGTGTCGCGGAACCAGACGAGCGTGTCGGTCAGCGCGGGCGGGTAGACCTCCCAATCGGTCGTCGTATGCGTGGCATTCTGTTTCACCGGCGAGGCGCCGACGGGCCACTGGTTCGGGTCGGCCTTGACGACGTTGCGCGTGTAGTAATTGATGCCGATGAAATCGACCGGCTGATTGATCGCCTTCAGGTCGTCGGCGGACCATTGGGGCCAGGCTTCGCCGAATATCTCTGCGAGTTCGGCCGGGTAGCTGCCCTTCAGCGCCGGGTCGAGATACTGGCGGTTCATATAGGCATGCGCGCGCGCGGTTGCGGCGACGTCTTCCGCGCTGTCGCTCGCCGGATATTTGGGCTCGATGTTGACGACGAGGCCGATTTCGTGCGCGCCTTCGCTGCGATACGCCTCGACCGCGGCGCCGTGCGCGCGCATCAGATTGTGGCTCGCGATCGGCGTTTCGAACAGGTTGCGGTGGCCGGGGGCGAGCGCCCCGTGGAGGTAGCCGCCGTCGGTAATCACCCACGGTTCGTTGAGCGTCACCCATTTCTTCACGCGCCCGTCGAGGCGGCGGTACATCACCGAACCATAGTCGGCGAACCAGCCGGCGATATCGCGGTTAAGCCAGCCGCCCTTGTCGTCGAGCGCGACGGGCAAATCCCAATGGTGCAGCGTCAGCAGCGGTTCGATGTCGTTCTTGAGCAATTCGTCGACGAGGCGCTCGTAGAAATCGAGCCCCGGTTCGTTCACGCGCCCGATTCCTTCGGGCAGCACGCGGCCCCAGTTGACGCTGAAGCGATAGGCTTTCAGCCCCAGTTCCTTCATCAGCGCGACATCGGCGGGCATGCGGTTATAATGGTCGCAGGCGAAGTCGCCGGTGTCGCCCTTGACCGCCATCAGCCGCGGATCGTGGCTGAACCGCTGCCAGATGCTCGCGCCCGCGCCATCGGCGAGCGGCGATCCTTCGATCTGATAGGCGGCGGTCGCCGCGCCCCACAGGAAATCGTCGGGGAAGACACTCTTGCTCATTTTTTGTCCTTGTTGGTGATCGTTGCGGAGGGGAGCTTTTGTTCGAGCAACCAGGCGTAAAGCGCCGGGTCGTCATAGGCGGGATCCCAGGCATTGTGGCCAAGGTCGGGATAGATGGTCAGGCGGACCTTGCGGCCGCCGCACGCGCGGATCGCGCGCGCCATGGCAAAGCTGCCTTCGGGCGCGACGACGTCGTCGCGGTCGCCGTGGAAGGCCCAGACGGGCAGGTCCATCAACCGGCACGCTTCCCCCGGATTGCCGCGCCCCGCGACTGCAGCCACCGCCGCGAAGCGCTTGGGCTCGGCAATCGCCCAGCGCCAGCTCGCATGGCCGCCACGGCTGAGGCCAGTCAGGTAAACGCGTGCGGGATCAATGCGATAATTCTTTGCGATATGGTCGACCAGCTCGTCGAGCTTGGCGATGTCCCAATCCTGATCGGCGCCGAGCAGAGGCGACACGGTGAGGAAGGGGAAGGCGGGGTCGCGTTCGGCGACCTTCGGCGGGCCGTGGACCTTGACCTTCGCAACATCGTCGCCGCGCTCGCCCGATCCGTGGAGGAAGATCAGCAGCGGATATTGCTTCGCCGTGTCGGTCAAATAGCCCTTCGGCACGAATAGCTGATAGGGATAATTGCCCGCCTCGATCGGCTGCTGCGGCGTCTGCCCTTCGACCGGAACGAGCTTGGTTTTTGCGGCGACGGGCGAGGCCACGAGGGCAAGCCCCAGCAGCGCCGCAGTCCAATATCTCATATGTCTGTCCTTGGTTGAAGAGGTCATCCCTTGACGCTCCCGCTCAGGAGGCCGGTGAGGTAAAAGCGTTGAAGCGCAAGGAAGAGGATCAGCACGGGCAGGGTCGTGATGACTGCGCCTGCCATCATCAGCTCATTGTCCTGCACATGCTGGCGGCTCATCGCGGCGAGCGCGACAGGCAGCGTGTAGAGGTCCTGGTCGGCGAGGATGATCAGCGGCCACATGAAATCGTTCCAGCTGCCGAGGAAAACGAAAAGCGCCAGCGTGACGATGATCGGCGTGAGGATCGGCAGCACGATGCGGCGGAGGATCTGCGCTTCGCTCGCGCCATCGATCCGCGCCGCCTCGAGCATCTCGTCGGGGATCGCCAGGCAATATTGGCGGACGAGGAAGATGCCGAAAATGCCCGCGAGCCACGGCACCAGCGCGCCGGCATAGCTGTTGACGAGCCCCATCGCCTTGAGTTCGAGGAACAAGGGCAGCATCCCGATCTGCCCCGGCACCACGAGCGCCGCGACGAGCAGGCGGAAGGTCGCATCGCGGCCCTTGAAGCGCAGCTTGGCGAAGGCGTATCCCGCCGGGATCGTGAAAAGCAGCGCGAGGACGGTCGCGAGTGTAGAGATCAGCAGGCTGTTGAGCAGGAAACGGCCGATGCCGAAGCTGCCGAACAACATGCGGTAATTGTCGAGGCTGGGGTCGCTCGGCAGCAAGGGCGGCGGGAATGCCGATGCTTCGCCGCGCGCCATGAAACTGACCGAAAGCATCCACAGCAAGGGCGCGATGGTCAGCAGCGCGACGAACGCGGTGAGCAAGGTCACGGACCAGCGGCGCAGGCTCATATCGCACCGCTCCGTTTCGCGAGCCGCAATTGCACCAAAGTCACCGCAAGTATGCACAGGAACAGCAGGAAGGCGACTGCCGCGCCCGATCCGAGGTTCCACCATTTGAACCCTTCCTCGTACATGAAATAGAGGATGGTAACGGTCGACTGGGCGGGGCCACCCTGCGTCATCACATAGGGTTCGGCGAACAGCTGGAACATGCCCGCGACCGTCAGCACCGATACGAGCAGCACCGTGGGCGCAATCGCGGGCAGGATGACATGGCGCAGGCGCGTGAACCACCCCGCGCCGTCGATCCGCGCCGCCTCGTCGAGTTCGCGCGGGACCGTCTGCAGCGCGGCGAGGAAGATGATCATATTATAGCCGAAGGTCTTCCACCCCACGAAGATCAGGATCGCGGGCAGCGACGCATGCGGATCGCCGAGCCAGTCGATCGGCGCAATGCCGAATAGCGACAGCAGATAATTGACGAGGCCGTATCGCGTGTGGAGGAGGTAGCGCCAAACCACCGCGGTCGCGACGAGCGTCGTCACATAGGGCGCGAACAGTGCGACACGCCACACCGGCCGCCATTTCAGCCAGCGCGAATTAACGAGCATCGCCGCGAACAGCGACAGTGCGACAATGAAAGGCACGCCGAAGCCGACGAAAAGCAGGGTGTTCGTGACCGCTTTCCAGAACAGCGGGTTACCGATCAGTCTTTCGTAATTCTGGAAGCCAACGAAGCGCAAATTGCCGATATCGGCGAGTGCGTAGATGTCGAAGTCGGTAAAGCTCAACGCCAGCGACGCGATCGCAGGCAGGACGAAGAAGAGGATAATGGCGGCGAGCGCGGGCGACGACATCGCCCAACCCGCGCGCGCTTCGCTGACCCGCCCAGCGGCGCTCACCGCGTGCGGCCTTTCTCCAGCATCCAGCGCCGTTTTTCGAGCAGGCGGTCGGCGCGAACGTCGATCTCTTTCGCCGCCTCGTCGACGCTATACTGCCCGCGCACCATGCGTTCGGCGACGATCTGCATCTCGGTGACGATGCGCTCCCACTCGGGCACCTTTGGCAGCGGGGTGGCATGGTCGAGCTGGGTCGCGAACGGCGCGACGATCGGGTCGCCCGCAAGCCCCGCTTTCGCCCAAACCGAACGCCGTGCGGGCAAGTCGCCGGTGATTTGCTGGAACTTCAGCTGCGCGGCGGGCGCCATCAGCCGCGACACCAGATCCCAAGCCGCATCGCCATGATCGTTGCCCGCAAACACCACGAGGCTCGATCCGCCGGGAGCGGCCGATCCGATGCTGTCGGGGCCGGGGTTGGGCGCGGTCGCCCAATGGTTTTGCATGTCGGGCGCAAGACGGCTGTTCAGGTCGCCGATCGTCCACGGGCCCGAGAGGAAAAGGCTGAAATAGCCCTTCGCGAACTCGTCCCACACGTTGGAGATTTGCGCCATCGACGCGACCGGCGCCAACCCTTCGTCGAACAGGGATTTGTAAAAGGCGAGCGCGGCTTTGAATTCGGGGTCCGAAAAAGCACCACGCGCGCCATCGTCGCGGAGCATCCGCGCGCCCGCCGACAGCGCGAGTGTCGTCAACTGCTCATATTCGTTGAGAGGGTAGAGCAGGGCGTAATTGCCCGCACCGGCTTGACGCTTCACCTTGTGCAGCGCCGTCTTCCATCCGGCCCAGTCGGCCGGTGGCGCGTCATATCCGGCGCGCGTGAACAGATCCTTGCGGTAAAATTGCAGCCGCGTGTCGACGTACCAGGGGATTGCCCACGCCACCCCGCCGATGCGGTTCGTATCGACCACCGCGGCAAACTGGTCGTCGAGCATCCCCAGCGCACGATCGGGCACCGGCGCAATCGCGCCGATCGCCGCCAGCTCGGCGATCCAGCTGTTGCCGACCTGTCCGACCGTTGGCAGCGATCCCCCGGCAAAGCCCGTGAGCAATTTCTCGTGCGCCGCGGTCCAGGGCAAGGGTTGAACCTCGATCGCCGGCGCATTTGCCGGCCAGCCGATGACCTTCAGCAATTCGGGCAGGCTTGCCGCCTCATTGCCCATAGCCCAGACGGTCAGCGCGCCGTCTCCGCGCGCACTGCACGCAGCAAGCGCCGGGAGCAGGGGCAGCGCCGCGAGCGCGCCCGTCATCTGGCGCCGCGTCACCTCCATCGGGCGCCCACGCACGTCATGGCTGCGCCGTCGTCGCCTGCGCCGCCACAACGGTTGTTCCGCGCGCAATCAGCGCCGGGGTCAGGATCGTCGCGCTCGCGCTGCCTAGCGTCTCGCCGCGCAGGATGCGCAACAGCATCATCATCGCGGTCGACCCCAGCCGGTCGATATGGACCTGCATCGTCGTCAGCGACGGATTGAGATGGCGTGCGAGCGGGATGTCGTCAAACCCTGCCACCATGACGTCACCCGGCACCGACTTGCCCGAGTCGGCAAGTCCCGCGATCAGTCCGACCGCCATCTGGTCGTTCGCGGCAAACACCGCATCCACGGGCAATTGCCCCTGCACGAGCAACCCGGCCGCCTTCAGCCCGCTCTCTTCCGAAAAATCGCCCGGAAGGATCGCGGGATTTCGCACTCCCGCGAACTTCGCCATCGCGTCGACAAAGCCGCGCTGGCGGTCGCGCGCGTCTCGATTGTGCTTCGGTCCCGCGATATGGACGACGTGCCGCGCGCCGCGCGCGAGCAGCGCTTCGGTCATCGCATAGGCGCCGCGATAATTGTCGACCGCGACGAACGGCAGGTCGAGCGAGCCCGCGTCATAGTTAAGCAGTACCGTCGGCAGCGTCGGGTCGAGATAATCCGACAGCAGTTCGGGTTTCAGGTCGGGCGGCATCACCAACAACCCGTCGACGCGCCCGCGCATCGCGGCAATCGCGGCTGCGGTTTCGTGCGTGCTGCCGTGCATGTTGCCGAGCAAGAGGTGCATGCCCGATTCATGCGCGACAAGGTCGATGCCGCGGATGATTTCGGAGAAGAATTCGCCGAACAGGTCGGGCAGGATGACACCGACGGTGTCGGTCTTGCGCCGCGTCAGGCTGCGCGCGCCGCTGTGCGGGACGAAGTTCAGTTTTTTTACCGCCGCCATCACCGCGGCTTTTGTGGGCGCGGTGACATTGCCAAGCCCGTTTATCGCCCGCGATGCCGTCGCCACCGAAACCCCCGCTTCGCGGGCGACGTCCCTCAATGTAGCCATGCGGTCGGGCCCCTTCCCTCAAATGGCGCCAAGCCGCTGTTGCGACTCTGTATTTTTATTCTTGCTGGGCGCGGAAACGGTTGCACCGTAACCGGTTACACAGGCGAAATGCAAGGTCATTCCCCCACCGTCTGCAACGCCTGACCGTCTGCGCCGAACAGGTGCAGATGCGTGGGTGGCAGCAAAGCAAAGACCGTGTCGCCCTCGCCGAGACCGCCGTCGTCGCGCAACTGGCAAGCGATCGGCTCGTCGCCCTGGCGTCCGACCAGATGAAGCGTCGCAAGCCCGCCGAGCCGCTCGATAAAGCGGATCGTGAACTGCAGTGCGCCAGGTGCGTCGCCGATCGCGATGTCTTCGGGCCGAATACCGATCGAGAACGGAGTTCCGGTGGCAAGCGGCACCGCAAGCGGGGGCAAGGCGATGCGTCGACCATCCGCGAGTTCGGCCCGTCCATCGTCGGCCACTGTCGCGGCCAGGATATTCATCCGCGGCGTACCAAGAAACTGCGCGACGAAGATATTCGCCGGTCGTTCGTAAAGTTCGCGCGGCGTGCCAACCTGCTCGATCCGTCCGTCGCGTAGCACGATGATCCGGTCGGCGAGCGTCATCGCCTCGACCTGATCGTGTGTCACATACAGCGTCGTGGTGCCAAGCTGCCGGTGCAGGCTCGCGAACTCGTAGCGCATCCGCACGCGCAAATCGGCGTCGAGGTTGGACAGCGGCTCGTCGAACAGGAATATCTGCGGCTGGCGCACGATCGCGCGGCCGATCGCGACACGCTGCCGCTGCCCGCCCGACAACGCCGCGGGCTTGCGATCGAGCAGCGTTTCGATGTTCAAAATCTCCGCCGCGCGCCGCACGGCTTTATCTATTTCGGTCTTCGCCGCTTTCGCGATCTTCAGCCCGAACGCCATATTCTCGCGCACCGTCAGATGCGGGTAAAGCGCATAGGATTGGAACACCATCGCGATGCCGCGCTCCGACGGCGGCAGGCTGGTGACATCGCGCTCGCCGATGACGATGCTGCCGCCGGTCAGTTCCTCCAGCCCCGCGACCGACCGCAACAGCGTCGATTTCCCGCATCCCGACGGACCGACGATCACCGTGAATTCGCCGTCGGCGACATCGATCGACACGCCTTTCAGCACCTCGGTGGCACCGAAGCTCTTGCGTGCACCCTGGATCGACAGTCCGGCCATATCCCCCTCGTTCTTCGGGCCTCAGTGGACGGTGACGCCCGCGCTCGCCTGGCGCGCCGGCGCCCGTCCGGCAGCGATGGCAAAGACGCAAAGCAGGACATAGCAGGCGGCCGGCAGGATCAGTGCGGCAGCATAGCCGACCGAGCCCGAAAGCAGGCCGATGAAGTAAGGGATCACCGCCCCGCCAACGATCGCGGTGCAGAGCAGCCCCGACGTCGCCTCGGCGCGCGCGGTCGAGCGTTCGAGCGTCAGCGTGAATATCACCGGGAACATGATCGAATTGAACAGGCCGATCGACAGCGCGACAAATCCCGCCGTCACGCCGCCGACAAGGACGACATAGAGGCAGAGCAAGGCGGCGATGGCGGTGAAGGTGGCGAGCATCTTCGACGCCGAGAAGCGTGCTAACATCACCGAACCGATCGCCCGGCCGACCATCGCGCCGCCCCAGTAAAGCGCGACGGCCTTGCCGGCCTCCTGCAACGAAACGCCGGGGACGCCGTCATTGCCCATAATCCAGCCGAACGTGCCGAAGGCGGCGTCCGACTGGCCCCAGATCGCATCGCTGTTGAGGAACAGCGCCATCTGCGTGCCGATGGCAACCTCGGCGCCGACATAGAGGAAGATCGCAAGCCCGCCGATCAGCGCCCAGCGCGACGAAAAGGCCTCGCGGATTAGCTCGCCAATTCCTGCGCGTTCGCCGATCGGCGCGGGCGGCACCGCTTCGTTGACGATCCGCCGGCTAACCCAGAAGAACAGCAGGAGCGCGACGATCAGGCCGCAGATCCAGAAATAGGCCGAATCGATCCCGGCGAGCGCCTGCGTGCGCACCGCTTCGGTAACCACCGTGCCTTCCTTGACCTCGACGCCCTCGAGGAACAGGTGCGCGCCGATCAGCGGGCCGAGGAAGGTGCCGAAGCTGTTGAAGGTCTGGCTGAAGGTCAGGCGGAAATGGCTGCGTTTCGGATCGCCGAGCGCCGCCGCGAGCGGGTTCGCCGCGACCTGCAAAATCGTGATGCCGCTTGCTAGAATGAATAGCCCTGCGAGGACGAGCGGGTAAATCGCGAGGTTCGCGGCGGCGAGCATGACGAGGCAGCCGACGACCATAGTCGACAGCGCGGTCAGGATCGACGGCACCGAGTGGAATCGCGCGATCAGCGCGGCGGCAGGGAAGGACATCAGGCCATAGGCGATGAAGAAGGCCGAGGCCGACAATTGCGCCTCGGCGTCGCTCAGCGTGAAGATGCCCTTCACCGCGGCGACCAGCGGATCGATCAGCGAGGTGATGAAGCCCCAGGCGAAAAACAAAACGGTCACAGCGGCAAAGGCCGCCATCGCGTTCGAGCGACCGCCGCCTTGGGTGGTCGCCTGGCTGGGCATGGTCATCCAGAATATCCTCTTCGCCGAAACTATGTTATGCGGGAGCGGTCTAACGAGCGGCCCGAGGCAATGCAACCGGTTACATTTTTTGGCGCGCGACCTCACTTTTCGGTGTGCCCGCCATTGATCCCGCTCTACGCGAAATAATCGTTCGTCACCCACTGGCGCGCCCGCGCGCGACTGGTTACATGGGCCGCCACCAAACGAATCGCGTGTGCCGCCCGGAAAACCGGGACAGGCGCCGCCCGCACCAGAAAGTGGCACCCATGGAAATCATCACCGGCCTGACCTTCGACGATGTGCTGCTGGTGCCCGCCGCGTCGGATATCCTGCCGTCGGACGCGAACCTGTCGACCCAGCTAACCAGCGAAATCAGCCTCAACATCCCGATCCTGTCGTCGGCGATGGATACAGTGACCGAGGCCGATATGGCGATATTGATGGCGCAGATCGGCGGCATCGGCGTCCTCCATCGCAACCTGACCGTCGAGGAACAGGCCGCTGCGGTCCGCCAGGTCAAGCGCTTCGAAAGCGGCATGATCGTCAACCCGATCACAATCACGCCCGACGCGCCACTGTCGTTCGCGACGGCCCTGATGGACCAACACAAGATTTCGGGCATCCCCGTCGTCGAACCCGGCGGTAAGCTCGTCGGCATCCTGACCCACCGCGACGTCCGCTTTGCGGATAATCCCGGCCAGCCGGTGCGCGAACTGATGACCGCGGAAAATCTTGCGACGGTGCGCCCCGGGGTCGGGCAGGACGAGGCGCGCAAGCTGCTTCACCAGCGCCGCATCGAAAAATTGCTCGTCGTCGACGATGATTATCATTGCATCGGCCTGATCACCGTCAAGGATATGGAAAAGGCGGTCAATTTCCCCGACGCGACGAAGGACGCCAGCGGCCGCCTGCGTGTCGCCGCAGCGACGAACACAGGCGATAGCGGCGTCGAGCGCGCAGAGGCGCTGCTTGAGGCCGAATGCGACCTGATCGTCGTCGATACCGCGCACGGCCACAGCAAGGGCGTCGGCGAGACCGTCGCGCGGATCAAGAAATTGTCGAACCGCGTCCAGGTGCTCGCGGGCAATGTCGCGACGGGCGACGCGACGCGCGCGTTGATCGACGCGGGCGCCGACGGCGTGAAGGTCGGCATCGGCCCCGGCTCGATCTGCACGACGCGCATCGTCGCGGGTGTCGGCGTGCCGCAGCTCACCGCGATCCTCGACAGCGTCGAGGCGGCTGCGAAGCTGGGCGTCCCCGTCATCGCCGATGGCGGCCTTCGTACATCGGGCGACGTCGCCAAGGCGCTGGCGGCGGGCGCGTCGAGCGTGATGGTCGGATCGATGCTCGCGGGGACCGCCGAGGCGCCCGGCGAAACCTTCCTTTATCAGGGCCGCACCTATAAAAGCTATCGCGGCATGGGCAGCGTCGGCGCGATGGCGCGCGGCTCGGCCGACCGCTATTTCCAGCAGGACATCAAGGACCAGATGAAGCTGGTCCCCGAAGGCATCGAGGGGCAGGTGCCGTTCAAGGGCCCGGCCAAGGACGTGATCCACCAGATGGTCGGCGGCGTGAAGGCGGCGATGGGCTATACCGGCAGCCGCACGCTCAAGGATTTCCGCGAGCGCGCCAAATTCGTGCGCATCACCAACGCGGGCCTGCGCGAAAGCCATGTCCATGACGTCGCAATCACGCGCGAAGCACCGAACTATCCGGCTGGTTGAGGTTTTCGCTTCATCATTGCGAGGACCCCGGACTTGATCCGGGGGACGCGGCAATCCGGAGCCCGCGTAAACCACCACTGGATTGCTTCGTGTCGCTCGCAATGACGAGAAAAAGGAAAAGCCATGACCCCCGCAGCCCGCGTCCAGACCGCTATCGAGATCCTCGATGCCATCGCCACCTCTGCGCGCGACGGCGGGGCGCCAGCCGACGCGATTTTTGCCGAGGCGATGCGCGCGCGCCGCTATGCCGGATCGAAGGATCGCCGTGCGATCCGGGGCCTTGTCTATGACGCGATCCGCGGCGTGCGGTCGGTGCCGGCCTCGGGCCGCGCCGCGATGCTGGCGCTTGCCGATGCCGACCCCGAACTCGCCGCATTGTTTGATGGCACACCCTATGGCCCAGCTGCGATTTCGGCCGATGAGCCGCGCGCCGAAACCGGGATCGCCACTCCCGCACTGATAAAATTATTCGACCCGCTGGTCGGCAAGGCGGATCGCGAGGCGATGCTGGCGCGCGCACCGCTTGACCTGCGCGCCAACCGGCTGCGGTCGAGCCGTGACGAACTCGCGCTGATCTTTCCGGACGGCGAAGCGATTGCCGGCCTCGCCGACGGCTGGCGTCTGCCCGGCGAAACGGCGGCGGTCCAGCACAGCTCCTACGCCGAGGGTCAGTTCGAGGTGCAGGACGCGGCGAGCCAATATGCCGCGGCCGCGCTGGGCGCCGAAGCCGGGGAGGTGGTGATTGATCTGTGTGCCGGCGCCGGCGGCAAGACGCTCGCGATCGCTTCGGCGGCCGGCGACGAAGCCGCGATCCTCGCCTGCGACACCAATCGCGCGCGGCTTCAGCAATTGCCGCCGCGCGCGCACCGCGCCGGGGCAACGGCGATCGAAACATTGCTGCTCAATCCGGGGCAGGAACGCGCGATGCTCGCCGACCGGATGGGCAAGGCCGATCGCGTCATCGTCGACGCGCCCTGTTCGGGCAGTGGCACTTGGCGCCGCAGCCCCGAACTGCGCTGGCGTTCGACGCCCGTGCGGCTCGACCGCCATGTCGCCGAACAGGCGAAGCTGATGGACATCGGCGCCGATCTTGTGGCGCCGGGGGGCAAACTCCTCTATGCTGTCTGCTCGATCATCACGCGCGAGGGGCGGGCACAGGTGGACGATTTTCTGAAACGACATCCCGGCTGGACGGCCGACGACGGCTATCTTCCCGAAGGCGTGGGACGCGCTGCGGGCAGCGGTTTTCTGCTCACGCCGGGCCGTGACGGATGCGACGGATTTTTTCTCGCACGACTGACGGCGCCATGTTAGCATCGCGTGCAATGAAGCGATGGGAGAATGCGATGCGCGTCGGCTTTTTGGCTCTAACTGCGGGAGTGATCCTCGCTAGCCTGCCCACGGCGTCCGATGCGCAGCGCGCCGACAACGATATCTTCCCGCGCTCGATTGCGCTCCAGCAGGAAGGTCATAAGGCGCAGGACGCCGGCGACCTCGACGCCGCTATCGGTTTTTATGAATCGGCACTGGCCGCCGACCCGCGCAACCGTTCGGCGATCATCGCGTTGGCGCAGGTGGCGCGCGCGCAGGGACTGCCGGGCAAGGCGATCGGCCTCTATCGCGAGGCGCTCGTCCTCGAACCCAATGATATCGTCGCGCTGACGGGGCAGGGCGAGGCGCTCGCCGACAAGGGCGCGCTGGAACTCGCGCGCGAGAAACTCGTCGAGGCGCAACGCGTCTGCAGCGAGAAATGTCCGCAAGTCGCGGCGCTGGAAAAGACGATAGCCTCGAGCGCATCGAAGCGCGTCGTTGCCGCCGAAGTGCTTGTGCCGAAACCGGTTGCCACGGTGGGTGCGACGAGCAACCAGAACTGATTAGGCGCCGAGCTTCCGTGCCAATGCGACCCATTCGGCAACGCTGACCGTCTCCGCGCGCCGCGTCGGTTCGATCCCCAGCGCGTCCGCCGCGGCAACCGCACCCTCGACGCCCTTCAAGCTCTGCCGCAACATCTTGCGCCGTTGGCCAAAGCCTTTTTCGGTGAGCTTCGACAGCAGCTTCGGATTGACGCCTTCGGGCTGATCGGCGGGCGTTACATGGACGATTGCCGACATCACCTTCGGCGGCGGCGTGAAGGCCGAGCGATGGACCTTCATCGCGATCTTCGCGGTCGAGCGCCACTGCGCGAGCACAGCGAGCCGCCCATAGGCATCGGACCCGACCGGCGCGACGATGCGTTCGGCGACCTCGAGCTGGAACATCAGGGTCAGCGACAGCCAGCGCGGCGGCCAAGCCGCGGGCTCCAGCCAGCGCGTGAACAGCGCGGTGCCGACATTATAGGGCAGGTTAGCGACGATATGATATGGTACGCCGCCGGTCAGCGCATTGACATCGACCGCCATTGCATCGTCGGCGATCACCGTCAGCTGCCCCGGAAAGGCTTCGCCAAGCTCGCCGAGCAAAGGCAGGCAGCGGTCGTCGCGCTCGACCGCGATCACCTTCGCGCCCGCCCGCAACAGTGCGCGCGTCAGGCCGCCGGGGCCGGGGCCGACCTCGAACACCGTCACGCCGCCCAGATCGCCGGGGATCGCCGCGATGCGATCGAGCAATTGCTCGTCGAACAGGAAGTTCTGCCCCAGCGCCTTGCTCGCCTGCAGGCCGTGGGTGCGCACCGTCTCGCGAAGCGGTGGTAGCGGAACCTGGGGTTCGATCGTCACTTCGCCGGCGCGTAGCTGCGCTCGCGCGCTGCGGCGAGCTGGGCCGCCATCGCGATTGCCGCGATCGTCGGTCCCGGGTCGGCGGTGCCGGTGCCCGCGATATTGAACGCGGTGCCATGGTCGGGCGAGGTGCGGATGATCGGTAGGCCGAGCGTCAGATTGACCCCGTCGTGGAAATGCAGCGCCTTGAACGGCGTCAGCGCCTGGTCGTGGTAGGGGCAAAGCAGCGCGTCATAATTTGCGCGAACCGCGGGGGCGAACAGGCTGTCGGCGGCGAATGGGCCGTCGACGACAATCCCCTCTTCGGCGAGCTGCGCGATGGCAGGTGCCATGATCCGCTCTTCCTCGCTGCCCAATTGGCCGCTCTCGCCCGCATGGGGGTTGAGCCCGGCGAGTGCGATACGCGGTGCTTCGATCCCGAAATCGCGCTTGAGCCCGCGTGCAACGATCCGCGCTTTCGCGACGATCAGCTCGATCGTCAGCCGCTCGGGCACTTCGGACAGCGGGATGTGAACCGTCAGCGGTACGACGCGCAAGGTCGGCCCGGCCAGCATCATCACGGCATTGGTGGCGGTAACGCCGCAGCGTTCGGCTATGAATTCGGTCTGCCCCGGATGCGTATAGCCGATGCCGTGGAGCGCATATTTCGACACCGATCCGGTGACGAGCGCCGAGCTTGCCTGATTGCGGGTCAGCCCGATGCCGGTCTCGAGCGCGTGGAGCGCACAGGTCGCGCCGGCCGCGGTCGGTACGCCGGGGGTCAGCGGGCCGCTGTCCTCCAGATGCCATACGGGCAGGGCGTCGCCAAACGCCTGCAACACCTCGTCCATGTCGCCGACGCGCGCGACAGGGCCGTCCCAAACGGCGGTCATCGCCGCCGCATCGCCGATGGCGACAAAGGGGGACAAATTATGCTCGCGGCGCGCCGCCCAGGCGCGGGCCGTGACTTCGGGGCCGACGCCGGCCGGGTCACCCATGGTGACCGCGATCGGCTGTCGATGGCTGGGATCACACATAAGCTTAGCTATATTCGATCACAGCATCCCGGCGGAGATCGCGCAGATAGCGCTGGGCCCGCTTGTTGACCTTATCTTCCAGCAATTTCTGTTCGATCTGCTCGAGGTTCGGGGCGGTCGCGGTCTGCGGCAAGTCGCGGCCGCACAGCACGAGGACGCTAACGCCTTCGTTCGCAGCGCCGAAGGGTTGCGTCGTCTGGCCGACCTGCAGGTTGGCAAGCGTCGCTTGCAGCGGGGCCGGAAGCGCGCGCATCTCGATATTGTCGCGCGACACGACGCTCGCACCCAGGCTCTGCGCCACCGCGTCGGCTGCCCCGCAACCCGCGATGCCGCGCGTCTTTTCGGCGAACTGGCCCGCGAGCTCGGACGCCTTGGCCGGGGTGGTGCCGGCAGGAAAATCGAGCGAAATCTGCTTGAGGCTGAGGATCGCATCGCGCGGATCGGCGGTCAGCACCTGACGCCGGTCGATCATCAGCATGATCGACACACCGCCTGGTACCTCGACCGGGCCGACAAGCTGGCCGGGCTGCATCTGCGTTGCGGCTTCGCCCATCGATCCGGGGAGCTGCCCGGCCTTCACCCAGCCCAGGTCGCCGCCGACGACGGCGGTCGATGCTTCCGAAAACTGGCGCGCATAGGCGGCGAAGCTGCCCCCGGCCTGCAACGCCTGAATGATCTTCTTGGCATTTTCGGCGACCGCGGGGGCGGTTTCGGGCGTCGTCGACAGATAGATTTCGCCAAGGTGGAATTCGTCCTGGCCCTTGGTTGCTTCCATCTGCTTGACGATCAGGTCGACCTCTTCGGTCGAGACGTTGGTCGTCGACTGGATGTTGCGGGACAACAAGCGATCCCAGGCGAACTCGCCGCGGATCTGCTGCTTTACCGCCGCTGCTGACGAGCCTTTCGACACGAGATAGGTCGAAAACTGCTCCGGCGTCTGTTTGAAACGCGTGGCCAGGCGGGCGAACTGATCGTTGACGACATTCTCGTCGATGGTGATGTCGGCTGCCTTGGCTTCCTGAATTTGCAATTTCTCGTCGATCAGGTTGCTGAACACCTGGCTGCGCAGCCGCTGGATTTCCTCGGGCGGCAATTCGACATTATTGTTCGCAATGCGGATCAGCGCCATGCGCTGCTCGATGTCGGTTGCGGTGATGATCTCGCCGTTCACGGTGGCGGAGGGGCGATAGACGTTCGGCTTAGCATCGCCGAAAAGCTGCACATTACCGGGAATGTTCAGGCTGGTCGTCGGAACGTCGCTGTCGGCAACGGTCTGGGCCAGCACGGGCGTTACGCCGACGGCGGCCAAGGCGATCAGGCCGGTCATGGTCGAAAATTTGGTCATCTTTACCCTATTCGAGAAAGTCCGGACGCTCCGTATCAGTGGACACGCCCGATGGTCCAGCGCAATCGCCAAATAGACCGTTTGATGCCGACAGATGCGCCGCGGACGCTGAACCTAGTCTGAGCGAAGTGTCTCAGAACCCCAGATTGCGGAACGCGATGCGGAACGAGAAGCTGTTGCCGCGGCGCGCGTCGCCGGTGTCGGCATAGTCGCGGCGCCAGGTCAGCGCGATCGACAGACATTCATCGTCATAAGCGACGCCCAAACGGTGGCGAATAGGCTCAAATCCGTCAGCATCGCTCAGCGGGTCGTCGCTTTGCTGCGTCAGATCGACGATCGCCGACCCGAATATCGACCAGCTTTTCGCCACCGCGACACGCCCGCCGACGCGCGCTTCCTCGCGGTCCTGCAAATCCTCGCCGAGCAGCAGGATGTCGCGGTTGAGCCGCGAATAGCCAAGCACGGCATAGGTCGAGCGGCTGCCGATCGTCGCGTCGAATTCGTTGCGGCGGATCGCCAGATTATCCTTGTCGAGTCGGTAGCGGTGGGTCAGGCGGAGGAAATCTTTATACGCGACCGTCGTGCGCCCGACGATATCCGACGTCCTGTCGGTCAGCCCGGTGCCGTCGGGGAACAGGCTGGGCTTGTCCGACAGGCGATAGCTTTGCCCGACGACGCTGCTGATGTTGAAACCCGGACGGCTGTAATTCCATTCGACGCCATAGGTGATGCGCGCGCCATCCTCGAACCGGTCGTGGCCATTGAAGCGGTTAATCGCGAACAAATTGCTGTCTTCGAGGTCGAAGGCGCGCGAATCCTCGTTCGGAATGTCGATATTCTCGATCGGCGGGGTCGCGACGATCTGGACGCGCGGGGTCAGCGTTTGCGTGCCGCCCGCGAATTCGCCGACGAACGGCCAGCGCATATCGGCGGCGATCGCGGCGATTCCGCGCGCCTGCCAGCCCGATTTGCCGCGATAGCCGGGGATGGCGGTCAGAAGATTTTCGTCGCTGTGATAGACGTCGCCACGGACCAATGCGGTCAGCGTGACTTCCTGGCCCAGCCCGGTCAGTCCGCGCAGATCCCAGCGCGCGCCGGCAAAGGCGCGCTGCGTGTCCTGGCCCTGGGTGCGGCCGATCGCGAGCGTGTTGAGCTGCAGTTCGAGCTGGCCGCCAAGGATCGGATCGGCGAAGCGCTGACGATAATCGATGATCGGCAGCGCGATCGGCTGTTGGCCCTGTTCGTCGTTGCGGCGCAGCGTCTGCGTCGCCCAGCCGGCGATCGACAGATAGGAGTTGCCGCCGATCCGCTCGAGCTCGAATGTCGAGCGCAGCCGATCGTCGCGGCTGATGTCATAGCGGCGCATGAAAGTGCGGTCGGTCGCGATGCGGCCCGAATAGGTGAGGCTCCAGCGCGGGTCGAACTGGAACTTGCCCGCACTTTCGAGGTAGCCGCGAAAGCGTTTCTGGCTGTCCGGATCCTCGCCGGTCAGCGGCACGAGCGAGCCATAGGTCGCATAGCCGTTGATCCGGAACGATCCGATGTCGGTCAGCGCGCGGAACTCGCCCTCGATCATCGGCGCCGCGCTGGTGAAGACATGCGGCGTGATCGTGATGTCGCGATCGGGCGCGAGGCGCAGATAATAGGGAACCGCGATCTCGAAGCCGTTGCTGCGGTCGAGCCGGATTTCGGGGACCAAAAGGCCGCTTCCGGCTTGCTGATTCGCCGGATGGCTGAGCCCCGGCAGCGGGATCAGCGGCAGGCCGAAAATCTCGACACGCGCCCCCTTGTAGCGGATCTTGTTCTTTGCCCGGTCGTACACCACCTTGACCGCGCGAATCTGCCAGCTCGGATTCTTGGGGCAGCCCTCGTCGTCCTCGACCGGGCAGGGGGTGTAGGCGGCGTTCTCCAACTCGATATTGCCATTGTCGAACCGCGTGCCCTTGATCGCAGCAAGCCGCGATCCATTGTCGAGCACGACGAGCAGATTCTCGACGACGCCGTCGCGCAAGCTGTCGGTCAGCTCGATCTTGTCGCCATAGGCGGTGTCGCCCTCGGGATTCTTGATGACGACATTACCCTCGGCGAAGACCTTGCCCGTCTTGCGGTCCCAGGTGACTTTGTCGGAGCGCATCTCGATCGCTTCGCGGTTCATCTGGACATTGCCCTCGGCAATGACGACTTCGGTGTCGCTGTCGTAATTCATGGCATCGGCGGCGAAGCCGATCTGATCTTCGGCCTGGACCGCGGGGGCGTCGGTGGTTGTCGGGGCGACGTCGGGGGTTTGCAGGTTGGGCTGGCCCGTCACTTCAACCGACTGGGTCGATTCGTCGTTCGTCTGGGCCAGCACGGGGCACGCAGCCAAGGCTGCGCCGCTCGCCGTCGCCAGCCAGAACGGCCGCGCACGCGCTGCCCGATGGAACAAAGTCCAGCTCATTTGATATCTTTGTCCCACACCTTATCTTGCGTCCACCCGGCTTGGACCGGCTGCTTTGTTTTTGCAACTCGCAGGCGAAACCCCTATCGGTCCGCCACGTTCCAATCAATCATCGCATAAGAAAGTTAAGGCATGGACATTCAGTTTGTCGCGCAAATCGACGCGTCTGCCGACGTCGTCGCATTTCCGGTCCGCAAGGGCGAGGCCGGCGAACTCGGCGCCTTGCTCGGCGCCGCAGCGGCGCAGGCGCGCTTCGACGGCGCTGCGGGCGCGATCGCGGAGACCGCGGCGCTCGACGGCGACCAGGCGAAGCGCCTGCTGCTCGTCGGCATCGGCGAGGGCAGCGAGCAGGATCTAGAGCGCGGCGGGGCGGCGCTGACGGCGAAGCTGCAGACGAGCGGCGCCACTGCCGTTCAAGTCGATTTCGCGAGCACGGGCGCGAGCGATGCCGACGATATCCTCGCCTTTGCGATGGGCGCGCGCCTGCGCAACTGGCGCCTCGATACCTATCGCACGCGGCTCGCCGACACCGCGAAGCCGAGCCTGAAGACGGTGACGATCGCGTCGCCGCACGGCGACCTGTCGGGCCGCTGGGCCGAAAATGAGGCGATCGCCGATGGTGTCGCGCTGACCCAGACGCTCGTCGCCGAACCGCCGAACATCCTTTACCCGGAGACCTTCGTCGAGCGCTGCCAGCATCTCGCAGACCTCGGCGTCGAGATCGAAGTGCTCGACGAACGCCAGATGAAGGCGCTCGGCATGGGCGCCCTGCTCGGCGTTGCGCAGGGCTCGACCCGCCCGCCGCGCCTGCTCGCGATGCGCTGGAACGGCGGCAATCCGGGCGAGGCGCCCGTCGTGTTCATCGGCAAGGGCGTCACCTTCGACACCGGCGGGATCAGCATCAAACCCGCCGCGGGCATGGACATGATGAAGTGGGACATGGGCGGCGCGGGTGCAGTCGCGGGCGCGATCAAGGCGATCGCGGGGCGCAAGGCGAAGGCGAATGTCGTCGGCGTCGTCGGCCTCGTCGAGAATATGCCGGACGGCAATGCGATGCGCCCCGGCGACGTCGTCACCACCATGTCGGGGCAGACGGTCGAGGTGCTCAACACCGACGCCGAGGGCCGCCTCGTCCTTTGCGACGCAATCAGCTGGGCGCAGAGCGCCTATAATCCGAAGGTTATCGTCGATCTCGCGACCTTGACCGGCGCGATGGTGATTTCGCTCGGGCATGAATATGCGGGCATCTTCGCCAATGACGACACGCTCGCGACCGACCTGCTCGCGGCGGGCGAGGTCAGCAACAACAAGCTATGGCGCTTCCCGCTGTCGCCTGCCTACGACAAGCTGATCGACAGCCCGATCGCCGACATGAAGAATATCGGCCCGCGCGAAGGCGGCTCGATCACCGCGGCGCAGTTCCTGAAGCGCTTTGTCGGCGACGGCGTCGCCTGGGCGCATCTCGACATTGCGGGCATGGCATGGGCCGACAAGGACGGCCCGGTGTGGGCGAAGGGCGCGACCGGCTATGGCGTCCGCCTGCTCGACCGCTACATCGCCACGAACCACGAAGGCTGAGCGAAACGGGAAGGGGAGCATGGCGCGCGTCGACTTTTACCGGCTGACCCGCGACCCGGTCGAACGGGTGCTCCCCGCGCTCGCGACGCGCATCTTGGCAAACGGCGATCGCCTGTTGGTGGTCGCCGCGCCCGCGATGCAGCGGCAAGCGATCGACGCGGCGCTGTGGACGCTGAATCCCGCGAGCTTCCTGCCGCACGGAATGGCGGGATCGCCCGACGAGGAGATTGAGCCGATCCTGATCGCGGGGACGCTCGATCCGTCGCCGCCCAACCGCGCCAGCCACCTCGCGCTTGCCGATGGCGAATGGCGCGAGGAAGCATTGGGGTTCGACCGCACCTTCCTGCTCTTCGACAACAGCCGCATCGATGACGCCCGCGCTCTCTGGCGCACGCTCGCGGCGCGCGACGACGTCGACAACCGCTTCTGGAAACAGGACGAAAACGGCCGCTGGTCCGAAGGGCCCTAGCACCCGCGCGCTCTATCCTTGCAGTGCAGCAAAAGCGCGGCTAGAGGCGCGCCCTTCACAAATCATAATAACCAGGAGCTTCCCCCATGGCGGTCACTCGCACTTTCTCGATCATCAAGCCCGACGCCACGCGTCGCAACATCACCGGCGCCGTCACCAAGATGCTGGAAGACGCCGGCCTGCGCGTGGTCGCGTCGAAGCGCATCCACATGAGCCGGGAACAGGCCGAAGGCTTCTACGCGGTCCACAAGGAACGCCCCTTCTTTGGCGAGCTCGTCGATTTCATGATCAGCGGCCCCGTCGTCGTCCAGGTCCTCGAGGGCGAAGACGCGATGCAGCGCAACCGCGACATCATGGGCGCGACCAACCCCAAGGACGCCGCCCCCGGCACGATCCGCAAGGAGCTGGCCGAAAGCATCGAAGCGAACACCGTTCACGGTTCTGACAGCGACGAAAATGCGGCGATCGAAATCGCCTATTTCTTCAAGCCCGAAGAAATCGTCGGTTAAGCGACGTTTGCCCTAGGGCAGCGAAGGGCTGCCGGAGCAATCCGGCGGCCTTTTTCGTGCCTGCCGCCGCGTCCAGCGTCTCGACACCAGCAGCGCAAGAGCGACGAATACTGCGGTGCCGAGCAGCGCCGCGCCGTCGTATCCAAATCGGTCGCCGAGCAGATCGACCGTGCTATATTCGATCGCTTTGCCGATGCCGACGCCCAGTGGAATGACGATAACGGCTGTCAGTACGTTTTTCAGCAAACTGACGGCCGTTTCGCGCATCAGAATTCGTCCGCTACGCCCATCAGTCCGGCAAGCTTTTTCGGCGCCACCGCCAGCCAGCTTTGCCGCAGCCACTCGCCGATCGCATCCCAGTCGGTGTCGCCCAGATCGAGTCGGATCCCGACCCAGCCGTCGCCGAAATAGGCAGGCCGGTAATAGCGCGTTTCGTCCATCTCGATCAGCGCCGCCTGTTCGTCGGCGCCGCTGATCTTCACCAGCAGCGCAATCTTGCCGTCGCCATGATGATCCTTGGTGAAATAGGCGAATTTCTTGCCCTTCACGATCCCGAAACAGGGCATCCCGTGCGAGATCACCTCGTCGCTTTCGGGTAGCGCCAGCGCGAGTTCGCGGACGCGGCCGAGCAGATAATCGGGCGACCGTTCGCGCGCGACGAAGGCGGCCAGTGTGGGCGGATACAGCTGATGCTCAGCGATCCGTACCCGTGCGCTCAGCGTTTCGACGGTGTCGCCGGGCAGGATGGCAACCGGCGTCTGGGCGAGCACCGGGCCGTCGTCGACTCCGGAGGTCACGATATGCACGCTGCAACCGCCGAATTTGTCGCCGGCTTCCATCGCTTGGCTGTGGGTGTTCAGTCCTTTGTAGAGCGGCAGCAAGCTGGGATGGATGTTGAGCATCTTGCCCGTCCAGCGCGCGACGAAATCGTCCGAAAGAATCCGCATGTAGCCCGCGAGCGCGATGAATTCGGCGCCCGCTGCGCGCAATTGCCCGTCGACGAGCGTGTCGAAGGCGTCGCGGTTCATGCCCTTGTGCGACAGCGCCCAGGTCGCGATGCCCTCGGCCTTTGCAATCGCGAGACCAGGTGCGTCGGGGACGTTGCTCGCGACCAATACCAGCTCATAGGGGCAGTCGACGGCTTTTGCCGCATAGAGCAGCGCTGCCATATTGGTGCCCGCGCCCGAGATCAGGACCGCGACTTTGGCTTTCATGCCGATCCTCCCTGCGCGAAGCGTGGGGAGGGGGACCGCGCCCGAAGGGCGTGGTGGAGGGGCCGAAACGTCGCGTGTATTGCCCCTCCGTCAGCCTCTGCGGGGCTGCCACCTCCCCATTGCTGCGCAACAGGGAGGATTTTAGCCATTATGCGTCGCCGACCACGCGCCCATCGCGCTCCATGTTTCGGCGCTGCCGGTCACGGTGCAGCCCTTTTCTCCATCGGCCATATGGCCGATGCGGTGCACCGTTTCTCCCGCGGCTTCGAGCGCCGCGGTAACAGTGTCAACATCGGCTTCGGCCACGACGACCGCCATGCCGATCCCGCAGTTGAAGGTGCGCGCCATTTCCTCGGGCTCAATATTGCCCTGCGCCTGCAGGAAGGCCATCAGGCGCGGCTGTTCCCACGCGTCGGCATCCACATGCGCGTGCAGCGTCTTCGGCAGGATGCGCGGGATATTCTCGAGCAGGCCGCCGCCCGTAATATGCGCGAGCGCGTGGATCTTGCCGGTCTTCACCAGCGGCAGCAGACTCTTCACATAGATGCGCGTCGGCGCCATCAGCGCGTCGATCAGCAGAATGGTCTGGTCGAACAGGGCGGGGCGATCGAGTTTCCACCCTTTGTCTGCGGCGAGGCGGCGAACGAGCGAGAAGCCGTTCGAATGGACGCCCGACGAGGCGAGGCCGAGGATGACGTCGCCCGCCACCACCTTGTCGGCGGTCAGCACCTGGTCGCGCTCAACCGCGCCGACGCAAAAGCCCGCGAGGTCATAGTCGCCATCCGAATACATCCCCGGCATTTCAGCGGTCTCGCCGCCGATCAGCGCGCATCCGGCCTGCTTGCAGCCCTCGGCAATGCTCGCGACGACGTCGGTCGCAATGTCGTTGTCGAGCTTGCCCGTGGCGTAATAGTCGAGGAAAAACAGCGGTTCGGCGCCCTGAACGATCAGGTCGTTCGCGCACATTGCGACCAGGTCGATCCCGACCCCGTCATGCTTGCCCGATTCGATGGCCAGCTTCAGCTTGGTACCAACGCCGTCATTCGCCGCGACGAGCAAGGGGTCGTTGAACCCCGCCGCCTTCAGGTCGAAGAAGCCGCCAAAGCCGCCGAGGTCGGCGTCGGCGCCGGGGCGGCGCGTCGCACGGGCGAGCGGGGCAATGGCACGAACCAGCGCGTTGCCGGTCTCGATCGATACGCCGGCCTGCGCATAAGTGTAGGAGCCGGGTTGGTTGTGCTTGGAATCCATGGCCAGCGCGACTAACGACTCTGGCCACGAAATGCCATGATTTCCTTGTCCGGCATCACGCTTTTGGGCAAAGCATAGAGAAGATATGATTTCGGCTGCTTTCCCCCGCTTCGCGCCTCGCCTGACCCTCGATGCCTTTCGCCCGCGCGACTGGCGCTGGGCCGCGGCTTTCGGCCTTTTTTTCGCGATTCTGCTCGTCGGGGTGGTCGATGGTCAGATCACGCGCGGCGATCGCGGCATTACCCCGATCAACAGCAGCGGCGATTTCTTGGCAAGCGGCATCCTCGTCGACGTCACCGGCGACAACGCCGACGACGCGCGCGAAAAGGGCTGGCGCGAGGCGCAGCGCCTCGGTTGGACGCAGCTTTATCGCAAATTGAACGGCAGCGACGGCCCAAAACTTGGCGATTCGGTGCTTGACGGCATCGTCACCGCGATCGTGGTTGAGGAAGAACAGATCGGTCCGCGCCGCTATGTCGCGCGGCTCGGCGTCCAGTTTGACCGCGTTCGCGCCGGCCAGATCCTTGGCGTCAGCGGTCGGACTTTGCGCTCGCCTCCGTTGCTCGTCATTCCGGTCTATTCGATCGACGGCATCCCGCAGGTATTCGAACAACGCAGCGCGTGGCAGCGCGCGTGGGCCGAATATAATACGGGGCAGAGCGCGATCGACTATGTCCGCACCGCGGGCACCGGCGCCGATACCTTGCTGCTCAACACCGGGCAGACCGGGCGACGCGGGCGCGTCTGGTGGCGCGTCATCCTCGATCAATATGGCGCCGCCGACGTGCTGACGCCGATTGCGCGCGTCGAATATTCCTATCCCAGCGGCCCGATCAAAGGTTATTTCACTGCACGCTTCGGTCCCGACAGCAAGCTGATTTCCAGCTTCACGATGACCGGACCCAGCCCGGCGGCGCTCCCCGACATGATGGAGAAAGCGGTCGCACGGATGGACCGCATCTATATCGACGCGCTGGCGTCGGGCGTGCTCAAGACCGACACCTATCTCGTCCTCGAAAAGCCGGTCGAGCGCGAAGACCTGCCAGAAGATGCGGCGATTGACGAAGACGCGCTGCCGAGCGAAACCGACGCCAGCGTACCGACCACGGCCGCGGTCGGCGTGCAGAGCTTCACCGTGCAATATAGTTCGCCCGACGTCGATTCGGTCACCGCGACCGAACGCGCCGTCGGTGGCATCGCAGGCGTCCAGTCGGCGTCGACAACCAGCCTTGCGCTGGGCGGAACATCGGTGATGCGCGTGACCTTCCGGGGCGATATCGCCGCGCTCAGCGCCGCGCTTACAGCGCGCGGCTACAAGGTGCAGGAAGGCGGCAGCACGCTCAGGATCAGCCGCTGATGGCGCGCGCATCGGGACAGATCGCACTCCCGCTCGACTGGAGCGCGGGGGGCAGCAACGACGGCCCGCTGATCGTCGGCACCAGCAACGCCGATGCCGTGCGTTACCTGCGCCATGTCGCCACCTGGCCTGTCCGCACGGCGGTGCTCACCGGGCCGCGCGGATCGGGGCGCAGTCTCATCGGCCGGCTTTTCGCTAGCGACACCGGCGGCCGCGTGATCGACGGGCATGGCAGTGTGTCGGAGGAAGAAATCTTCCATGCGTGGAACGCGGCGCAGGAGAGCGGATCGCCGCTGCTGATCATCGCCGACGCGCCGCCAGCGGAATGGAATGTCGCGCTGCCCGACCTTCGCTCGCGCCTTGCGGCGGTGCCGGTGCTCACGATCGGCGATCCCGATGACTGCCTTGCGCGCGACCTGATCGAGGCGATCTTCGCGCAGCGTGGCATGGCGCTCGCGCCCGGCGTTGCATCTTACATTGTCCCGCGGATGGAGCGCAGTTATGCGGCGATCCATCGGGTCGTCGCGGCGCTCGACGCCGCGTCGCTCGAAAAGGGTGGCGGCATTAGCATTCGTCTTACGCGTGAAACATTACTGTCACAGGGGCTGATCGATCCCGATCTCCTTGAAAGGCAGGATGAAGCGACATGTCGATAACCGGCGGTCCCCTACGCGCTGAAAACGACGCCGAAACGGCGCTGTCCACCTTCGGCCCCGAACGCTTCTTTAACCGCGAACTCAGCTGGCTGGCTTTCAACCGCCGCGTGATGGAGGAGGCGCGCAATCCCGCACATCCATTGCTCGAACGCCTCCGCTTCCTTTCGATTTCGGGCAGCAACCTCGACGAATTCTTCATGGTCCGCGTCGCGGGGTTGAAGGGGCAGCAATTGCAGGGGATCGACGACCCTTCGGCCGACGGCCGCTCGCCGGGCCAGCAGCTGGCCGAGATCGAGGCCGAGGTGAACCGCCTCGTCGACCAGCAACAGAGCGAATGGCAGGTGCTCCACCGGCAACTCGGCGAACAGGGTATCGTCGTTCACGGCACGGGCTCCGACCGCGAGGCGCTTCGCACCGCGCTACGCCAATATTTCATCGACCAGATTTTTCCGATCCTGACCCCGCAGGTGCTCGATCCGGCGCATCCCTTTCCCTTCATCCCCAATCGCGGGCTCGGGATTGTTTTCGATCTCCAGCGCAAGGCGAATGGCGAGACGGTGCGCGAACTGGTGCTGATTCCGGGCGCGCTCCCGCGCTTCGTTCCGGTGCCCGGACAGGGCAGCGCGTTCGTCCCGATCGAATATCTGATCGAGATTTTCGGCGACCTCATCTTCCCGGGCTTCACGATCCGCTCGCTGGGTGTATTTCGTATCATCCGCGACAGCGACATCGAAATCGAGGAAGAGGCCGAGGATCTCGTGCGCCTGTTCCGCACCGCTATCCGCCGCCGCCGCCGCGGCCGCGTGATCCTGCTCGAACTTGAGGCCGACATGCCCGGCGAAATCGCCGAGGTGCTCAACGCCGATATTCAGGGGCACGAGGCGATCGTCGCCAAGATCGGCGGCTTCATCGGTCTTGCGGCGCTGTCGGCGCTTGTCGACGTCGACCGCCCCGACCTCAAATTTCCCGCCTATTCGGCGCGGTTCCCCGAACGCATTCGCGAACATGGTGGCGATTGCTTCGCGGCGATCCGCTCGAAGGACATCGTCGTCCATCATCCTTATGAAAGCTTTGAGGTTGTCCTCGCTTTCCTGCGCCAGGCCGCGGCCGACCCCGACGTCGTCGCGATCAAGCAGACGCTCTATCGCGCCGGCGACCAGTCGCCGGTGATCCGTGCGCTGATCGAGGCGGCTGAAGCGGGCAAGTCTGTGACTGCGGTCGTCGAACTCAAGGCGCGTTTCGATGAGGAACAGAATCTGCTCTGGGCCAACCAGCTGGAACGCGCGGGGGTGCAGGTCGTCTACGGCTTTATCGAGTGGAAGACGCACGCGAAGATTTCGATGGTCGTTCGCCGCGAAGGGCAGGGGTATCGCACATACTGCCACTTTGGCACCGGCAATTACCACCCGGTAACCGCACGCATCTATACCGACCTCAGCTTCTTCACCGCCGATCCGCGCGCTGGGCGCGATGCGGCGCAGCTGTTCAACTATATCACCGGCTATGTCGAACCTGAACGGCTCGACCTCATCACCATGTCGCCGCTCAACATGCGCGCGCATCTCTCCGAGCTGATCGACGCCGAAACCGCTGCGGCAAAGGCAGGGAAGCCATCGGGTGTGTGGGCCAAGATGAACAGCCTCGTCGACCCCGACATCATCGACAAGCTGTACGAAGCGAGCGCGGCGGGGGTGCCGATCGAACTGATCGTACGCGGTATCTGCTGCTTGCGTCCCGGCGTGCCCAGGCTGTCGGAGACGATCCGTGTCAAATCGGTCGTCGGGCGTTTCCTCGAACATAGTCGCGTGTGGGCGTTCGCGAACGGCGCGGCGCTGCCGGATCGCGGGGCAAAGCTCTACATCAGCAGCGCCGACTGGATGCCGCGCAACTTCGATCGTCGTGTCGAATATATGATCCCGATCGAAAACCCGACGGTGCACGATCAGATATTGGACCAAGTGCTCGTCGCGAACCTGATCGACAATGAACAAAGCTGGATTCTTGGGCCCGATGGCACCTCGGTACGCGTTACGCCGGGAGACAAGCCGTTCAACTTGCATCATTATTTCATGACGAACGCGTCGCTCTCGGGCCGCGGCACCGCGCTCCACAAGCGCCACGACGTCCCGACCCTCGCCTTCGACACGCGTGAAGATTGAAAAAATTGAAAACCCAACGTCCCACCAAGCAGGCGGTCCACCGATCCGCCGTGATCGACATTGGGTCCAACTCGGTCCGCATCGTCGTCTATGAAGGACCGGCGCGCGCGCCCGCGGTGATCTTCAACGAAAAGGTCGCCGCCGGCCTCGGCCGCGGGCTCGCCGTCGACGGCCGCATCGCGGTCGAAGACGCCGAACGCGGCCTTGTCGCTCTGCGCCGCTACGCGTTGCTGGCCAAGCATATGGACGTGATGGACGTGCAATGCGTCGCGACCGCCGCCGTGCGCGATGCAGCGAACGGTCCCGAGTTCATAGCCGCGGCCGCAGAAGCGGGGCTCGAAATCAGGCTATTGTCGGGTGAAGAGGAGGCCGAGGCGGCGGGCTATGGCGTGCTTGCTGCGATCCCCGATGCGCACGGCATCGCCGTCGACCTGGGCGGCGGCAGCCTTGAACTCGCTGAGGTATCAGACGGGAAGGTCGGCCGCCGCGCCTCGTTCCCCCTCGGCGTGCTCCGCCTGCCCGCGCTGCGCGCCGATGGCGAACAGGCCTTCGAACGCGCGATCCGCAAGATGCTCCGCGACGCGGACTGGCCGGGCAAAGGGCTGACCGGCTTGCCGCTCTACCTTGTCGGCGGCTCGTGGCGCGCGCTCTCGCGCCTCGACCTCGAACTGACGCGCGATCCGCTCGCGGTGCTCGACCAGCATAATCTGCCGCGCAGCGCGCTGCGCCGCTTGGTCCGCGCGTCGAAGCGGCTAAGTTTCGAGGAATTGCGCGCAATTCCAGGCATGGCGTCGAACCGCGCCGCGGCCTTGCCCGACGCTGCGGCGCTGCTTGCGGCGCTCGTCAACATCCTCGATGTCCCCGAAATGACCGTGTCGTCGTCGGGACTTCGTGAAGGACTGCTCTATCAGGCGCTCGATGCCGAGACGCGCGCGCAGGACCCGCTGATCGTCGCCGCCGAATTCGAGGGGCGTCGGCTGGCGCGCTTTGCGCCGCACGGCCGTGCAATCGCCGAATGGATCGCGCCGCTGTTCGCCGACGAGGCGCCCGCAGACAGCCGCGTCCGCCTTGCCGCCAGCTTGCTGAGCGATGTCGCCTGGTCGGCGAACCCCGATTTCCGCGCCGAACGCGGTACTGAGATCGGTCTGCACGGCAACTGGCGCAGCATCGACATTCCGGGGCGCATCCTGCTCGCGCGCGCGCTTTACGCGGGCTTTGGCGGCGCGGACGCCGAATTTCCCGCAATGGGCACACTCGTGTCGCCCGAGCGATTGGCGCGCGCGCGGCAATGGGGTCTTGCGATCCGCCTAGCGCAGCGGCTGACCGGCGGGGTCGAGGCGCCGCTGAAGGCGAGCGGCGTCGCGCTCGTCGACGGCAAGCTAAGGCTATGCCTCGCGACGGGCTGGCATCAACTGGCGGGCGAATCGGTCGAGCGCCGCCTGCGCGTTCTCGCACAGTCGTTCGACGCGAAACCGGAGCTTGTGCTGCTTTAGATTTCTATCGCGGCGTTGGGGTCGATTTCGCTCATCACCAGCTTGCCGTTGACGACGGCAAAGCCCATCCGGCCCTCGACGAGGTCGAGCGCGGCGTGGCCAAACACGTCGTAGCGCCAACCCTGCATCATCTGGATACCCTCGCGCGCACCCGCGGCGAGCGCTTCGAGATCGTCGCTGCGCGCGATCAGCCGCGCCGCGACATTCAATTCGCGTGCGCGAATTTTGAGCAGTAATTTCAGAAGGTCGGCAACCAACGTGCCTTCCTTGCCGAGCCCCGGACCGCGCGGTGCGCGCTCGGGCATGTCGTCCTTCGACATCGGCTTGGCATTGGCGATCGCGTCCATCAACCGGCCGCCGATATCGTTGGTCCGCCATGTCGCCGACAGGCCGCGAACGCGCCCCAGCCCGTCTTGATCCTTCGGCGGATGCGCGGCGAGGTCGGCGAGCGTTTCGTCCTTGACGATCCGGCCGCGCGGCAGGTTCTTCGTGCGTGCCTCGCGCTCGCGCCATGCGGCGAGCGACTGCAACCGGCCGAGCACGTCGAGTTTGCGCGTCGGGATTTTGATCCGCTGCCACGCATTTTCGGGATCGACGCTGTAATTGGCGGGGTCGGCGAGCTTTTCCATTTCCTCGTCGAGCCAATGACCGCGGCCGGTCTTGATTAGCTTGTCGAGCATCATCGGGAAAATCTTCGCCAGGTGCGTCACGTCGCCGACGGCGTAGTCGATCTGACGCTTGTCGAGCGGGCGGCGGCTCCAGTCGGTGAAGCGCGCGCCCTTGTCGAGTTGCAGCCCGATCCATGCCTCGACGAGGTTCGAATAGCCGACCTGTTCGGCCTGACCGAGCGCCATCTGGCCGATCTGCGTGTCGAAGATCGGATGCGGCGTCTTGCCGGTCAGGTTGAAGATGATTTCGACATCCTGTCCGCCCGCATGGAAGACCTTCAGCATGTCTTCATTATCGACGAGCAGGTCGAGCAGGGGCTTCAAGTCAATTCCTGGCGCCATCGGGTCGATCGCCGCGGCATGGTCGCGGTCGGCCACCTGGATCAGGCAAAGCTCTGGCCAGAAAGTGTTTTCACGCATGAATTCGGTATCGACCGCGATGAAATCGCTGCCCCGAATGAGGGCGCAGAATTCGACGAGCGCGGCGTTGGTTTCGATCAACGGATGGACTTGCATAGCGCGCCTATACAGCTAGTTGAGACGAACGGGCAGGAAAAATTGTCCGTGCTCTTCGGGTCGCGGAGCCGGAATGCCGGCAGCCAAAAAAACGGCGGAAAAAGTCGAAGGGAATATGGGCATGATGTGGCTGGGTTGGGCGCTCGCCGCGCTCGGGTTTGCGTTGCTTTTGGGGCAATATGCCGCGGGGCAGGCGGATATCTTTCTGTCGATAGCCAATCCGCGGCCGCTCGACGAAGAATCGATGGTCGTGACGCTGAAAGGCTGGGGGTTCGCTGCCCAGGCCGCGCGGCCGTTCGTGACCCCCGAATCCGATCATGGTCTTTGCGACGTGCGGGTGTTCGCCACGCGGCGCCAGATGCTGGTCGCGATCGTGACCTTCGGTTTCCTGCGCCCCGTGACGGTCGCGTGGCGTGCGCACGCCGGCATCCCACCGCTGGGAGACGCGTGATGCCGATCGTCAGACTGGGTGACGAAGGCCGTTGGACCAATTATCACGGCACAGGCACCTGCGAAGGAGCGACCCGGTTCGCCTTGCGCAGCGGCGACGCCGAGCGCGGGCGCGACGAGATCGCGATTGCCGCAGAATCGGTGCAGGACTGGCTTGCGCAGGCTAAATTGGCCAAGCGCCGCGTCCGCCCGCTCGGCGCGGGCTGGTCGCCGTCGAACGTCAATATCAGCTCGCAAAGCTGGCTGCTCCACACGCGCCGCTTCAACCGTTGCTTCCGGATCGGCGCGGGCGACGTCCGCCCCGGTGTCGATGCGGGCGCGTTGATGCTCGTCGAGGCGGGCGCGCTGGTTGACGAGATTTCGGACAAGTTCGAGGAACAGGGCCGTTCGCTGTGGACCAGCGGCGCGGGCAACGGGCAGACGTTCGCGGGGGCCGCGGCAACCGGCACCCATGGCTCGATGATCGCGCGCGGCGGTATCCAGGACCATATCCGCGCGGTGCAGATCGTCACGCCCGCCGGCATTCACTGGATAGAGCCGGCCGCGGGTGTGATGAGCGACGCCTTCATTGCCGCGACGGGCTCAGTGGCGCTACGCGACGATGAGGTTTTTGCAGCGGCGCAGCTTCCCGTTGGGTCGGTCGGCATCGTTACTGCGCTCGTGGTCGACAGCGTGCCGAAATTCCTCGTCCGCCCGATCCAGAATCTCCGCAAGGTCGATCGCGCCGCGCTCGACTGGCTCGCCGCCGGCGATTTCCGGCGCTTCTCGGCCGCATACGCGCTCGATCGAGACCCCGATTTCGTCCAGATGATCGTCAATCCGTACAAGCCGTTCAAACGGCCGGCGATGCTGCGCTTCCTGTATCGCGAACCTTGGCGCGACGATTATCCCCGCGCCACGCCGGGCCAGCTCGGCGCGGGTTATGACGCGCTCAGCCTGCTCGGCCGGTTGCTCAATGATTATCCGTGGGCGCGGGGGCCGCTTCTCCAGTTCGCGATGAAGCAGGGCTATGCCAGCGGGCCCGACGTCGATGACCCGCCGGTCTATGGCAGCTGGGGCGAGGGGCTCGACACGCACCGGCCGCTCGCCGGCCTGTTCAACGCTTCGGTCACCATCGACCGCGCCGACCTCGCGCGCGCGTTCGAGCGCATCTGCGCCGTTTACGCCAAACATGGCGGCTCCACCGTGGTCACGGTGCGCTTCATGGAGCGCGCGCAGGGTCTGCTCGCCCCCGCGCGCTTCACGCATAATGCTGTGATCGATTTCGACGGGCCGCGCAGCCGGCGCACCGCCGACGCCTATGCCCGCGTTGTCGAATGCCTCGATGCCGAGGGCATCGGCTTCACCCGCCACTGGGCCAAAAATTGCCACCTCGACGCCGCGCGCGTCGCCGCCGACTATGGCGAGGATTTCCGACGCTGGCGGGCGGCGCAGGGCCGGCTGCTTCCCGATCCGGCGCATCGCGCGCTGTTCGGCAGCGAGGTGCTCGACAACCTCGGCCTGACCCGTTGATTTACGCCCTCCACCCTTGACAAATGGCGCGCCGCATTGCCTTAGGCGCGGCCATATCGGCGCGTTTTCCTGCGCGCCTCTCCGGACATTTGAAAGACGAACATAATGCACGCCTATCGCACCCACACATGCGCAGATCTTCGCGCCGCCAACGTCGGTGAGGAAGTCCGTCTTTCGGGCTGGGTGCATCGCACGCGCGAGCATGCGAATGTGCTCTTCGTCGATCTTCGCGACCATTATGGGATTACCCAGATCGTGGTGGAAACCGGTTCGGACCTCTATCCCACCGTCAACGCACTGGGCCCCGAGTCCGTTCTGACCTTCACGGGCAAGGTCGCCGCGCGCTCGCCCGAGACGCTCAACCCGAAGCTGGCGACCGGCGAGATCGAAATCTATCCGAGCGCGGTGACGGTGCAGTCGGCCGCCGATCGCCTGCCGCTGCCGGTGTTCGGCGATACCGAATATCCCGAGGAAATCCGCCTCACCAACCGTTTCCTCGATCTGCGCCGCGAGCGGCTGCACAAGAATATCGTGCTGCGCTCGAACGTGATCTCGTCGCTGCGCCGCCGGATGATCGATCAGGGGTTCACTGAATTCCAGACGCCGATCCTGACCGCGAGCAGCCCCGAAGGTGCGCGCGACTATCTGGTGCCCAGCCGCGTCCATCCCGGCAAATTCTACGCGCTGCCGCAGGCGCCGCAGATGTTCAAGCAGCTGCTGATGGTCGCGGGCTTCGACCGCTATTTCCAGATTGCGCCCTGCTTCCGCGACGAGGATGCGCGCGCCGACCGTTCGCCCGGCGAATTCTACCAGCTCGATTTCGAGATGAGCTTCGTCACGCAGGACGATGTTTTCAACGCGATCGAGCCCGTCCTGCACGGCGTGTTCGAGGAATTCGCCGATTTCGACGGCAAGGGCCGCAGCGTGTCGCCGTTGCCGTTCAAGCGCATCCCGTACCGCGAATCGATGCTGAAATATGGCAGCGACAAGCCCGACCTGCGCAACCCGCTGCTCGTCCATGATGTCGGCGATTTCTTCAAGGGATCGGGCTTCGGCCGCTTTGCATCGATGGTCGAGGAAGGCCAGGTTGTCCGTGCCGTCGCCGCCCCCGAAACGCACGAGAAGAGCCGCAAATTCTTCGACGAGATGAACAGCTGGGCGCAGTCGGAAGGTTTTCCCGGCCTCGGCTATGCGACGCAGAAGGATGGCGTGTTCGGCGGTCCGATCGCCAACAACCATGGCCAGGACGGCATGAAGGCGATCGCCGACGCGATGGGGCTGGGCCCGAACGACGGCATCTTCTTTGCTGCGGGCGCCGAGGCGAAGGCCGCGAAGCTCGCCGGCCTTGCACGCACGCGCGTCGCCGACCAGCTTGACCTCATCGACAAGAGCCGCTTCGAATTCTGCTGGATCGTCGACTTCCCGATGTTCGAGGCCGACGAGGAAACCGGCAAGATCGACTTCAGCCACAATCCCTTCTCTATGCCGCAGGGCGAGATGGACGCGCTGGCGACCAAGGACCCGCTCGATATCCTTGCCTATCAATATGACATCGTCTGCAACGGCGTCGAACTGTCGTCGGGCGCGATCCGCAACCATCGGCCGGACATCATGTACAAGGCGTTCGAAATCGCGGGTTATAGCCAAGCCGATGTCGATGCGAACTTCAGCGGCATGATCAACGCGTTCAAATTCGGGGCGCCGCCGCATGGCGGATCGGCACCGGGCGTCGACCGCATCGTGATGCTGCTCGCGGATGAGCCGAACATTCGCGAAGTCATCGTCTTCCCGATGACCCAGAAGGCCGAGGATCTGATGATGAACGCGCCAGCGCCGGTCAGCGAAAAACAGCTCAAGGAACTCGGCATCCGCATCGTCGACGGCCCAAAGAGCTAAGGCGTGAGCGAACCCCGGGAGCACCGGCTGGGAACGCCGGAGGGCGATATCTGCTGGTTCGAATGGGGTGAGCGGGGCGAGGGGGCTTCGCTGCTCCTGCTGCATGCGACGGGATTTCACGCGCGCCTGTGGGATCAGGTCGTTGCGGCGCTGCCTGCCGATACGCATATCATCGCGCCCGACCATCGCGGCCATGGCCGCAGTTTCCGCCCGGCGACACTCGCCAACTGGGCGGCGACCGCCGACGTGCTGCTGCCGCTGCTCGACGGGCTCGGCGGCCATCCGCTTGTCGGCTGCGGGCACAGCATGGGCGCCTATATCCTGACGCGACTCGCATCACAGCGCCCGGCCGCCTTCGCCCATCTTGTCCTGATCGATCCGGTGATCATGGACCCCGCTTTTTACGAGGAAGAGGCGGCCAGGCCGATCCCCGATCCAGCCGAGCATCCTGTCGCGCGCCGTCGCAATGGCTGGTCGAGCGTAGAGGAGATGCGTGCCCGTTTTGCCGAACGGCCGCCCTATGCGAACTGGGATCCGCGCGTCCTTGCCGATTACTGCACCCATGGCCTTGTCCCCGCTGCGGACGGCGAGGGACTGGAGCTCGCCTGTCCTCCGGCGCTTGAGGCGTCGGTCTATCAAAATGCGCTGCGTACCAACCCGCATGAATGGCTTCACTATCTCACGGTTCCCTCCACGGTGATCCGCGCACCGACCGGCGAACGTGGCGGGCCGCTCGATTTTTCGCTGAGTCCGACCTGGACCGGCCTCGGTATGGC
Organism: Sphingopyxis fribergensis; assembly: GCF_000803645.1. NCBI lineage: Bacteria > Pseudomonadati > Pseudomonadota > Alphaproteobacteria > Sphingomonadales > Sphingopyxidaceae > Sphingopyxis > Sphingopyxis fribergensis. Next base: position 2,675,600 of record NZ_CP009122.1, on the reverse strand, counting down.
GATCGGCGCGGAGCGCGACGAACTATGGGCCGACCAAAGCCATTTTATACCGATGGAGGCGCCAGCGCGCGTCGCCGCGCTGCTCGCCGAGCATCTTTGATTCCGCCGATAAGAAAGCCGGCGCACCCTGTGCCAGAAAATGACATCGCCGCATCGTCCGCTTGGTAGGACGCTTTCTCTTGGCTAGGATAACCCGATGAGCATCTCCCTTTCCGACTATGAAGCCGGCGCCAAATATGACGGCGACTATTCCGACGCCATTGCGGCGCTCGAGGATCGGCTCGAACGGCTGCAGGCCGCGCACATCACCCGCGGGCAGCGCAGCATCATCATGTTCGAAGGCTGGGACGCGGCGGGGAAGGGCGGGATCATCCAGCGGCTGACCGCGTCGCTCGACCCGCGCTATTTCGAAGTATGGCCGATCAGCGCGCCGAGCGACGAGGAAAAGGCGCGGCATTTCCTGTGGCGTTTCTGGAAGCGCCTGCCCGGCAACCGCGAAATATCGATCTTCGACCGCAGCTGGTACGGCCGCGTACTGGTCGAGCGCGTCGAAGGCTTCGCCACCGAGGCCGAGTGGCGCAAGGGCTATGATGAAATCAACGAGTTTGAGGCGCAGCTGACCGGCAATCGCACCAACCTCGTCAAACTCTTCATCCATGTGACGCAGGACGAACAGGACAAGCGGTTTGCCGACCGGCTCGACAATCCGTGGAAGCGCTGGAAAACCGGCACCGAAGATTATCGCAACCGGGCGAAGCGCAAGGATTATCTGGCCGCGATGGACGAGATGTTCGCGCAGACGAATACACGCTGGGCGCCGTGGAAAGTGATCGACGGCAACAACAAGAAGGCGGCGCGCATCGCTGCACTGACGCATATTATCGAAACGCTCGAAGCCGCTGTGCCAATGACGCCGCCCGATCTGGACCCCGCGGTCGTCAAACTCGCGAGCAAGGCCTTCGGCTACAAGCCCAAAGACTAGGTTTTTCGGCCTCCTTGGCTAGCAATCGGGCGCCCCAGCCGCTACATGCGAATGATGAGCCGCGCCAAAAGAACCGATGACTGGGGTTTTCCCCGCTGGCGCCCCTATGGATCGAGCACCGAGGCGCAGAAGGTGCGCCTTTGCGATCGCCACGGCTGCACCAACCCCGGCAATTGCCCCGCGCCGAAATCGCCGAACAGCCCCGAGCGCTGGTATTTCTGCGAAACCCACGCCGCCGAATATAACCGCGGCTGGGATTATTTCGAAGGATTGAGCGCCGAAGATGCGGCGGCGCGGGCGGCCGATGAAACGCGCGACGCCGGAGCCTATGCAAAGGCGCAGCATTACGCGTGGGGCGGATCGGGCGACGGCACCCGCAGCGCCGACGAAATGCGCGCGCTCGAAATTCTCGACCTCGAACCCGACGCCGATTTCGAGGCGACGAAAAAGGCGTGGCGCAATCTCGCCAAGGAAACCCACCCCGACGTGAAACCCGGCGATGCCGACGCGGCGAAGCGCTTTGCCGCAGGGCAGGCGGCGTTCGAGGTGCTGAAGCAGGCCGAAGAACGCAAGAGCTGGAAGCCGGCTTAGCGGTTTTGCGCTGACGGCTGCTAGCGACCGATAGTTGCCGTTGAAGGATTTGCTCTCTCCCCTTCAGGGGAGAGATAAGAAGGCTTGCCGGTTTTACCGGCTAGCCGCAGTTGAGAGGGGCTTGAACTGCTTCCGCCCCCTCTCCCAACCCTCTCCCCTGAACGGGAGAGGGCTACGTCCGCTCACCACCCCAAAGCCGACGTATCGACCCTATTTATACACACACGCATCCAGCCCGTCGCGCCCAACCACGCCGATGCGCGCGCGGATCGTATTGCCGTAGCGGCGCGTGAAGCCCGACGGGCTCACGGCCTCGCGTTTCTTGGGCAGCGGCAGGATCGCGGCGATGCGTCCCGCCTCGGCGGGGGTCAGCTTGCCCGCGCCATGCTTGAAATAGCGCTGCGCCCCCGCCTCGACGCCATAGGTGCCGATGCCGGTCTCGGCGACATTGAGATAGACCTCCATGATCCGGCGCTTGCCCCAGATTTTTTCGATCAGGAAGGTGAACCACACTTCGGGCACCTTGCGGACATAGCGGGTCCAGCCGGTTCCTTGCCACAGGAAGACATTTTTCGCGCTCTGCTGGCTGATCGTCGATCCGCCGCGCATGCGCTTGCCCTGAGCGTTTCGCTCGATCGCCTGTTCGATCGCGTCACGGTCGAAGCCGTCGTGGCTGCAGAATTTGCCGTCCTCGGCCGCGATTACAGCGCGGACCATGTTGCGGTCGATGCCCGACAAAGCCGTCCAGTCCTTGGTGATCCCATTGCTGTCCGCCAGCATTGTGAAGGTCACGGGCGGCGGCACGACGGCATAGAGCAGCACCCACAGCACCGAGGCGATGATGAACCAGAACAGCCATTTGAACGGCCGAAGATACCAGGGGAGCTTGCGCTTCTTCGCGCGGGGAGGAGTTGCCATGCGGGCAAATTAGCCGCTTGCCACCGAGTGGCAAGCGGCTGTTTAGGGAAAAATCAGGCCCCGACCAACCGCCGGTCGCCCGCCAGCTTCAGCATCGCCTTTTGCAGCTTTTCAAACGCGCGCACTTCGATCTGGCGGACGCGTTCGCGGCTGACGTCGTAAACCTGGCTCAGGTCTTCGAGCGTCTTGGGATCGTCGGTCAGGCGACGTTCGGTCAGGATGTGGCGTTCGCGCTCGTTGAGCGATTCGAGCGCCTCATTGAGCAGGGAATGGCGCACGTCGCGCTCCTGCGCTTCGGCGACGCGTTCGTCCTGCAGCGGGCCCTCGTCGCCGAGCAGATCCTGCCACTGGCTGTCGCCATCCTCGCCCATCGGCACGTTCAGCGAAGTGTCGCCGCCCATCGACATGCGACGGTTCATGCTGATGACTTCTTCTTCGGTGACGCCCAGGTCGGTCGCGATCTTGGTCAGATTTTCGGGCGACAGGTCGCCGTCTTCGAAAGCCGCCAGGTTGTTCTTCATCCGGCGGAGGTTGAAGAACAGCTTCTTCTGCGCTGCAGTGGTGCCCATTTTGACGAGGCTCCAAGAGCGCAGGATGAATTCCTGGATAGAGGCGCGGATCCACCACATTGCATAGGTCGCGAGGCGGAAGCCGCGTTCAGGGTCGAATTTTTTCACGCCCTGCATCAGGCCGATATTGCCTTCGCTGATCAGCTCGCTGACCGGCAAGCCATAGCCGCGGTAACCCATCGCGATTTTCGCGACGAGGCGGAGGTGCGAAGTGACGAGCTGCGCCGCAGCCTCATTGTCGCCATGCTCCTGGAATCGCTTCGCGAGCATATATTCCTGCTCGGGGGTGAGCAGGGGGAATTTGCGGATTTCGGCCAGATAGCGGTTCAGGCTCGCCTCACCGCCGAGCGCTGGAACCGTGGCCGGAACATTGCTTTTGTTAGCCATAGGAGAGTGTCTTCCCTAAAATCCTGTGATCATTGTGCCGCCATTTGCCTTGGCGGTCAAAATAGATTTTCATTCGAAACCTAAACGCGCAGTTCGTTGAGCAGTTCCCGCATGTCGGCTGGGAGTTCGCTGTCGAGCGCGATTTCGTTACCGGTTACCGGATGAATAAAACCCAAATGGGCCGCGTGCAACGCCTGACGTACGAAATTCCGGGTCTTAAGTACATCAGACAAAGGTTTACGTTGGCGCCCATAGACGGGATCGCCGACCAGCGGATGGCCGATATGCGCCATGTGAACGCGTACCTGATGCGTACGTCCGGTTTCCAGCCGGCATTCGACCAGAGCCGCACCCTTCAGCGGTTCGATCGTGCGATAATGCGTGATCGCATGCTTGCCGCGCCCTTCGGCGACCACCGCCATCTTCTTGCGGTTCGTCGTCGAGCGGCCGAGCGCCGCATCGATCGTCCCGTTCGCGGGCATCGGCCGTCCGGTTGCGAGCGCGAGATAGCGGCGGTCGATGCTGTGCGCGGCGAACTGCTTCGCCAGGCCTTCGTGCGCCTTGTCATGCTTGGCGGCGACGATCAGCCCGCTCGTGTCCTTGTCGATCCGGTGCACGATCCCCGGCCGCGCGACGCCGCCGATCCCCGACAATTGCCCCGCGCAGTGATGCAGCAATGCGTTGACCATCGTGCCGTCGAGATTGCCGGCGGCGGGATGGACGACCATCCCCGCGGGCTTGTCGATGACGATTAGATGCTCGTCCTCATATGCGATGACCAGCCCCATGTCTTGCGCGACATTGTGCGCGGGCTTGGCGGCGGGAAGGCGAACCTCGATCGTAGTGGGCGCCGCCGCCTTTCCCGAGGGATCCCAAAGGATATTGCCGCTCGCATCGACGACGCGGCCGCCCTTGATCAGGCTCTTGAGGCGCTCGCGCGACAGGCTGGGCAGCGCCTCGGCCAAGGCCCGGTCGAGCCGCAACCCGGCCGCGCTATCCGATAGCGCCACGGTCAAAATATCGTCATCCCCCTGCATTGAGAGGAATGTGGTTTTTGGACGGCGAAATTCAAGGGCCACGCCTTGCCGTATCGCGCTTGCCCTGGACGGCTTTGGTGCCGTAGGAGCAGCCCGTGCCGGAAAGGTCCGGAGACTGCGCTGGGGAGCCATTTCATCCATGTCCGACGATCGCGTCGATTTTGCCTCGATGCTGGCCTCGCGCCTGTGTCACGACCTGCTGAGCCCCGTCGGCGCCTTCGCCAACGGCCTCGAACTGCTCGCCGACGAAAAAGACCCGGCGATGCGTGAGCGTTGCTTCGAACTGCTCGAACAAAGCGCGCGGACATCGGCGAACAAGCTGAAGTTTTTTCGCCTCGCTTTCGGGTCGGCGGGCGGCTTCGGCGAACTCGTTCCGGCCGACGAAGCGAAGTCGGCGATCCAGGGGATCATCGGCGACCGCGCGATCGAACTGAACTGGATGATCGGGACCGATCCGCTGCCCAAGCCCGCGGTGAAGATCATCCTCAACCTGTCGCTTCTCCTCGTCGATGCGCTGGTGCGCGGCGGGCGGCTCGATGTCGGCTGCGAAAAGCAGGGCGCCGATAAGGATGGGGGCATCGAGATCGCGCTGCATGTCGAGGCCGAGCGCATGTTCCTCGACGCCGATGTCGAACGCATCCTGGCCGAAGGCGAAGGCGCGAGCCCGATGACCTCGCGCACCGCGCCCGCAGTGCTGGTGCAGGCAGTGGCGCGGCAGAATGACGGCACCGTCATGCTGGCGCGCGAAACACCGACCTCGCTGCTGGTTGGAGCCGTCCTCCGCGGTCGCGGGTAAAGCCTCCCTTAACCATTGTCGGGCATGGTCGAACCTCAGTTTTTGGGGCGCACCGGTACCGCGATGGACGATCTGCTGAACGACTTTCTGGCCGAAACGGCGGAAATCCTTGCCGAAGCCGGCGGGGCCATCGTCGCGTGGGAGGCGGACCCTGCCGATCGCGCGCAGCTCGATGCCATTTTTCGGCTCGTTCACACGATCAAGGGCAGCTCGGGCTTTCTCGCTTTGCCGCGCGTCACCGCATTGTCGCACGCCGCCGAAGACGCGCTAGATCAAGTGCGGTGCGGCAATCGTCCGGCGAATGCTGCGCTCGTCACCGGCGTGCTCGGCATCCTCGACCGGCTGGGCGATCTTTGTACGACGCTGGGTCAGACGGGGGTTGAGCCCGCGGGCGACGACCGCGATGTCATCGGCGCCCTCGCGGCGGAAGATGCCTCCGAAGAACCGGTGATCGAGGTCGCGGGTGTGCCGCTACGCCGCGAGGATGATCTTCAGGCCGAATTGCAAAATTGGCGCTCGATCCGCGTGCCGCTGCCACTGCTCGACAGCGTGATGACGGGCGTTACCGATATCGTGCTGGCGCGCAATGAATTCGCGCGGATGCTGCGCGAATCGGGCGCCGACCTGTCGGTGATCGCCTCGTTCGACCGCCTGTCGGACTCGATCGCCGGGATGCGCCAGTCGGTCAGCCAGATGCGCATGCAGCGGATCGACAAATTGTTTGCACCGCTGCCGCGCATCGTCCGCGACCTCGCGAAGGACTTGGGCAAGAAGATCGCGTTCCAGACGAGCGGCGGCGAAGTCGAACTTGACCGTGAAATGATGGAGAATATTCGCGATCCCTTGATCCACATCGTCCGCAACGCGATCGATCATGGCATCGAATCGCTCGAGGACCGCGTTGCCGCCGACAAGGATATCACCGCGACGATTTCGGTGTCAGCGCGCCAGTCGGGCAACCAGATCGAAATCGAGGTGCGCGACGACGGCCGCGGGCTTTCGCCCGAAGCGCTCGTTGCCAAGGCGATCGGGTCGCGCGTCGTTACCGCGACCGACGCGCGCGCGCTGACGCCAAAAGAAAAACTCGAGCTGATTTTCCGCCCAGGCTTCTCGACCGCCGCGAAGGTGACTGCGGTTTCGGGGCGCGGCGTCGGCATGGATATCGTCAAGGCGAATGTCGAAAAGATCGGCGGCATCGTCGAACTGCGCAACGATGAGGGGCGCGGCCTGACGATCCTGCTCCGCGTGCCGATGACGTTGACGATCATTTCGGGTCTGATGGTGCGCGCGGCGGGACAATATTTCGCAATCCCGCGCGGCGCGGTGCGCGAGATCCTGCTCGAAGGCGGCGATACGGTGCGTATCGATCAGCTGGGCGGCGGCGAACTCGCGACCGTCCGCGGTGAACAATTTCCGCTCCTGCGGCTGGAAAATATACTGGGTCGCGCGCGCGACGCGCAAGACGACAGCGACGACCGCGCGCTCGTGATCGTTCGGCCGGGGCAAGGGCAAAGCTATGCGCTGAGTGTCGCGGCGATCCACGATCACGAGGAACTGGTGATCAAGCCTGCGGCGCCGATGATCATGGCGACGGGCCTCTATGCCGGCACCACGCTGCCCGACAACGGCCGTCCCGTCCTGTTGCTCGATGTCCAGGGGCTGCTGGCGGCCGCGGCGGTCGACGCGAGCGAAGCGGGCCGCAGCCATAACCGGATGACCGAAGCGGACGCCGCGGCCGCGGCGGCGCGCAATGCCGTGCAGTTGCTGCTGTTCCGCGACATGAACGGCCGCGTCCGCGGGGTCCGCCTGTCGGTCATCGAACGCGTCGAGGAAGTGCCCGCATCGGCGCTGTTCGAAAGTGCGGGCCGCGTCCAGGCACAGATCGGCGACGACATCTTTCCCGTCCATGCCGCGACGTTGCCGGGCGGCGAAGGGACGCTGAAGCTGCTTCGCCTCTACGACGGCCGCGCGGTTCTTTGTTATCCGATCGCCGAGGTGATCGATATCGTCCGTCTGCCCGATGCCGTCCAGCCGTCGGCGGCGCCCGGCCTGATCGCCGGCGTCGTGCTTGTCGGTGGCGATCCGGTCGAGCTGATCGATCCCTTCTGGCTGATGGAACAATATGCCGCCGGTGCACCTGCACCCGCGCTGCGCCAGCCCCTATGTCGTGTTGCCGACGATCGTGACGGCTGGGGCGGCAATTTTCTCGCGCCGATCCTGCGGAGCGCCGGTTACCGCGTCGTCCTCGGCGATGATGTGTCGGACGAAGTGCCCGATGTTCTGCTGTGCTGCACCGACGAAGGGGCGGTTTTGGGTTCTGCCAATGGCGAGGTGCCGGTGATCCGTCTACGCACTTCGATCGCCGCCAAGGGGCCGGAAGACGAAACCGTCTATCGTTATGACCGCCAGGCGCTTCTCGACGCATTGCGCCGTCAGGTCGGAGGAGACCGCGCATGATGGAAAAACTCTATCTGATCGCACGCATCGCTGACACGCGCGTTGCGCTCCGCAGCCGCGCGATCAATTCGGTCGTTACCGTCGGCGTCCCGGTCGAAGTGCCTGCCGCGCCGCCGCATGTCGCCGGGCTGTTTGCGCTGCGCAGCCGTGTCTTCACACTCATCGACCCGCACGTCGTCATCGGACTGCCCGCGGTGCCGGTGACGCCGGGACAGCGCGTGATCGTCGTCGACGTCGCCGAACATGGTTATGCGCTGCTCGCCGACGAGATCGAGGATGTTTGTTTCATCGACGCGCCCGAGACGCGCATCGCGGGAAAGCTGCTCCCCGGCTGGGCGCGCGTCGCCGATGCGATGATCGAACATCGGGGCGCTTCACTGCTCGTCGTCGATCCATCCAATTTTATCACGCTGCCGGCCTTAAAGGCGGCATGAATATGGTCGTTTATTAACGGGCTGCACACGCCTTCAACGTAAACATGCCCAAATCCCGGGGGTCGGAGTTAAATTGAATGTCGAAATCTTGTCTGGTGGTCGATGACAGCAAAGTCATTCGCAAGGTCGCGCGCCATATCCTTGAAAGCATGTCCTTTGCCGTCGAGGAGGCTGCCGACGGACAAGAGGCGCTGACCTTCTGCCGCGCCAATCGTCCCGACGTCATCCTGCTCGACTGGAACATGCCCGTGATGAGCGGCATGGAGTTCCTCGGCGCGTTCAACGACCTGGATTACGGGCGTGAAGAACGGCCGCGCGTCGTTTTCTGCACGACAGAAAACAGCATCGACCATATCCGCGCGGCGATCGAGGCCGGCGCGGACGAATATGTCATGAAGCCGTTCGACCGCGAAACGCTTGAAGGAAAGCTGCAGCTCGTCGGCATTGCCTAAGGTTTTCTGTTGAGGTGTTTTAGGTGGCCCGTCCACAACCCCTGATACAAGATCCCGAGCCGACCGCCCGCACCGTGCGCGTGATGCTCGTCGACGACAGCCTTGTCGTCCGCAGCATCCTCGAGCGGATCGTCGACCAGCGCGCGGGCTTAAAGATTTGCGCATCGGTCGCCTCTGCGCATGACGCGCTCGACTATCTGGCGCGCGAGCCCGTCGATGTCGTTGTGCTCGATATCGAAATGCCCGGAATGAACGGCATCGATGCGTTGCCGCATATATTGGAGCGCGCCGAAAAGGCGCGCGTCCTCATCCTGTCCTCGAACTGCGTCGAGGGCGGTCCGGCGGCGATCGACGCGCTGGCGCTCGGCGCGAGCGACACGCTCGCCAAGCCGGGTCGCGGCAGCTTCTCGGGCCGTTTCGCCGAAGTGTTGACCGAACGGATCATGACGCTCGGCCATCGACGCGATTTTCCGGCGCCGATCCCGGTCGCCGAGCGTCCGGCTCCCGCACCCGCCGCGGCGCTCGCGATCGACACCGACCAGCCGATCGAATGCATCGCGGTCGCGGCATCGACCGGGGGCATTCCCGCCTTCGCCAATTTCCTCGCTAATCTGGACCCGCGCATCACCGCGCCGATCCTCCTCACCCAGCATCTGCCCGACGCGTTCATGGAATTTTACGCCAAGCAGATCGCGACGATGACCACGCGCCGCGTCTGCGTTGCCGAGCTGGGAATGGTCGTCGAGCGCGGCTGCATCTATCTCGCCCCTGGCGACGCCCATCTGATTGTCGTCGCCAACGGTCGCCGCCGCGAAATCGCGCTCGACCGCCGCGTGATGGACAATGGCTGCTGCCCATCGGCCGATCCGATGCTCGATTCGGTTGCCGACGTCTATGGCAAGGGCGGCGTAGCGGTCGTCCTCAGCGGCATGGGCCGCGACGGGGTGATCGGCGCGGCGCGGCTCAAAGCGGCCGGCGGCACAATTTTTGCACAGGCCCCCGAAAGCTGCGTGATCTGGGGGATGCCAGGCGCGGTCGCGAAAGCGGGAATTGCCGCGGCGACGCTCAACCCGGACGCGATCGCGCTGATGCTCGGCAGCTTCCTTCCGGGGCGCCGCAAGTCATGATGGGCGCGACCGCCAGCGAATCGGCGTATCGCGTGTTGATGGGGGTACTCGAATCGCGGACCGGGCAAACGCTGTCGCCGAACCGAATCTGGCGGATCGAAATGTCGCTGAAACCGGTGATGCAGCGCCACGGTATCGCCGACCTCGACGCGCTCGTCGCGGCGCTCGTTACGTCGAACAGCCGCCAATTGCTCGACGACACCGTCGACGCGATGCTCAACAACGAAACCTATTTTTACCGCGAATATAGCGTGTTCGATGAAATAGCTGCGACCGCACTTGAGCAAATCCGCGAGATCAACAAGCTGCGCCGCCGCCTGACCGTGTGGCATTGCGGTGTGTCGACCGGCCAGGAAGCCTATTCGCTCGCGATGCTGATCGCCGAGCAAGGGGCAAAATGGGCGGGCTGGCAGGTCGATATCGTCGGCACCGATGTCAGCTATCACGCGATTTCGCGGGCGCGCGTCGGGCTCTACAGCCAGTTCGAGATTCAGCGCGGGCTGCCCGTTCAGCGCATGGTCCGCTGGTTCGACCAGACCGACGGCGGATGGCTCGCCAAGGCGGACCTGCGCCGCCGCGTCGATTTTTCGGTGCAGAATATGCTCGTCGACCGGCCGCCGCTCGCGAGTTCCGCCGACCTGATCTTTTGCCGTAACCTGCTGCTCTATTTCTCCGCGCCGATGCGCCAGAAAGCCTTTGCCCGGCTCCGTGCAATGGCGGCGCCGCAAAGCTTCCTTGTGCTTGGTGCGGGCGAAACCGTATTGGGCCAGACCGACCAGTTCGTCGCCAGCCCGCGATTACGCGGCCTCTATGAGCCCGCCGACCAGCAGGTGCGCCGCGCCGCTGCCTGACCTTGCTTTTTGCGCCCCACTGGCGCAATCGATGGGTTGGCAAGTACAGGACGGACCCCCAAAAGCGTATGAGCGATTTTATCGAACGCTGGTCTCCCAATTTCGACGAGCGCGCGCTGCCCATCTCGATGATCGTGCTGCATTATACAGGTATGAAAAGCGGCGCCGAAGCCATTGATTGGCTGGCCAATCCGGAAGCGAAAGTGTCGGCGCACTATGTGGTCAGCGAGGACGGGCAGATTACGCATATGGTGCCTGAGGACAAGCGCGCGTGGCATGCGGGAAAATCGCACTGGCGCGGCATCAGCGACATTAATTCGGCGAGCGTCGGGATCGAGATCGTCAATCCGGGGCATGAATGGGGCTATGTCCCGTTCCCCGACCCGCAGGTCGCCTCGGTCGTCCGTCTCGTCCACATGATCAAGGATCGCTATTCGATCACGCGCGGCAATGTCGTCGGCCATTCGGACGTTGCTCCGACGCGCAAGCAGGATCCGGGCGAGCTTTTCCCGTGGGAAGAACTCGCGCGCCGCCGCCTCGCGCTGCCGCGCCCGACCAAGAAGCTCACCGATCCGCTGTGGACCGACGCGGGCTTTCTGCTCGCGCTCGAACGGTTCGGATATGACGTGACCGACGGTTTTGCGGCGACGGTGGCGTTCCAGCGGCGCTTTCGTCCCGAACTGATCGACGGCACGATCTGCGGCGAATGCCGCGCGATCCTGCTCGCGCTGCTGTTGCCGCAACCCGAGGGCAATTGATTCCTCGTCAAAGCGCCCAAGGAGGGCTATACTCGATCCCGCCAGAGGGTTGGGCGATCGCCGCCGGTGGGGTATCCCGCCGGGGGAGGAAAGTCCGGGCTCCACGGAAATCACGGTGCCGGATAACGTCCGGCGGATCGGGCTTCGGCCAGGTTCAGGGAAAGTGCCACAGAGAGTAGACCGCCAAAGGCTTCGGCCCGGCGAAAGGTGAAAGGGTGCGGTAAGAGCGCACCGCGCGGCTGGTAACAGGCGCGGCACGGCAAACCCCACCGGGAGCAAGGTCGAATAGGGACGGTACGAGGCAACTCAGGGCTGATTCCGGCCCAGCCGTCCGGGTTGACTGCTTGAGCGTTCGGGTAACCGTTCGCCTAGAGGAATGATCGCCCAGTCCCCGCAAGGGGATGGACAGAACCCGGCTTACAGACCCTCTGGCAATATTCTCCCCAACACCCTGCGCGGAACGCCCGCGTGCGGGCGGCGTTCTAAACGAACCAGTTGAAAGGGAACCGCATCATGAAAGTCGTCGATGAACATGTCGAAGTGAACGAGACAGAGGCGAGCGGCGGGGTAAAGGGCCACAACGTTCGCTATGTGCTAGGATTTTCGTTGATCGCGGTGGTGATCGTCCTGTCGGCGATCTGGATCATCCCGGCGCTGTTGCAGCCCTGATCGGCGGGAGGGCTATTTCGCATCGCCGCAGTCACGCCGCCCGCAACGAGAAGAGCGCAGCGGCAGGCGACATCATGGCAATCGCCCGACCATAAACTCAATTCGTCCCAGCTTTGCCACGTTTCGACGGCATTGGCGTGTCCTTTGCTGCCCATGCGCGTTCAAAAGGCGACCCTCTCGTTCCGACATTCTAAAGGAGACCACAGGCAATGCGGAAATTCGCAGGCTTAATCGCAACTCTTTCCCTTGGCAGCGCCGCGCTTGTGGCAGCCCCCGCAACGGCCCAGGACGCCGCCGCTGCCACCGTTGATTTATCGGTCGGCACCAAGGTTTTTGATTCCGCAGGCGCCGAACTCGGCACTATTTCCAGCGCGCAAGGTGCCAATGTCGTCGTCGACCTGGGCGAGGGCAAGCAGGTTACGCTCCCCAGCAACGCCTTTGGCAAATTGGAACAGGGTCCGACGATCGGTGCCACCAAAGCACAGGTGGTCGCTGCGGTCGATCAGGCTGCCGCAGGCAGCGATGCCAAGCTGACGGCTGCGCTTCAGCCGGGCGCCGATGTTCGTAGCGCCAACGGCACCGCCATTCTTGGCAAAGTAAAGCTCGCCGCGGCCGATGGCGTCGTGCTCACCACCCCGACCGGCGACGTCAAATTGCCGCGCAACGCTTTTTTCGTCGGTCAGGCCGGCCTTGCAACCAGCTTCACCGCCGATCAGTTTGCTGCGGCGATGGCCGAAGTGAACACCGCCGCCGCCGCCAATGACGCTGCGGTTGCCACTGCGCTTGTCCCAGGTGCCGATGTCCGCAGCCTCAAGGGCGCTGCCGTCTTGGGCAAGGTGAAATCGGCCAGCGCCGCGACCGTCGTCGTGACGACGGCGGCTGGCGATGATGTCAGCCTGCCGCGGAGCGCCTTCCTGATGTCGCCCGCGGGCCTTGCTGCGGCCTACACCGCCGAGCAGTTCGCTTCCGCCGTCGCGCAGGCCACCGGCGCGCCGGCACCGCAGGCCGATGCAACCGCCGACGCCGCGACGCCCGCTCCGGACAAACCCGCTAGCTAAGCATCGCGAACCTCAGCGGAAAAGGGCGCGGCAGCAAGCTTCCGCGCCCTTTTTTCTGCATATCGGTCTTCAGTGGCGGCGAGAAGGGCGAACATCAGTTCGAGGGATAGCTGACCGACATCACTTCCCATTCTTTCGGCCCGGCGGGTAGCTGTACTGTACGCAGATCGCCGATCGCGGCGCCGCGCAGTGCGCGGGCGAGAGGGCTGTTCCAGCCGATCCGGCCTTCGCCCGCCTCGGCCTCGTCATCGCCGACCAGCGTGACGATACGCCGCGCGTCATCGTCGTCGGCGAGCTCGGCCGTCGCGCCGAACCAGATGCGGCTCTTGTCGGGCTGCTCGGCAGGATCGACGACCCGCGCCGCTTTCATGCGCCGCGCGAGGAAGGAGAGGCGCCGGTCGATTTCGCGTAGCCGCTTGCGGCCATAGATATAGTCGCCGTTTTCGCTGCGGTCGCCATTGCCGGCGGCCCAACTGATCACTTCGACCAGCTTCGGCCGCTCGCCGCCGAGCAGCGCGTCATATTCGGCGCGCAGCGCGGCGAAGCCCGCCGGGCTGATGATATTCGTTTTCTCCCCCGTCATCGGGTGTCAGCCGGGCGTCCGTTTGCCGAGATAGAAGCTGAGCGGCGCCTGCGCGCGCGCGCCGCTGCCGTCGCGCAGCGTGTCGTAAACGACGGCGTTCTCGAGCACGCGCTGGACATAATTTTTCGTCTCGAAGATCGGGATCGCCTCAATCCAGTCGATCATTTCGATCGAGCCCGTGCGCGGATCGCCATTGGCGCGGAGCCATTTGTTCACATTTCCCGGCCCGGCGTTGTACGCCGCGACAGCGAGCGGGTAGCTGCCGCCGAAGTAACGCAGCATCTGCTGGAAATAGGTCGAGCCGAGCATCATGTTGTAATTGGTATCGGATGTCAGCAGGTCGCGGTTATAAGACAGGCCGAGTTTGCCTGCGACCTCGTTCGCGGTGCCCGGCATCAGCTGCATCATCCCGCGCGCGCCGGCGTGGCTGATTGCCTGCCGGTCGAACTGGCTTTCCTGCCGCGTGATCGCATGGATGAAGGTCCAGTTGCTTTCATGCCCGGCGGGAACACGCACCGTCGGAAAACCCGATACCTCGACTGCGTCGAGGCTGTTAGCCTGCGCGCTGCGGCCGATCATCACGCCAAGGTCGGGGCGCCCGATCTGGGACGCCAGCTTGCCGGCGAGCACATGATCCGCAGGCGAGCTGGCCTTTTGCGCCAATGCTCGCAGGAACGCGGATTGCTCGCGCCACGCACCGATTTCGCCGAGCGCACGCGCGGCACGTACCAGCCGGTCGTCTTCGAATGCGCGCTGTTCGGCGCTGCCAACCTGAATTGTCGGGTCGGGCGTCGGCTTGGGCTGCGGACGGTTCAGCCGTTCCAGTGCCAATTGTCCGTAGAACTGGTCATAATGCTGCGCTGCGTCAGCGAAATGCGCGTTCGCAGTGGCAGCGTCGCCAGCAGCGAGCGCGGCGCGGCCCGCCCAGTAAAAGCCCTTGGTACGCGTCTGCGCCGAACGCGCAGCTTCGCCATAGGCGCGATAGAGCTTCACCGCTTCGGCCGGCCGGCGAAGGTCCTTATATGCGAGTTGCCCCGCAAGCCAGGCGAGCGACGTATAATCGTCGCGTACGCCGAGCGGCGTCTCGCGGATCACCGTCCCCGCCGGAAAGGCGTCGTCGAGCTGGCGTGCGATATTATAGGCGGTCGTCTTGTCGCCGCCGGCATCGGCCTGCCGCGCGTTGGTGAGCAAGGTTTCGAGCCATTCTTCGGGATCGGTCGGCGCCTTTGCCAGCGATCGCGGCGCGGCGAGCAGAGCCCGCGCTTCGCCAACGCGGCCTGATGTCCGCAGCCAGGTCGCCTTGTCCGTGATATAGCCGGGGTCGGTGCGCGTCAGCGACGGGTTCGCGCTTTCGACCGCCGATGCCTGGAAGGCGGCGTCGACCGCCTTGCTGCGCATCGCGAGCCGCGCCGCGAATACATTGCGTTTCTCTGGCGAGGTGTAGGCGAGTTGGCGGCTCGCCGCCGAGGTCGCGCCGAGCCAGAGCAGCTTGTCCATTCGCGCGTCATGGTCGGCAAGCGTGATCGCGCCGGGGAACATGCCGAGCGCGCGGCTCGTTTCATAATCGTCGAGCGGCCCGCTGGTCCATGCGCGGCGCACTGCGGCGGCGGCATCTTCGCGGCGGCCTGACGCATTGAGCGCGAGCGCGTAGCGGAGCTGGCCGCTCGCAGTTTGCGGCGGATAAGTCTGGAAATAGGCAAGGGTACGCTGCGGATCATAGCTGTCGAGCGAGATCGCTTTTTCGGCGCGGGAACGCATTTTTTCGGCGTCGGGCCAGCCCTTGTTCGCCATCAGGAAGCGCGAAAGCTGGTCGAAGGACGCGCCGGTATTCGCGGTCAGCCGCCGCCATTCCATCACGGCGTCGCCAACCGAACTCGTCGACGGCGGTGGCCCGGAAGTGGCCGCCAGACCCATCTGGGCGCGATACCAGGCCATTTGTTCGGGCGTGAGCTCGCTGGCGTGCGCAGCCGTTGGAATGAGGAGGGCCGCGGCTAGCGCGAGGCGGGAGATACGGGTCAGCGAGGTCATGGCTGCCATGGTAATACCAAACTCCTTGCGGGGCGCTGAATAGACGTCCAATAGCGGCGCGCTGGCCGGATTCTATCGGTCACGGCGGGGTATTGTAAAGGAGCGGAGCATGTTTTCGGGGTCCATTCCCGCTTTGGTGACGCCATTCCGTGATGGGGCGTTCGACGCTCCGGCCTTCGCGCGCCTCGTCGATTGGCAGATCAAAGAGGGGACGAGCGGGCTCGTTCCGTGCGGTACGACCGGCGAAAGCCCAACGCTCGGCTTCGACGAACATTATCAGGTGATCGATAGCTGCATCCAGGCTGCGGCGGGCCGCGTGCCCGTGATTGCAGGTTGCGGGTCGAACGACACCGCCACTGCGATCCGTCATATGCGCCACGCGCAGGCGGCCGGTGCGACCGCGGCGCTGATCGTCGCACCCTATTACAACCGCCCGAGCCAGGCCGGGATGATCGCGCATTTTCAGGCGCTCGCCGACGCCAGCGACCTGCCGATCGTCGTCTATAACGTCCCCGGCCGCACCGTCGCCGACATCAGCGCCGAGACATTGTGCAAGCTCGCCGAAATCCCGAGTGTCGTCGCGATCAAGGACGCGAGCGGTGACCTTGCGCGCGTGACGGTTCAGCGTGCGGGGGCGGGCAAGGGCTTCTGTCAGCTCAGCGGGAACGACGACCTCTGGCTGCCGCATGCCGTAATGGGCGGGGTGGGCTGCATCTCGGTCACCGCCAACGTCGCGCCGCGCCTGTGCGCCGATTTCGCCGCTGCGTGCGCCGCCGGCGATTGGGCGCGTGCGCTGGCACTGCACGACAAATTGTTCGATCTGCACCAGGCGATGTTCTCCGACACCTCGCCGGGCCCGGTTAAATATGCGCTATCGCGCGTCCACGACTGGTTTTCGCCCGAAGTGCGCCTACCTATCATTCCGGCGAACGAAACATCGCGCGCCGCCGTCGATGCCGCGCTGTCCGCGGCCGGAGTAATCTAGGTCCCGCCATGGCTCGTCCCCAGTCCGCCGCCGAATTCGACAAGAAGAAAGTCGTCGCCGAGAACCGGCGCGCGCGGTTCGACTTTGCCATCGAACAGGTGTTCGAGGCGGGGATCGCGCTGCAAGGAACCGAGGTCAAATCGCTCCGCTTCGGCGAGGGCACGATTGCCGAAAGCTATGCCGAGGTGAAGGGCAATGAGGTGTGGCTGATCAACAGCAACATCCCCGAATTCAGCCACGGCAACCGCCACAATCACGAGCCCAAACGCCCGCGCAAGCTGCTGCTGAGCGGCCGCGAGATCAACAAGATGTACGCCGGCGTCGCGCGGCAGGGCATGACGCTCGTACCGCTTTCGGTCTATTTCAACAGCCGCGGCCGCGCGAAGGTCGAACTCGCACTCGCCAAGGGTAAGAAGGCACACGACAAGCGGGAGTCGATCAAGGAACGCGATTGGAAGCGCGACAAGCAGCGGTTGATGAAGGACCGCGGATGAGCGCGGGCAAGCCCCGCGACAAGGCGGCGGTGATGAACTGGATCCGCCGCAATTCGCCGACGCGCGACGAGTTGCTCGCGAGCCGCTTCATTAAACCCTTTGCCCACCGCGTCGCGCACAGCCATTTGTGGCGCTTCACCCGCACCTCGGTGCCGCGCGGCACCGCACTCGGTCTGTTCGTCGGCATCTTCTTCCTGATCCCCGGGGTGCAGATTTTGGGCGTAGCGCTGCTCGCGCTGCCCTTCCGCGCCAACATCCCGATCGGCGCGGCGATGACCTTCCTGTCGAACCCGGTGACGACGCCGTTCATCATCATCGCATCGGTCTGGCTCGGCGACTGGCTGTTCGGCCTCCATGCGAACAGCGCGACCTTTTCCGCCATGATCGAGCATGGCGCGTCGGCGGGCGAATGGGCGCGCTGGGTGTTTTCGGACGCCGCGCCCGCGATGCTCGCCGGACTGTTCGTCATTTCGCTCGTTTCGGCGGTGGTCGGCTATGTGCTCGCCTCGATCTTCTGGGACAATTGGATTCGCCTCCGCTGGCGGCGCAAACTGGCGCGCGCCCGCGACCAACGACATGAGGCATCGACCAGCGACACCGCAGCCGGTTGAACCGCCGAACGGCGCGCGTATAGCTGTCGCATCGCTAATCTGCGTTGTGCCTGCGCGGCGCGGATTTTCGCTTCAAATCGAAAACTGGGGAATATCATGACTCTGCATATTTCTTCGCGCCTGATGGCGACCGCCGCACTGGGCGCGCTGATGATCGCCGCCGTTCCGGCAACCGCCAAGCAACAGGCCGCGACCACGTCCGCGGGCGAAACCACCGCAAAGCCCGAAATCGGCGATTTCGGTTTCGACCTGTCGGGCATGGACAAGAGCGTCCAGCCGGGCGACGATTTCTATGCCTATGCCAACGGCACCTGGGCAAAGAACACGCAAATCCCCGCCGACAAATCCAACTATGGCATGTTCACCGCGCTCAACGACCTGTCGCAGACGCGCACACGTGAAATCCTCGACGCCGCCAAGGACGACCCGAACAGCATGATCGGCCGCGCCTATGCATCCTATCTCGACTCGGCGACGGTCGAAGCCAAGGGGTTCGCGCCGATCCAGCCGTGGCTGAACAAGATCCGCGCCGTCGAAAAGCCTGGTCTCGCGGCGCTGCTCGCCGAAGCCGACCGCAACGGCGTCCAGCACTTTTTCGGCGGCTATGTCGGGCAGGATGACAAGAACCCCGACGTCTATACCTACATCATCTTTCAGGGCGGCATCGGCATGCCCGACCGCGATTTCTACCTGAAGGAAAATGAGCGCAACACGGCGCTTCAGGCGGCCTATCTCAAGCATCTCGAAAACGTCCTGACACTCGCGGGTGAAGCCAATGCACCGGCGCGCGCCAAGGCGATCTATGATTTCGAAAAGCAGGTCGCGACGGTCCATTGGGACAAGAACGACAGCAGCGATGCGACCAAAGCCTATAACAAGATGACGATCGCCGAACTTGGCAAGGCCGCGCCGGGCTTTGACTGGCCGACCTTCATCCGCGGGCTCGGCGTCAAGGAAGACACGCTGATCGTGTCGCAACCGAGCGCGTTCACCGGCGAAGCCAAGCTGCTCGCCGATGCGCCGATCGCGGTGATCCGCGACCTGCTGATCGTGCGCAGCCTCGACAGCTTTTCGGGCGTCCTGCCCGACGCCGTCGCAAAGGAAACCTTCTCCTTCTACAGTACGGCCCTGTCGGGCACGCCGCAGATGGAGGAACGCTGGAAACGTGCGGTCGACTTCACGACGGGGAGCCTCGGCGACGCGGTCGGCAAGGATTATGTCGCGAAATATTTCCCGCCCGAAACCAAGGCGGCGATGGACACGCTGGTGAAGAATATCCTCGCCTCGATGGGAAGCCGCATCGACGGGCTGACGTGGATGCAGCCCGCGACCAAGGTAAAGGCACGCGAAAAGCTCGCCAATTTCACCACCAAGATCGGCTATCCCGATCAGTGGAAGGATTACAGCAAGCTGGAAATCCGCGCCGACGACCTGTTCGGCAATTCGCTACGTTCGAACCAGTTCGCGCATGACGATAATGTTGGCCATCTCGGCGGACCGATCCGCCGCTGGGAGTGGTTCATGACCCCGATGACGATCAACGCCTATGCCAATTTCGGCATGAACGAGATCGTTTTCCCCGCCGCGATCCTCCAGCCGCCCTTCTTTGATCCGCATGCCGACGCTGCGGTCAATTATGGCGGCATCGGCGCGGTAATCGGCCATGAAGTCAGTCATCATTTCGACGACCAGGGCGCGAAATATGACGAAACCGGCAAGCTCGCAGACTGGTGGACCCCCGCCGACGTCGCGGCGTTCGAATCCGCGGGCAAGGCGTTGATTGCGCAATATGACGCCTATGAAGTGCTGCCCGGCGAAAAGCTCGACGGCACCTTCACGCTCGGCGAGAATATCGGCGATCTGGCGGGTCTGACCGTCGCCTATGACGCATATAAAAAGTCACTTGGCGGCAAGGAGGCGCCGGTGATCGACGGACTGACTGGCGATCAGCGCTTCTTCCTCGGCTGGGCACAGGTGTGGCGCCGCAACTATCGCGAGCAGAATTTGTCGCAGCGTATCACGACCGATCCGCATTCGCCGTCGATCCAGCGGACTTGGGTCTCGCGCAATCTTGACCCTTGGTATAAGGCCTATCAGATCAAGCAGGGACAGAAGCTTTATCTCGAGCCGAAAGACCGCGTCCGCATCTGGTGATGCAATAACTGGAAAGTTGATCATTGACCGCGCAAAGCCTGCCCTCCGCTGATGGTGATTTCATCAGGGGGGCGGGGTCCGCCGGGCCTTTGTCGGCCCCGGCGGGCCTGTCGCTCGTCGACAAGGCGGTGCTCGGCGGGTTGGCTTTGCTGTCCGCCGCGCTGCTGTTCTGGGCGACGCGCGATGCGGTCTTGGCGGTGGGTTTCCTCGCCGGGCTTGCCGTTGCCGTGGGCGGCGTGCTGCTCGCGCGTCGGCTGTTCCCGGCGGCGGTGACGGGCGAGGCACTCGTGCCCGACTGGACGATGCTGCGTCAGGCGGTCAATCATGACGATATCGCAATCGCAGTGACCGATCGCGGTGGCCGCATGGTTTGCGCGAACGATTTGTTCGGAACCTGGTTCAATGGCTTTGTGACGCCGCCGGGCCTGCCGCTCGAAGGCCGCGGCGCGGAGACGCTGAAAAATGCCGGCCGCGTCGCGTGGCGCGACGGCGAGGGCTACGCCGACGATATTGCGATCGGGCCGTTGCAACTGCGCGCGCAGGTGACGCGCACCGGACAATCGGACGATTATCTCGTCTGGCGCTTTTCGGCGCTCGAACGGCTCGATCTCGCGGCCGAGATCGTCCGTCATCTCGACGGTCCCGCCGGCCGCACCTTGGGCCATGCGGGGGTGATGGCAGCGCTTGTCAGTGCCGAAGGACGGCTCCGCGTCGCGAACCAGGCGTTCCTGCTCCGTGCACTCGGTGAGGATGACGCGGTCCATTATGCTGGCCGCGACGTCGCGCCGATGATCCGGCTAGACGACGCTGGTGCGCTCTATTTCGCGCGCGAAGGCGATCGCGCGACGCCGGTCCGGCTGATCCAGATTCCGCTCGCGCCCGCCGACAATAACACGCCGATGCTGCTGGCCATGCTCGACGAGGAGATGGGGCCGACCGACCGCGGCACCGCGCAAACCTATGTCGAAACCTTGCTGTCGCTGTTGCCCTTCGGGCTCGCGATGGTCGATCGCGACGGGCGCTTTCTCTATGTGAACCGGGCATTCGTTCGGGCGGCCAACCTTCCCGAAGGCAAGATGCCGCGTTATCCGGGCGACATCGTCGTCGGCGAGGACAAGGGCGCGCTTGCCGATATGATCCGCCGTCACAGCAGCGGCCAGCAGGTCGGCGGCGACCTGTCGATCCGGCTCGCGGGGCAAAGCGGCGATCCGGTGTCGATGCGGATCGTTGGCGTGCGCGGGCTGGGCGAGGCGGCGGTACTGCTGAGCCTCAAGGATTCGAGCGAGGAATCGCGCCTGAAGCAGCAGGTGGCGCAGGCGTCAAAGATGCAGGCGGTTGGCCAGCTTGCTGGCGGCGTCGCGCATGATTTCAACAATATCCTGACCGCCGTGCTTGGCGCGTGCGATTTGATGCTGATGCGGCATACGCCCGGCGACAGCGACTATGACGACATCCAGCAGATCCGCAGCAACGCCAATCGCGCCGCCAGCCTGACGCGGCAATTGCTCGCTTTCTCGCGGCAGCAGACGTTGCGCCCGCAAATCCTGCAGCTGCCCGATGTGATTTCCGAAGTGTCGCACCTTTTGAAGCGCCTGATCGGTGAGACGGTCCAACTGGCAGTGCATCACGGCCGCGGCCTTGGCGCGGTGCGCGCCGATCCGGGGCAGCTCGAACAGGTCATCATAAACCTTGCGGTCAATGCGCGCGACGCGATGCCGGGTGGCGGCACGCTGACGATGGAAACCTATCCGGTTTCTGCGGCCGACGTGCGGCAAATGGGCAATGAATTCATGCCGCCCGCCGATTATTGCGCGCTGAAGGTCAGCGACACCGGAACGGGCATTCCCGCCGATGTGCTGCCCAAGATTTTCGAACCCTTCTTCACGACCAAGGACGTTGGCAAGGGGACCGGGCTTGGTCTCTCGACGGTCTATGGGATCATCAAGCAATCGGCAGGCTATATCTTCGCCGAAAGCAAACCGGGGCAGGGGACGAGTTTCTTCATCTATCTGCCCGTCCATCGCGCCGATGGCGATGCGCCCGTCGTGGTGCCGCCGCCTGCCAAGCCCAAGAAGAGCCAATGGGGCACCGGAACCATCCTGCTTGTCGAGGATGAGGATATGGTGCGCGCGGTGGCGGAACGTGCGCTGACCCGCGCGGGTTATACAGTCGTCACCGCTTCGCAGGGTGAGGAGGGGCTCGAACGTTTTGCCCAGATGGAGAGGGTCGATTTGATTATAAGTGACGTCGTGATGCCGACGATGGACGGACCGGCGATGGTTCGCGCGATGCGCGCCAAGCGGCCCGACCTCCCGGTCCTGTTCATGTCGGGCTATGCCGAGGAGCAACTGCGCCAGTCGATCGATATCGACAATGTCGCCTTCCTGCCCAAACCCTTCTCGGTCGCGCAATTGGCCGAGGCAACGTCGGCCGCGCTCGACGACGCCGCGCATCGGGTGCCGAAATGAGCGACAATCGTCGCATCCTGCTCGTTGAGGACGATGTGCTGATCGGCATGATGCTCGTCGACATGTTCGACGCGCTCGACCTTCCCGAGCCCGCGCAGGCGACGAGCAACGAAGAGGCGCTCGCGCTCATCGCCGCCGAACCGCTCGCCGGCGCACTCGTCGACATCAACTTGGGCGACGAAAAGGGCTGGCCGGTCGCCGACGCGCTCGCCGAACGCGGTATCCCCTTTGCGTTCACCTCGGGCGGTGGCGACGTCATTCCGCCTGCGCACGCGCATCGCAAGCTGATCACAAAGCCGTTTCGGATCAGCGATATCGAGGCGGCGCTGGAGGATTTTTCGGCTAATTAGGAACTCCGTCATCCCGGCGAGGGCCGGGATCTCGACGTTGATTTCTGATGCTGGATCGAGATGCCGGCCTTCGCCGGGATGACCCAAAAAGCGGAAAAGCATTTAATTTTGTTCCACTCTTGTTCCGAGAGAACAAATGCCGTACACAGGTTCGGCGTTGCGATGGTTCGACCGTCGCTCTAGAGCTGGAAAGGGACGGTCATGGCCGGACAATTGTCACTCGTCGAATCGGGGAAATCAGTGAACAACACGGACAGGCAGAAGGCGCTCGACGCCGCGCTCGCGCAGATCGATCGCGCGTTCGGCAAGGGCTCGGTAATGAAATTGGGCTCGAAAGAGACCATGCAGGTCGAGTCGATCTCGACCGGCTCGCTCGGCCTCGACATCGCACTCGGCGTCGGCGGCCTGCCGCGCGGGCGCGTCATCGAAATTTACGGCCCCGAAAGCTCGGGCAAGACGACCCTCGCGCTGCACACGCTCGCCGAAGCCCAGAAGGGCGGCGGCACCGTCGCTTTCGTCGACGCCGAACATGCGCTCGACCCCGTCTATGCGCGCAAGCTCGGCGTCAACATCGACGAACTCATCGTGTCGCAGCCCGACACGGGTGAACAGGCGCTCGAAATTGTCGATACGCTCGTGCGCTCGAACGCGATCGACGTGCTCGTCGTCGACTCGGTCGCCGCGCTCGTGCCGCGCGCCGAAATCGAGGGAGAGATGGGCGACAGCCACGTCGGCCTGCAGGCGCGTTTGATGTCGCAGTCGCTGCGCAAGCTCACCGGCTCGATCAGCCGCTCGCGCTGCATGGTGATCTTCATCAACCAGCTGCGCATGAAAATCGGCGTTATGTACGGCAACCCGGAAACGACGACCGGCGGCAACGCGCTCAAATTCTATGCCTCGGTCCGCCTCGACATCCGCCGCACCGGCCAGATCAAGAATGGCGACGAGATCGTCGGCAACACCACCCGCGTGAAGGTGGTGAAGAACAAGGTCGCGCCACCGTTCAAGCAGGTCGAATTCGACATCATGTACGGGCAAGGCATTTCGAAGATCGGCGAGATTCTCGATCTGGGCGTGAAGGCGGGCATTGTCGAGAAATCAGGCGCCTGGTTCAGCTATGATTCGATCCGCATCGGGCAGGGTCGCGAGAATTCGAAAACCTTCCTCAAAGACAATCCCGAACTGATGGAGCGGCTTGAAACCGCGATCCGTGGCCGCACCGAGGCGGTGGCCGAAGAAATGATGGCCGGTCCCGACGACGAGGGCGACGAAGACAATTGATAGCCATCCGGCCGGTTCGCTTTGGCGGATCGGCCGGCTAACGGCGGCGGGCCCCAATGCCCCTTGGACCTGTATCCTCTCCCCACAGGTCGGCCCGCCTGCCGTTGATCCTTGCCTCATGATCGCAAGCGGGTACAACGCGCCATGCCCGCGATCCGCCTCTTCGGCCTCCCCACTGACGTTAACAGCAGCTTCGAACGCGGTGCCGCCGCCGGTCCGGCCGCGATCCGCGCGGCGCTGTGGAGCGACCGCGGCAATATGGCGAGCGAACTCGGCCCCGAAATCGGCACCGACATCGCGCTCACCGACGACGGCGACCTGCCGCTGACCGAAGATACCCCGAGCGACGACGTGGCGATCCGCCGCTATCTGGCCATGGTGCGCGAGGACGGAGAAGTCCCCCTCGCGGTCGGCGGCGACCATGCCGTGAGCTTCCCGCTTGTCGAAGCCGCGTCGACCTGCTTCGGGCCGGTAAACATCCTCCACTTCGACGCGCACCCCGATCTCTACGACGATTTTGCCGGCAATCCGCGCAGCCACGCCTCACCCTTTGCGCGCATCTGCGAGGCGGGCTATGCCAAGAGGCTGGTGCAGGTCGGCATTCGCACGCTCAACGGCCATTGCCGCGAGCAAGCGGAGCGTTTCGGCGTCGAGATCATTCCGATGACGGACTTTACGCCCGACCGGGTGCCGGTGCTCGACGGACCGCTCTATATTTCGATCGATCTCGACGGGTTCGACCCGTCGGCGGCGCCGGGCGTCGCGCATCCCGAACCCGGCGGGCTGACGGTGCGCGAGGTGCTGGCGGTTTTGCACAAACAGACCGCGCCAATCGTCGGTGCCGATATCGTCGAGTTGCATCCCGGCCGCGATGTCGGCGATGTCACTGCGATCCTCGGCGCCAAGCTCGTCCGCGAACTTGCGGCGCTGATCGACCGCAACGGAACCCCGCAGACTGCGCGATAGGAGAGCGCCATGAGCCTGATCGTCCACCATCTAAACAACAGCCGCTCGCAGCGCATCTTGTGGCTGCTCGAGGAAATCGGCGCGCCCTACGAAATCAAATTTTATGACCGCGATGCCGTTACCAACCTCGCGCCGCCCGAATTGATCGCGGTTCATCCGCTTGGCAAGTCGCCGGTTCTTGAAGATGACGGTCGCGTCGTGATCGAATCGGGAGCAATCACCGAATATCTGTGTGAGCGGCACGGCGGCAGGCATCTGGTGCCCGAGCGCGGCAGCGACGACCACATCAGCCATCTTGAATGGCTGCATTTCGCCGAAGGGTCGGCGATGATGCCGATCCTGCTGCGTATCTACACTGTACGGCTGGGCGAGGCCGCGGCGCCGATTGAGCCGCGGATCAACCAGCAGCTCGACGCGCATTTCGCCTATATGGAAAACCGCGTCGGGGAGAATGGCCACTTCATCGGCGATAGCCTGTCGGCGGCCGATATCATGCTCAGCTTCCCGGCCGAGATTGCGATCATGCAAGGCATGGCGCCGCGCTATCCGAAGCTCGCAGGCTTCGTGAACGCGTGTCACGTCCGCCCGGCCTGGCAGCGGGCGCGCGAAAAGGGCGGCGCCTATTATGGCTATTGAAGGCTGGGGGAGTTGCCGCCGCCTCTTGGTGGTTGCTGCCCTGATTCTTCACGGTCCGGTTGCGTTTGCTGCGCCCCCGGTGGTCGCTCCTGAAGTCGAGCGCGAGATTATTGCCCCCGAAGGCGTGACCTTCCAGCCGGCGCCGGTCGATGAGGAAGGCGCAATCGATCGGCTCGCCGCTTACACTATGGCTCTGGCGAAACGCGATTACGCGAGCGCCTATGCGATGTTGCGCCTGTCGTTCCAGGCGTCGAACCCGCGGCTCGAATGGGAAATGAATCAACGCAAGCGTGCCGGGCTGTGGGCTGACGGGACGATCCGTATCCTGCGCCTTAGCTGGTATCTCGACCCGGCGGGCCAGCCGCCTGGGCTCTATGCCGCCTTTGATTTTCGCGGCGATCGTGCGGACAAGACGATGGATTGCGGCTATGTCGTCGTCCACCGCGCGACGCCGGTTGCCGGTTGGACCGTGGTGCGAACCGACACATCCGAAGTGCCCGCCAACCTGATCGAAGACGGAGTTCCCAAGGCCGATGTGCTGCGCGAACTGCCCTGCTATCTGGGCAAGGGGATTGCGACCAATTTCTGACCGATCGGGCCGATGACGGTCATCGACACGAACCGGCTTGTCGCATCGCTGCAAAATCCCTAATTCGCGCGCATGACATCGACCAACGACATTCGCCGCTCGTTCCTCGACTATTTCGCGGGGACCGGCCACCATATCGAACCGTCGGCGCCGCTGGTGCCGTATAACGATCCGACGTTGATGTTCGTCAACGCGGGCATGGTGCCGTTCAAGAATGTCTTCACCGGGCTGGAAAAGCGGCCGTACAGCACCGCGGCCTCGTCGCAGAAATGCGTGCGCGCCGGCGGCAAGCATAATGATCTCGACAATGTCGGCTTCACGGCGCGGCATCACACCTTCTTTGAAATGCTGGGGAATTTCTCCTTCGGCGACTATTTCAAGGAACAGGCGATCCATCATGCGTGGACCCTGGTCACCAAGACCTGGGGCCTCGCGCCCGAGCGGCTGACCGTCACCGTCTATCACACCGACGACGAGGCGTTCGCCCTGTGGAAGAAGATCGCCGGCCTGCCCGACGAGCGGATCATCCGCATCGCGACGAGCGACAATTTTTGGTCGATGGGCGACACGGGGCCATGCGGCCCGTGCAGCGAAATCTTCTATGACCATGGCGACCATATCTGGGGCGGCCCCCCGGGATCGCCCGAAGAGGACGGCGACCGCTTCGTCGAAATCTGGAACCTGGTTTTCATGCAGTACGACCAGCGCGGCCCCGGCGACCGCGTCGACCTGCCGCGGCCCAGCATCGACACCGGCATGGGGCTGGAGCGCGTTGCGGCGGTGCTGCAGGGCGTCCACGACAATTATGACACCGACACGTTCAAAGCGCTGATCGCCGCATCGGTCGACCTGACCGGCGTTCCGGCCGAGGGCGCGACGCAGGCCAGCCACCGCGTGATCGCCGACCATTTGCGCGCGTCGAGCTTTCTCGTTGCCGACGGCGTGCTGCCGTCGAACGAAGGCCGCGGCTATGTGCTGCGCCGGATCATGCGCCGCGCCATGCGCCACGCGCATCTGCTCGGCGCCAAGGATCCGTTGATGTACCGGCTGCTGCCGTCGCTGACCGCGGAGATGGGTGCCGCCTATCCTGAGCTTATCCGCGCCCAGCCGCTGATCGCCGAGACGCTGGAGCGCGAAGAAACCAAGTTCCGCCAGACACTTGACAAGGGGCTGCGCCTGCTCGACGAGGCAACCGTCGGGATGAGCGCGGGTGCGACACTGCCGGGCGATGTTGCGTTCAAGCTCTACGATACGT
This sequence comes from Sphingopyxis fribergensis, assembly GCF_000803645.1. Lineage (NCBI taxonomy): Bacteria > Pseudomonadati > Pseudomonadota > Alphaproteobacteria > Sphingomonadales > Sphingopyxidaceae > Sphingopyxis > Sphingopyxis fribergensis. The sequence continues at coordinate 2,648,114 of NZ_CP009122.1, read as the reverse complement.
TCGGTTTCCCATATGACCTGACCGAAGATGCGCTGCGCACGCAAGATATTGCGGTCGATCGCGAAGGCTTCGATGCGGCGATGGCGCAGCAGAAGGCAGCGGCGCGCGCGGCGTGGAAGGGCAGCGGGCAAAAGGCGTCGGAGGAAATCTGGTTCGACCTGGCCGAAACCAATGGCAGCACCGAATTCACTGGTTATGGCGCGACAGCGGGCGAGGGACAGATTATCGCGCTGGTCAAGGACGGCGTGCCCGTCAATGAGGCCAAGGCCGGCGACGAGTTGGTCGTATTGACGAACCAGACACCTTTTTACGGCGAGAGCGGCGGCCAGATGGGCGACGCCGGCACGATCGCGACGCTGGAAGGCGCGCGTGCGTCGGTGAGCGATACCGGCAAACCGCTCGGGCGGCTGCATGCGCATCAGGCGAAGCTGGAGGCCGGTACGTTGCGCGTCGGCGATACCGTGCAGCTGACCGTCGATGCCGAACGCCGCGACCGGATCCGCGCCAATCACAGCGCGACGCACCTGTTGCATGCGGCGCTCCGCAATCGGCTGGGCGGGCATGTCACGCAAAAGGGCAGTCTGGTCGCCGAGGACCGCTTCCGCTTCGACTTTTCGCATCCCAAGGCGCTGAGCGCTGAGGAGATCGCCGACGTCGAAGCCGACGTTAACGCGCAGATCCGCGGTAACGAGGCGGTGACGACGCGGCTGATGACCCCCGACGATGCCGTCGCGGCGGGCGCTCTGGCGTTGTTCGGCGAGAAATATGGCGACGAGGTGCGCGTGCTTTCGATGGGTGCGTCCGACGACAGCCATTATTCGGTCGAGCTTTGCGGCGGAACGCATGTGCGGGCATTGGGCGACATCGCCTTGTTCAAGATCATCAGCGAGAGCGCGGTGTCTTCGGGCGTGCGGCGAATCGAGGCGCTGACCGGCGATGCCGCCCGCCAGTGGTTGAATGGCCGTGACGAGGCATTGAAGGCCGCTGCGGCGGCGCTCAAGACCTCGCCCGACGATGTGCCGGCACGAGTCGCGCAGCTGGCCGAGGCGCTGAAGAAGGCTGAGCGTGAGCTCGCCGATGCGAAGAAGGCGCTGGCGCTTGGCGGTGCTGGGGGCGGCGGTGGCGGCGCGGCGGCTGGGCCGGCGGTCGAGCAGGTCGGCGATACGGCGTTCCTTGCGCAAGTCGTCGACGGGCTCGACCCAAAGGATCTGCGCGGCACGGTCGATGGGCTGAAGAAGCAGGTCGGCAGCGGCGTCGCGATGCTGGTTGCGGTCAACGACGGCCGCGCTTCGGTTGCGGTCGGTGTCACCGACGACAAGACCGGCAGCCTGAGCGCCGTCGATCTCGTCAAGACCGCAGTCGCGGCGCTCGGCGGGCAGGGCGGCGGCGGGCGGCCCGACATGGCGCAGGGCGGCGGACCCGACGGCGGGGCGGCGAACGACGCCGTTGCGGCGGTCAAAGCCGCGCTCGCTTGAAACCGACCAAGAAGACACGGCGCATCGATCATGCCGAACGGCTGATCGCCGCGCCGCTGGTCGATGTCTTTGCGGCGTTCACGAGCGCGGCGAAGCTCGCGATATGGTTGCCGCCGGAGGGCGCGACGGGGACGTTCGAGCATGTCGACTTGCGCGCGGGTGGCGGCTTTTTGATGCGGCTGACCTTCGACGACGCCGATGTCGAGACCAAGAGCGACGACGATAGCGATGTTGTCGAAGTCTATATTCCGACGCTCGACGACGGGCGGCTGGTCGTGTGGCAGGTCGAATTCGAGTCCGATGATCCGCGCTTTTCGGGGACGATGGAGATGCACTGGTATCTGTCGCGGCAGAGCGGCGGCACATTGGTCACGATCGACGCGCATCATGTGCCGCCGGGGATTTCGGCGAAGGATCATGTGGCGGGGCTGAACAGCTCGCTCGCCAATCTGGCAGGCGTTGTGGAGGGCGGCCCTTAGAGAAATGCGCGTGTCCCCGCGGAGGCGGGGACCCATCTCCCGCCGGTTCAAGATAGTACAGACCGGAGATGGGCCCCTGCCTTCGCAGGGGCACGGGGAAATCAGCCCTCGACCCCCTTGGCTTTCCCCCACGCCCTTGCGGCGGTGTAACCCAGATACCCCGTGCCGAAGAGCGCGTAGAGCGGCTCGGGAATCCCGGCGAGATAGGCGTTCATGCCCTCTGCGATGCCCTTGGCCATTTCGGGCCGTGCTGCGGCGATGAGGCCCATCGGGATCGCCCAGAGCAACAACGCATACATGACATAGAGGAAGCTCGGCCGCGCGCGGCTGGTCCAGGGGTCGGCGCTGTTCGCCTCGGCGACGATCGCCGTCATTCGGGTGCGGATCGCGTCCATTTCCTGGCTGCCCTCCATTTTCAGCAGTTCCAGCTTGGCGCGGTCGCGCGCTTCGGGGTCGGGGATGATCTTGTCGATCAACTTGGCGATGGGGCCGATCAAGCCTTCGATAATGCTCATTCCGGTTCTCCTGTCTGTTCAAAGTTCAGGGAAGTTCAGCCCAATGGCGCGCCGCGGCGCGTCAACCGTCGCCGATGCGATTGGCGAGCCAGCCGTAGAGAAAGGCTTCCTGGGAAGGACGGCGTTCGGCGAGCGCGATGTAGCGTTCGCCCTGCAGCGCCTCCATCGCGCGGAGGAGGACGGTTTCGCCGCCCTTGCCGCGCGCCTTCAGGAAACCGTCGAGCGCCGACAATGTGCGCGGGCCGATATCGCGGTCGACCGCAATGTCGGGATAGTCGCGCGCGGTACGGTTGAGCGCGTTGAGCGCGCGCTGGAGGAAAGCTACCGCGGTGCCTGTTCCCATGTTGACGCCGGTGTCGAAGAGCTCGGCGGCGATTTTGGGTGCGCGTAGCGCGACCTTGTCGAAGCCGGGGCGCAGCCAATAGAGGCGGCGATAGATGGACGCGGCTTCGCTTCGCGGCAGATCGCGCATGGCGCCGGCATAGCCCTCGGCGCGCGCGACCGCCTCGGTGATCCCCCAGCAGGTCGGGCCGCCGCGGTCGGCGGGGTGGTTTACATATCGGCCTTCGCGGTCGATGACGGCGTCGATCAACGCGTCGGCATCGCAGGCCGATGGGTCGGGTCGTGGCATGATTCGCTCCTTTGGTTTGTTGAACGGTCAAAACGAACCATATTGGAATATTGTAGGAAAGGGTTTTCACCATGCGGGCATTGCAGGTGCGCGAATTGCTGTCCGATCATCGCGGCGCGACGCTGGCCGATGTGCCGCTGCCCGAACCGGGGCCGGGCGAGGTGCGCGTGCGCGTGCGCGCGGCGGCGGTCAATTTCCCCGACCTGTTGATGACGCGCGGCGACTATCAGCTGAAACCCGACCTGCCGTTCGTGTCGGGGCTGGAATTTGCGGGCGAGGTCGACGCCGTGGGCGAGGGCGTGACTGCGTGGCGCCCGGGCGACGCGGTGGCTGGCGGCAATCGTTTTGGTGCGATGGCCGAATATTGCACTGTCCCGGCGACGGCGCTGCGCGCGAAGCCCGAACGGTTGAACTGGGACGAGGCTGCGGCTTATCCGGTCGCTTACCTCACCGCCTATGTCGCGCTGGTGCGCTGCGCGCGCGTCGAGCCCGGCGAATGGGTGCTGGTGCATGGCGCGGCGGGGGGTGTCGGGCTGGCGGCGGTCGATCTTGCCAAAGCAATGGGCGCGCGGGTGATCGCAGTGGCGAGCAGCGCACAGAAGCGCGCGGCGATCACGCGGCTCTATGGTCCCGATGCGGTGATCGACGGCGCGCCGGGGTTTCGCGAGACGGTGAAGCTATTGACCGGCGGGGCGGGCGCCGACGTCATCTTCGATCCCGTCGGCGGCGATATATTTGACGAGTCGACACGCTGCATCGCCTTTGGCGGCCGCTTGCTCGTCGTCGGCTTTGCATCGGGCCGCATCCCCGAGCTGTCGGTGAACATGCCCCTGATCAAGGGCTTCTCGGTCGTCGGGGTGCGCGCCGGCGAATATGGACGGCGCTTTCCCGAGCAGGGCGCGGAGAATATCGCCGCGATCGACGCGCTGGCGGCGGCGGAGAAAATCTGCCCGCACGTCCATGCGTCACTCGACCTTGCCGACTGGCGCGAGGGCTTTGCGATGCTCGAGCGGCGCGAGGTGGTGGGCAAGGTCGTGCTGAAACCGTGACGAGCCGAAACCGCTGCCATAGTTTTGCGACACGCGAAATGCCATGTCCGCTCCGGGGCGTCCCGGCGCTATTGCCGATATGACCAAAGGACATGGAATGAAGAAATTGACGATGATGGCCGCTTTGATCGGCCTGACTGTGCCGGGCATCGCGGCCGCGCAGCCGCCGCAGGACGGTGGCCGCATCTTTGCGATGCTGGACAGCAACAGCGACGGCAAGCTCGACAAGGCCGAGATCACCAAAATGGCCGAAATGCGGGCACAGCGGCAGGGCGATCCCTCGATGGCCTCGCCGGAGAAGGTCGACGCCTTCATCAAGCATATCGATTCGAACGGCGACGGCGCGATCGAAAAGTCCGAAATGGAAGCGATGCGCAATGCCCGCGCCGCGCCGCCGCCGCCCGAAGATGCGCCGCTAGACGCGAACTGACTGTTGTGCGGGGCGGCCTTTTGGTCGCCCCGCCTTGTCAGGCCAGCGCGATCCGGATCGCCTGAAACAGGAAGGCGGCGCCGACGATGGTCACGATCCAGCGGCGGCTGCTGCGGAATTGTGCGTCGCTGATCCGGTGGAGGATATAGCCGCCGACCATGATGCCCGCCATCGACGCCGCGACGGCGATGAGGGTCGCGGGAAGCGCGATGGCCTCGCGCGCCGCGGCGCCCAGCAGCAGGCCGCCGTAGACGAGGATCTTCGATGCGTGGCCCATCGCCTGCATCACCGCCTTGGTAGCGACGACCTGATGGCGATTGAGCGTGGTATTCACGAACAACAGATCGGTCACCGGACCCGACACTCCCGAGACGAGCGACAGGCCGTTCGATACGAAACCGCCGCCGATCGCATGCCAACGATTGCTCGCATCGAGCCGCAGCCATCTTTCGGGGAGCCAGACTAGGATCGGCGTGAGGCCCAGCCCCAGGAAAACGAGGAATTTGGTTGGCGCGAAGAGCACCAGCGAGAAAAAGCCGAGCGAAGCGACCGATCCGAGCCCGAACCAGATGAGAACCGACCAGACGACGTGCCGCCGATGGATCAGGAAGCGCCATAGGTTCGACGCGAACTGGATGACGCCGTGCAGCGCCAGCGCGAGTGCGGCGGGCAGTAACCACGTCAGCACACCCATGAAGATGATGCCGCCGGCCATCCCGAAAACGCCCGACACGATCGATGTGAGGAAGGCGGCGATTACGATCAGCGCGCTTGCCTGCATCGTTCCTCGCCTTTGGTGACGGTAAAATTGGTCGGGACGAGAGGATTCGAACCTCCGACCCCCACACCCCCAGTGTGATGCGCTACCAGGCTGCGCTACGTCCCGACCGGCCCCCTTAAGGGCAGGCGAGGCCCCTAGCGCGGGTTGGCGGGCGATGCAAGCGGCGATGGCTTGCTTTCGATCGATCGGGCCCGCAGTCTTGATATGGCGGGCATGATTCCCATTTCGGCGGCGCTTCCCCAAGTTCTTGGCCTTGGGCGCGCGGGGAGGAGCGCAGCGACCGGTTGCGCGCATCTTCCCTGCGTGATAGGCGCCGCGCCATATTTGCGTGCCGGTTCCGGAGGGGAATTTGGCGCTGCTTACGAACGGAAAGTTTTTCATCCATGTCGACGCAATTGCTTCTGACCCAGGCGGCCGGATCGGGCGGCGGGGCTGCCGGTTTCCTGATGCTGGTTCCCTATCTGCTGATTTTTGCGGTGTTCTGGTTCTTCCTGATCCGCCCGCAGCAGGTTCGCGCAAAGGAACATCGCAACAAGGTCGCGGCGGTCAAGCCGCGCGACCAGGTCGTGACCGGCGGCGGTATCGTCGGTAAGGTCACGCGCGTCGACGATGAGTTCGTCGATGTCGAAATCGCGCAGGGGGTGAAGATCAAGGTCGTCAAGTCGACTCTCGCCGACGTCCTGCAGCCCGGTGGCAAGCCCGCCAACGACTGACGCGGCGGAGCCCGCGCCCGTTGCGGTCCCGCTCTTGCTATCGGATCTTTAGACCATGCTCGATTTCCCGCGCTGGAAGACCATCGGTATCAGCATCATCTTGCTGCTCGGTATCATCTTCTCGATCCCCACTTTCTTGCCCCAGAAGACGATGGATAGCCTGCCGTCCTTCCTGCAGGCGAAGGTCAATCTGGGCCTCGATCTTGCTGGCGGGAGCCATTTGCTGCTCGAGGCCGACATCGTCGACCTGCGCAAGACGCAGCTGGCGAATATGGAAAAGACCGTGCGCACCGCGATGCGCGGCGAGAGCGGCCCCGACGACGATATCGCGATCGGCGAACTGTCGACTGCGGGCGGCAAGATCAGCTTCCTCGTTCGCGACCAGACGAAGCTCGACGCTGCACGCGAGCGTTTGTTCAGCGAGACGCAGGGCGCCGGGCTGACCGGGCAGCGCGACTGGAGCATCAACGTCATCGATTCGGCGCGGATCGTGATGACCCCGACCAGCGCCGGACAGGCGCAGGCGGTCAAGAACGCCATGGATACCGCGCGCGACATCATCGACAAGCGCGTCAACGCGCTCGGCACGCGCGAACCGACGATCATCCGTGAGGGCGACGACCGCGTCGTTGTGCAGGTCCCCGGGCTCGATGACCCTGCGGCGCTCAAGGAATTGATCGGCAAGACCGCGCGGCTCGAATTCCGCATGGTCGACGCCAACGCCGATCCAGCCGAAGCCGCCGCGGGCCGCGTTCCCGTGGGCAGCGAGATCGTCCCCTATGCCGAGGGCGAGGGCAGCGGGGCGCCGTTCGAGGTATTGCGCCGCCAGGTGATGATCAGCGGCGAGCAGTTGATCGACGCCAAGCAAAGCTATGACCCGCAGAACAACCAGCCGGTCGTGTCGATCCGGTTCGATTCGGGCGGTTCGAGCACCTTTGCCAAGGTGACGGCGCAGAGCGTCGGCAAGCGTTTCGCGATGGTCCTCGACGGCAAAGTGCTGTCGGCGCCGTCGATCAACGAGCCGATCCTGGGCGGTAGCGCGCAGATTTCGGGCAGCTTCAGCGTCGCGAGCGCCAATGCGCTGGCGATTTCGCTCCGTTCGGGTGCGCTCCCGGTGAAGATGACCGTTGTCGAAGAACGCACGGTGACGCCGGAGCTTGGTGCCGATTCGATCCGCAAGGGCGCGATCGCGGGCATTATCGCAACGGTTTCGGTGCTGGTGCTGATGCTCGTCGTCTATGGCCGCTTCGGCGTCTATGCCTGCATCGCGCTCGCTTTCAACGTCTTCCTGATTATCGCGACGATGGCGGCGTTCAACGCGACGCTGACCCTGCCGGGCATCGCGGGCTTCGTGCTCACCATCGGCGCCGCGGTCGACGCCAACGTGCTCATCAACGAACGCATACGCGAAGAGCTGAAGCGCGGTCGAAAGATATTCCAGGCCGTGGAGCTTGGCTATTCCGAAGCCAGCCGCGCAATTTTCGACGCTAACGTCACCAACGTCATCGCCGCCGCGCTGATGTTCTGGTTCGGTTCCGGCCCGATCAAGGGCTTTGCCGTGGTTTTGACCATCGGCATCGTCACCAGCGTTTTCACCGCCGTCACCGTCACGCGCATGTTCGTAGCCCATTGGCTGCGGACCAAGCGCCCGACGTCGATCAATATTTAAGGGAGCGAAACGATGCGCTTGCTGAAACTCGTCCCCGACGACACCAATATCGACTTCCTGCGCTGGCGGAAAGTCGCCTCGTTCATGAGCTTTTTCCTCGTGGCGGTGTCGATTGCACTGGTCGCGGTGAAGGGGCTGAACCTCGGCGTCGACTTCGTCGGCGGCCAGTCGGTCCGCGTCGAATTCACCCAGGGGATGCCGCCGATCGACGAAATTCGCGAAAAGGTCGGCGACATCGGCCTTGGTGAAGCGACGATCCAGCAGTTCGGGTCGGACAAGGCGGTGTCGATCCGCACCGCACTTCCCGACGGCGACAAGTCCGCCGCCGAGCGCGCGGGGCAACAGCTGGTATCGGGCATTCAAAAGGCCTTCCCGACCGCGAAGACCGGTTCGGTCGAAACCGTTTCGGGCAAGGTGTCGGGCGAATTGATCCGCACCGGGGCGATCAGCCTGGGCCTCGCGATCCTCGGCATTTCCATTTATATATGGATACGCTTCGAGTGGCAGTTCGGTGTCGGCGCGCTTGGCCGCCTGTTTCACGAAGTGTCGCTGACGTTCGGCCTGTTCGCGGTGACGCAGATGCAGTTCGACCTGAACAGCGTCGCGGCGCTGCTGACGATCGTCGGCTATTCGCTCAACGACACGATCGTCGTGTACGACCGCATTCGAGAAAATCTGAAAAAATATCGCAAGATGGAGATCGTTCCGCTACTCAATCTCAGCATCAACGAAACGCTGTCGCGCACGGTCATGACGACGGTCGCCATGGTCCTGGCGCTCGGCATGCTGTTGCTCTTTGGCCCGGACGTGATTTTCGGCTTTACCGCGGCGATGCTGTTCGGCGTGTTTATCGGCGGCTATTCGTCGGTGCTGATGTCGACGCCGGTGCTGGTGTGGCTGAAGGTCGGTCCGCACAGCTTCGTGCCGCGCACGACGGCGGGGATGGACGGCGGCGAGCGCGTTGAACGCAAGGACGACGGTGCGGTCGTCTGAGCCGGCTTCATTCGGGTGAAATTGGCGCCGGTCCCCTTTCGAGGTGGGCCGGCGTTGCCGTATCTAGAGGTCGGCGCAGCGGCGCAGATGCGCGGCGAATTCGCGGCCATTGCGATCCCAGTCGAACCGCCCGCCGAGGGTCGCCGCGACGTCCGAAGGCGCGGGCGGGTTTGCGAGAATGGCCTGCACGGCTTCGGCAATCGCGCCTGGTGTGCGATCGACGATCCGGCCCGCAACCGGCGTTGTTAGCAGTTCGTAGGCGCCGCCCGCATCGCTGATCACGATGGGCGTGCCGCAGGCGAGCGCCTCGACCCAGGCATTGGCGAGCCCCTCACTGGCTGAGGGCATGACGACCACGTCGGCTGCCCGATAGAGCTGGGGGAGGTTGGCGTTCGCCACGGGGCCCATGAAATGAACGCGCGTTCCGACCCCGAGTTTCTGCGCGAGCGCGCGGTAGCGGCCCTCCTCTTCGCCCGCGCCGGCGAGCCAATAGTCGACGCCGGGTAGCGCCGGCATGGCTTCGATCACGAGCGCTTGTCCCTTGCGCGCGATAAGCGCGCCGACGGTGAGGATCGTCGCGGCACCGTGCACTCCGAGCGCCGCGCGCGCTGCGGCGCGGTCGCCGGGGTGGAAGCGCGCGGTGTCGATGCCGGTGTAGTGGACGGCGATCTTGGCCGGATCGAGGCCGATTGCGGCCATGTCGCCGCGCATCGCTTCGGAGACGGCGAGGAGGCCAGCTGCCTTCGCGCCCGCTTCGATCACCTGCGAGCGCGTTGCCGGGTCATGGCCGAAGTGGCTGATATCGGCGCCGCGCGCCTTGGCCGAGAAAGGGAGGCTCAGTGTCGCTGCGACGCGCATCGCGGCGGGGGCGTCGGGGTAGAAGAATTGCGCGTCGATCACGTCGAAGCACTGGCCGCGCACGGCCGCGAGAACCGAGCGCGCAACTTGCGCGGGGTTGAAACGGGCGCCGTAGCGCGGGATCAGCGTAAAGCGCGGGCGGAGGACGGTCAGGCCGTTCCATTGTTCGCTATGCGGCAGGTCGCGCAGCGCCCGGTAGCGTTGGTGAAGCGAGAGCGGAAAGGGCGGCAAGCCGACCGGCGCGACGATCGTGAGGTCGATGCCCGGCTGCGCTGAGAGCGCGCGCAGGCTTTTCTCGACGAACAGGCCGAAGTTCGGCCGCGCGGCGTCGGGGAAAAGCGTTGCGATCGACAGGACGCGCAAGGGCGTTGCGGTGGGCACTCAGAGGGTGCGGAACAGACGGACGGCGACCGCGGCCCAGGGCGGATTGCTGACGACCTGCTGGCGCTGTCCGGTGCCGAGCGGGAGGAGGTGGAGTTTCTCGCCGTCGACGTTGAGCAGGCGGGCGAAGAAGAAACGGCCGGCGGGGCGGGGGACGAGCAGGTCGCGGTTGAGCGCGTTCGTCCAGTCGCCCTCGATCCGGCGGCACCAGATTTCGTCGCCGGCGCGATAGTCACCGATCGATGAGGTGACGCGCACCGCTACCATATCTTCGCCCGGGCGCGCGGTGAGCGCCTGTTCGACGCGCGTCGGCGCTTGAGCCCCCTCGGCGCCGAGGAGTGCGGTGATAGTAAGCTGGGTGTCTTGGGGGAGTTGCACCAGTTCAGCGGCATCGACGCCGAGCGCGATGGCGATGCGGTTCATCCAGCCGAGCGTGAGGGTGCGCGTGCCGGTTTCGAGGCGGCCGATCGTCTGGGCGGTGGTCGGCGGGTCGCAGCGATGCCCGACTTCTTCGAGCGTCAGGCCCTTGGCGCGGCGGACCGAGCGGATGCTGTTGATCATCGCAAAACCCTCAAATAACCAAATCGGTTTCTTCTTTCCTACAAAATATTCCAGTGTCAAGTGCGGCGTGCAAACCAAGGAGAATCGCATGACCGCACGCCGCCTCGAAACCCGCCTTCACCCCGACGACCGGATCGATCCGGGCAAGACGGGGCCGCAGGTGATGCGGCATGTGACGGTGAATGTCGGTGAAAGCCCAATTGCGTGGCTGGCATCGCGGGGGTTGCTTAGCGCGGCGCAGTTGAGTGCGGGGGAGAGGCTCCGCGCCGATTATGAGCGCGCAGGGCTGTCGGCGCGGGTGACGATGCGCTGGGATGCCGCGCCGCCGGGGAAGAGCCGGGGCGGGGCGCAGGCTTCGGACGCGTCGCTGGCGCGGATCGACGCGCACCGGCGTTTTCATGCGGCGCTCGACGCCGTGGGGCCGGGGCTGGCGGATATCTGCTGGCGCGTGATCTGCGGCGGCGAAGGGATTGGGGGTGCAGAGAAGGCGTTGGGGTGGCCGGCGCGGTCGGGGAAGCTGGTGCTGGGGTTGGCGCTCGACCGGCTGGCGCGGTTTTACGGGACGGGGTGAGGGATCGGCACTCGACGACGAAAACGAACCTCAGACACCCTCACCCAACCCTCTCCCAAAGGGAGAGGGCTTTATGGCAACTATCGGTCGTTAGCGGCCACGGCGTCCATGAAAGAGAAGAGGGGACCGGGATGACGATGCGGGCTAGGCCAAGCCCTCGACTTCCTCCGCCAGCGCCAGCCAGCGATCTTCGGCGGCCGCCTTTTCTGCGCGCAATGTATCGAGTTTTGCGGTCAGCGTATTAAAGCGGGCGTTGTCGCGAACGAACAGGTTGCCATCGGAGAGTTCGGTTTCGGCCTTTGCCATCTCGGCTTCGATCTCTTCGATGCGGCCTGGCAGCAGGTCGTAGTCGCGCTGGTCCTTATAGCTGAGCTTTTTGCGCGCGGTGGGCGAGGGCGGCGGTGCGGCGGTCGCTGCCTTGGCTTTGACGCTGTTCGGCTTGGTCCGCTTCGCTTCCCAGTCGGCATAGCCGCCCGCGACGATATCGACCTTGCCCGATCCGTCGAGGCCGAGCGTCACCGTGACGGTGCGGTCGAGGAAGTCGCGGTCGTGGCTGACGAGCAGCACGGTCCCGGCATAGTCGGCGATGACTTCCTGCAAGAGGTCGAGCGTTTCGAGGTCGAGGTCGTTGGTCGGCTCGTCGAGCACCAGCAGGTTCGATTCGCGAGCGAATTCGCGCGCGAGGAGGAGGCGCGAGCGTTCGCCGCCGGACAGTGCGCCGACGCTGGCCTCGATGACGCCGGGGTCGAAGAGGAATTCTTTCAAATAGCCCTGGATATGCTTTTTGACCCCGCGCACTTCGATCCAGTCACCGCCGTCGGAGAGGATGTCGCGGACGGTTTTGTCGGGCGACATCAGGCTGCGTTGCTGGTCGATGACGATGCCGTCGAGCGTCGGGGCGAGGATGATCTTGCCCTTGTCGGGCTGGATTTCGCCGGTGAGAAGCTTGAGCAGGGTCGACTTGCCCGCGCCGTTCGCGCCGACGATGCCGATGCGGTCGCCGCGCTGAACGCGGAAATCGAAATCCTTGATGATCGTTCGGTCGCCGAAGCTTTTGGACACGCCCTCGGCGACGATCACCGATTTCGAGCGGACGTCGTCGTTGGCGAGGCCGAGCTTGGCGACGCCGGGGCCGCCGATCATCGCGGCGCGGGTTGCGCGCATTTCCTTGAGCTTTTCGAGCCGGCCCTGGTTGCGCTTGCGGCGCGCGGTGACGCCGCGTTCGAGCCAATGCGCCTCGAGCCGCAATTTCGAATCGAGGCGCTGGGCGGCGCGGGCTTCTTCGGCGGCGACAGCGTCGCTCCATTCCTCGAAACCGCCGAAGCCGATTTCCTTGCGGCGGATGCTGCCGCGGTCGAGCCACAAGGTCTGGCGCGTCAGGCGGGTGAGGAAGGTACGGTCGTGGCTGATCGCGACGAACGCGCCGGTGTAGCGCGCGAGCCAGCTTTCGAGCCAGTCGATCGCGGCGAGGTCGAGGTGGTTGGTCGGCTCGTCGAGCAATAGCACGTCGGGGTTCTGCGCGAGCGCCCGGGCGAGCGCGGCGCGGCGACGTTCGCCGCCCGAGGCGCTGGACGCGGTGCGCGACATGTCGATGCCGAGCTGGTCGGCGATCGCGGCGACCTCATAGGCCTCGGGCGCATCGGGCGCCGCGATGGCGAAATCCATCAGGGTCGCGAACGACGAGAAATCGGGTTCCTGTTCGAGCATCACGACATGCGTGCCCGGCACGATCACGCGCTTGCCCTTGTCGGCGTCGATCTGCCCAGCGAGCAGCCTGAGCAAGGTCGTCTTGCCCGCGCCGTTGCGGCCGATCAGTGCCAGCCGGTCGCGTTCGCCGACATAGATGTCGAGATCCTGGAACAGCCAGCCGCTGCCCTGGACGAGGCCGAGGCCTTCATAAGATAAGATCGGTGCTGCCATTGGGTCAGGGTCTGCTTCTTGCGCGTCCGAGGCGTCGAAATGGCGAAGATATCGGCTTCGTGCGGCCGCCGCGGATGGTGGTTCCATCTGCAAGGGCGCACGGAGTCGAGATCGAAGCCATTTCGACGTCCCTGCGGGATTTGATCGATTTCGTCCATGGCAGCGTCAGCGCGCCTTGGAATATAGTCATATGCCTGCGCCCCGCTTCCTCGCCCTGAACGAAATCGCTTCAAACCTCGGACGCGCAAGAAACAGACCCTGACCCATATGAACGGCGCGCTACCGACACGTTCAGCATCATGCAAGCGCGCTGCGCACAAAGGCCGGAACGGGTCTGTTCCGTCTGCGTTACGGGGCGGAGATCGAAACGGCCGGAACCCCGGTTCACAGGAGAATGAAATGACGAAGCAAATGTTCGCCGTTATGGCAAGCGGACTGGCGCTGATGGCGGCAACGCCCGCGCTCGCGCAGCAGGGAGGTTCGACGGTGACAGCAGCAACGACCCAGGGTCCGATCCTGACCTTCTCGGTCAGCGAGGAAGTGCGTTCGCGTCCCGACCAGGCGACCGTCGGCGCCGGCGTCACGACGACCGCGCCGACCGCGGTCGAATCGATGCGCGCCAATGCCGCCGCGATGGACAAGCTGATCGCCGCCGTGAAAGCACGCGGGATCAAGGCCGAGGATATCCAGACGAGCGGCATCAATCTGGCGCCGCAGTACGACTATAACAACCGCACCGACGGCCAGCCGCCGCGCTTTCTGGGCTATCAGGTGTCGAACAGCGTCCGCGTGACGACGTCGAAGATCGAAGATATCGGTCCGCTGCTCGATGCGCTGGTCGCCGCGGGTGGCACCAACATCGACGGCCCGTCGTTCGGCATGAAGGATCCCGATGCCCAGCTGGTCGGCGCGCGCGGCACCGCGATCAAGGCGGCTGAAGCGAAGGCGCAGGATTATGCGCGTCTTGCGGGCTTCCGCGGCGTCGAGCTGGTGTCGATCAGCGAGGGCGGCAGCTTTGGCCCCAATCCACCGATGCCGATGGTGCGCGTTCAGGCGATGGACGCAAAGGCCACGCCGGTCGAGCCGGGTCAGGTCGGCAACACGTTGACGTTGAACTTCCAGTATCGGTTGGTGAAATAATAATCGACCTATCCCGTTCGTGTCGAGCGAAGTCGAGACACCCTGAAGGTGCAAAATGCCGATGGGCATCTCGACTTCGCTCGATGCGAGCGGATTTTATTTGGTGGGCCTAGCCCAGATCCCCCTCGGCCCACGGCCATGGGCGTTCGCGAAACCATTTGGTGATGATATATTTGCGGCCCTTGCGGACTTTCATCCCGTGGTGGAGCGTGTCGGGGTTCGCGGTGCCGTCAAGATGGACATTGTTCCACGCGAGCAGCTTGCCGGCTTCGGGCTGGTGCATCTTGCCCGTCGCAAGGAAGCGCGTCGCGCCGCCGGCATCGGGTTCGTTGAGATAGATCATCAGCGTCCAGCTGCGCTGGCCGGGGATCGCGCAATAGGTTTCCCAATCGGCGCCGTGCGGGTCGAAATAGTCGGTGTGCGCCTTGAATTCCTGCCCGACGTCGTAGCGCTGGCCCTGCATCGGTTCGCCATATTCGCGCGGGATGCCAGTGAGGTCGTGGAGGCGGTTGTTGACTGCGACCACGATCGGGTCGCGGTGGTCGAGGTCGCAGGTCGTGCTGGTGCGAAACGTCTTGTCGCCGTTCGGGTCGGCGATCGTCGACGGCCGCACGTCGCGGTCGATCTGCGCCATCAGCGCAGCGCAAGTTTCGGTGTCGAGGAAGCCGGGCAGCATGAACTGTTGCAGCTTTGGTGTCGGCGCGCGGCGGATACCCGGCACGGCGGCGAGCCGTTCGGCGGTACGGTCGGCGCCCGAGGTCGCCATGTCGACATGTTCATTCGCAGCCATGGCGCGCTTTTTAGCAGGGAAGCGCGTGCGAACAATGCTTGACGAGCGGGGGGATGCGCGCCTATTCGCCGCGCGCTGTCGAGGGTGCTTCGTGCGCCGCTCTTCGCTTATGTGGCGACCATAGCTCAGTTGGTTAGAGCGCCGGTTTGTGGTACCGGAGGTCGCGGGTTCGAGCCCCGTTGGTCGCCCCATTTTCTATGATCATCGCGCACAAGCGCTTTTGGGATGACTCGTGGCGTCCGTTGCATTATTGCGCCCTTACGTAATTTTCTTATGCGAGGATGGAGCCAATGTCCGCAGTCTGGGATTTCGCCGATTTCGACGATCATGAACATGTTCACATGTTCCGCGATCGCGCCAGCGGGCTGACGGCGGTAATCGCCGTCCACTCGACCCACCTCGGCCCCGGCGCCGGTGGCGTGCGTTACTGGCATTACCCGCAGCGCGCGGCGGCGATCACCGATGCGCTGCGCCTGTCGCGCGGCATGAGCTATAAAAATGCGATGGCGGGGCTGCCGATGGGCGGCGGCAAGGGCGTGATTCTCGCTGACGAGGGCGCCGCGAAGACCCCCGAATTGCTCGCGGCGTTCGGCCGCGCGGTCGAATCGCTTGGCGGCGCCTATGTGACCGCCGAGGATGTCGGCATCACCGACGCCGACATGGTCCAGATCTCGCAGCACACGAAGCATGTCAGCGGCCTGCCCGTGGCGAGCGGCGAGGCGGGCGGCGATCCCGGCCCGCTGACCGCGCTGGGCGTCTATCTCGGGATCAAGGCGGCGATTCGCGAGGGGCTGAACACCGACAGCGCGAAGGATGTGCGGATCGCGATTCAGGGAGTCGGCAGCGTCGGTGGCGGCGTTGCGCGGCGGCTGGCGGCCGAGGGCGCGAAGCTGACGCTCGCCGATGTCAATCTGGCGCGCGCGAAGCAGCTGGCCGACGAGCTCGGAGCCGAACTCGCCGATTCGGCGGCGATCATGGAGGTCGAGGCCGACGTGCTGAGCCCCAATGCGCTGGGCGCGATCCTGACCGAGGCGAGCATCGAAAAGCTGCGCGTGCCGATCGTCGCGGGCGGCGCGAACAACCAGCTGGCGACCGCACTCGACGGCCAGCGTATCCACGATCGCGGCATCGTCTATGCCCCCGATTATGTGATCAACGCGGGCGGCATCATCAACGTCGCGCTCGAATATCTGGGACAGGGCAGCCGCGAAGAAGTCGAGAGCCGCATCCACCTGATCCCCGGCCGGCTTGCGGAAATCTGGGCCGAAAGCAAGGCGAGTGGCACGCCCGCTTCGTCGGTTGCCGATCGGATGGCGCAGAAGCTGATCGGGCGGGGTTGAGCTCCAGCTGCGCCCCGGCGAAGGCCGGGGCGCAGAGCGGTCTAACTCAATGCTGGCTCTCAAACGCTCTGGACCCCGGACTTCGCCGGGGAACGGGGTAGGGGCTAGCGCCGAGCTTGGAATTCGCTAAGCCTCATTCCCGATGAAACGGCATTTCTATCTGATCGCGGGCTGGGCATCGTTGGGGCTTGGCGCGATCGGCGCTTTCCTGCCGCTGCTGCCCACGGTGCCGTTCGTGATCCTGGCGGCCTTTTGCTTTGCGCGATCGTCGCCGCGGCTCGAGACTTGGCTGCTGACGCACCCGCATTTCGGGCGTCATATCGCCGCGTGGCGCGAGAAGGGGGCGATCAGCCGAAAGGGCAAGATCGCCGCGACGGCCGCCTTTGCCTTCAGTATCATGCTTGCCGCGATCTTTGCGCCCTGGCCCTGGCTGATGATCCCGGTGATTGCTGCCGCCGTCACCGGGAGCTGGATATGGACGCGGCCGGAGGGTTGAGTTTCGTCGGATTTGGGGTGGTGAGCGTACATCTCCAATTTCGTCATCCCCGCGAAAGCGGGAACCCAGTTGCGACGTCAGCTCGCTGGGTCCCCGCTTTCGCGAGAATGACGAAGTAGCAAGTGGGACGGCAACTTCTGGTCGAAGCCGGTCATCCGCCGATGCGGGCACCGGGCAAATTGCTGGACCGCTTTCTCCGGCTCGCCTAAGGACGACGCGACCCGATGCACGCTTACGCTAATCCCACGCGCTTTCTTGCGATTGCCAAGCCGCTGACACCGTGGCTGCTGGGCGTTGGGCTGTTGCTCGTTCTCGCTGGCGGCTGGGCCGGGCTCGCGATGGTACCGGGGGATTACAAGCAAGGCGAGACCGCGCGCATTCTCTATGTGCATGTCCCTTCGGCGTGGCTCGGCATGGGAGGCTGGACGTCACTGGCGATCGCCGGGTTGGTGCAGCTGGTGTGGCGGCATCCGTTGTCGGGCATCGCGGCGCGCGCGATCGCGGTGCCGGGGATGCTGTTTACCGCGCTGTGCCTTGCGACCGGATCGATCTGGGGCCGCCCGACCTGGGGGACCTGGTGGGAATGGGACGGGCGGATGACCTCGATGCTCATTCTCCTCTTTCTCTATGCAGGCTTTATTGCGCTGACGAGCGGCGACGACGGGCAAAGGCAAGGCGGCTCGCTGTCGCGGGGCGCGGCGGTCTATGCGTTGGTCGGGGCGATCAATATTCCGATCATCAACAGGAGCGTCGTGTGGTGGAACAGCCTGCACCAAGGGCCGAGCATCACGCTGGGCGGATCGAGCATCGACGGGGCGCTCTTGTGGCCATTGGGCTTGACCGTGTTCGGCTTTTCTTTGCTATTCGGTGCGATCGTATTGATGCGGATGCGGCGGATCATTGCCGACAACCGCGTTGCGGCGCGATTGCGACGGCTCGCGGACGACGAGGGGATTTAGCGCGTGACGGGGGTAATCAGCGGGGGCGGGCAATGGGCGTTTGTCGCCGCGGCCTATGGGCTGACGGTCGTACTGACCGGGGCGGTGCTATGGTATAGCTGGCATGCGATGAAAAAGGCCGAGAGGCGCAGCGACGCGCTGCGGAAGGACCGCAAGTGAAGGCCAAGCATCAACGGCTGATTCTGGCGCTGGTCGCGCTGTGCGGCGTTGCGGGTGCAGGCGTGCTCGCGGCAAGCGCGCTGCGCGACGAGGCGGCCTATTTCCGCACGCCGGTCGAGATCGAGGGCGGCAAGGCCGCGGTCGGCGAAGCGATGCGGCTTGGCGGCATGGTCGCAAAGGGCAGTATCGCCCGGCAGGCCGATGGGCTGACGATCCGGTTCGTCGCGACCGATGGCAAGGCGTCGGTGCCGGTTGAATATAAGGGCATCGTCCCCGACCTGTTCGGCGAGGAGAGCGGCATGGTCGCCGACGGCCGGATGCGCGCCGACGGGACTTTCGTCGCCGACCGCATCCTTGCCAAGCATGACGAGCGCTATATGCCGCCGCAGATGGGCGATATGCCGAAGAATATGAAGGCGCCGAAGGCGTGAGGCATCCCTCTTTCATCGTCATCCCGGCGAAGGCCGGGATCTCGCCGGTGCGTATGAAAGCGGAGGGTGAGACCCCGGCCTTCGCCGGGGTGACGAAAAAGGTGGAGACGGCGAAGAGCCGCGATACGCTCGAGATTTTTGCATGATCGCCGAACTGGGCCTCGCACTGCTGTGGATCGCGGCCGCGCTCGCGTGCCTGTCGCTCGTCGCGGGCACCTTGTTCCTTCGCGGCGGGTCCAAGGATCTGGCAGCGCTCGTTCGCCCGGCAAGCGTGGCGCAGGGTGTGCTGACCGCCGCCGCATTCGGCCTGCTGATCGCGCTGTTCGTGCGGTCCGACATGTCGGTCGAGCTGGTTGCGCGCAACAGCAACAGCTTGAAGCCGATGATCTTCAAGGTCGCGGGGGCGTGGGGCAATCACGAAGGGTCGATGCTGCTGTGGCTGATGATCCTGTCCTTGTCGGGCGGGCTGATCGCGATTTTCGAGAAGCGGCTGCGCGAAGATACGCTGGTCGCGACGCTGGCGGCGCAAGCGGCGCTGAGCCTCGGCTTTTTCGCGTTTCTTCTCTTCTCGTCGAACCCGTTCAAGCGGTTGCCGGTGGCGCCGCCCGACGGGCAGGGGCTGAACCCGCTGCTGCAGGACATCGGGCTCGCCTTCCATCCGCCGACGCTTTACGTCGGCTATGTCGGCCTCTCGGTCGCGTTCAGCTTTGCCGTCGGCGCGCTGATCACGCGCGAGATCGGACCTGCGTTCGCCCGCGCGATGCGGCCGTGGGTGCTCGGCAGCTGGATTTTCCTGACGCTCGGTATCACTGCTGGCAGTTACTGGGCTTATTATGAGCTTGGCTGGGGCGGCTGGTGGTTCTGGGACCCGGTCGAGAATGTCTCGCTCGTTCCGTGGCTTGCGGGTGCAGCCTTGCTCCATTCAGTGGCGGTGACGGCGACGCGCAACGCCTTGCGCGCGTGGACGGTGATGCTGGCGGTGATCGGCTTTTCGATGTCGATGGTCGGCACCTTCATCGTGCGGTCGGGGCTGCTCACCAGCGTGCACAGCTTTGCTGTCGATCCCGAACGCGGGACCTTCCTGCTCGCGCTGATGGCGATCTATATCGGCGGCGCCTTGACCCTGTTCGCCTTGCGTGCGGGGAGCGTGGCGGAGGGCAAAAAATTCGCGCTGCTGAGCCGCGAAGGTTCGCTCGTCATCAACAATCTGCTGCTGACGACGATCCTTGCGCTCGTGCTGCTCGGCACGCTCTATCCGATCGTCGCCGAGGCAATGGGGGAGAAGATTTCGGTCGGGCCGCCCTATTATAACAAGGTCGCGGGGCCGCTCGCGCTGATCCTCTGCCTTGTGATGGTCGCCGGGCCGCTCTTGAGCTGGCGCAAGGATGACGGGAAGCGGCTGTGGTCGCGGTTGCCGCTGGCGATTTTTGCCGGGGCGGCGGTGCTGTTCGCGCTGATTCTGTTCGGCGGCAAGGTCGGCATATTGCCGCTCTTGGGCATGACCGTCGCGGGCGTCGTCGCGGTCGCCAGCCTTGCGCCCTTGTGGGGCCGTAACCTGCGCCGCACGCCGCTCCCGACCTGGGGCATGGTGGTCGCGCATTTCGGCGTAGCGGTCTGCCTCGCCGGGATGGGGGCGGAAAGCGCCTTCATCAAGGAGCGGTTGGTTGCAGCCGCACCCGGCGAGATAATCAAGATCGGCGATTTTGCGGTGAAGTTCGTGGGTGTGAGGCCGGTGGCGGGGCCGAATTATACTGCGATCGAAGGCACGCTGGTTGCGACGACATCGTCGGACAGCAGCTTCACCATGCGGCCGGAAGCCCGCACGTTTCCCGGCCTTATGGGCAGTGCGCCGGTTGAGACCAACGAGGCAGCGCTGCTGACGCGGCCGGGCGGGCAGCTCTATGCCGTGCTGGGACAGCCGGTAGCAAACGAGGATGGCAGCGCCGGCCGCTATCAGATCCGGCTGTGGTGGAAGCCGCTGGTATGGTGGATATGGCTGGGCGGCGCGCTGATCGCGGTGGGCGCATCTCTGTCGCTGCTGGGCCGCGCCCAATTGCCGAACATCTGGCGCGCGCGACGCAGCCGCAAATCGCAGGAGCGTTTCGCGCCATGAAGAACCGCTGGGTCCTGTTTGTGCCGCTGGCGATCATGGGATTGCTGTTCGGCGCCTTTGTCTATCGGCTGGTGACACCCGCCGAGACGCTGATCCAGTCGCAGTGGATCAACAAGCCGATGCCGCTCTTCGACTTGCCGCCGGCAACCGCCGGCGTTGAGGGCTTGAAGAGCAGTCAGCTCGCCGACGGCCGGCCGCGGCTGGTCAATGTCTTTGCGAGCTGGTGCATCCCGTGCCGTGCCGAGGCGCCGCAACTCGAGGCGCTGAAGGCCGCGGGCGTGCCGATCGACGGCATCGCAATCCGCGACCGGCCCGACGATGTCGCGATGTTCCTGCGCGAATATGGCAATCCGTTCGACCGCATCGGATCGGACATGCAGAGCAGCGTCCAGATCGCGCTGGGGTCGTCGGGCGTGCCGGAGACGTTCCTGATCGACGGCAAGGGGATTATCCGCGAGCAGATTCAGGGCGTGATCCTGGCGGATCAGGTGCCCGAGATTGTCGCCAAGCTCGAGGCAATGAAGTGAGTCCCCTGTTTCAAAGCCGCCGCGCCCCTGCGAAGGCAGGGGCCCTTCATCTGCCCGTGCGATTCCGAGCCTATGGCCGTTCCATGGCCCGCCGACCGGAGATGGGCCCGTGCCTTGGCAGGGGCACGTGGTTTTTTGGGCTCGCCATCCTTTTCCTTGGCCTCGCACCGCCCGCCGCCGCGCAGGATCGCCTGCCGCCCGCGCCTTACGCCTATCAGCAGCTACGGGATCCGGCGCAGGAAGCGAAGGCAAAGGCGCTGATGGAGGAACTGCGCTGCCTCGTCTGTCAGGGGCAGTCGATTGCGGACAGCGATGCGCCGCTCGCGGGCGATATGCGGCACGAGGTGCGCAGCAAGATCGCGGCGGGGGAAAGTCCGGCCGAAATCAAGACATGGCTCGTCGCGCGTTACGGGAACTGGGTCAGCTATGACCCGCCGTTCGATGGTGCCACGGCGTTGCTCTGGCTCGGGCCTTTGCTCTTCCTCGCGCTCGGCGGGTGGCTGGCCTTTGGCCGTTTCCGCCGCGGGGCGCGTGATGACGAGGAGGAGGCGGCATGATCTGGCTGTGGGTCCTGCTCGCCGCGCTGCTGACGATCGGCGGCATCTTCTGGCTCGGCAAGCTGCCCGCCGCGGCGCGGCCGCTGGCGGGAGCGGCGGTGATGCTGGGGCTGGCGGGCTATGCGTTGCAGGGCCATCCGTCGCTGCCCGGCAAGCCGGTCGCTACGATCGAGGAGCCCGAGAATTTCGGCAAAGCGCTGACCGACCAACGGCAGGGCATGTCCGAACGCTTCGGCCCCGCGGCGCAATGGCTCGGCATGTCCGACGGTTTCGCGCGCACCGGCAAGACCGAACTCGCGGCAAAGACGCTCGAAAAGGGGCTGGAGCGATATCCCGACAATGTCGACCTGTGGGTCGGGCTGGGCAATGCGCTGGCGCAGCATGGCGGCGGAACGATGTCGCCCGCGGCGGCGCTGGCTTTCGACGAGGCGGCGAAGCGCGATCCGACGCATCCCGCACCGCCTTTCTTCGCGGGGCTGGCGCTGGCGCAGGGCGGCGACCTGAAGGGCGCCGAGGCGGTGTGGAGCCAGCTGCTCGCGCGCAGTCCCGCCGATGCGCCGTGGCGGCCCGATCTGGAAATGCGATTGGCGCGATTGCGTGACGCGCGTGGGCTGCCCGCCGAAGCCCCGGTCGACGTGCCGCCCGCGGACGTCCCAAATTGAAACCTATTACAAAGGCTCAGGCTCGTCTAAAGGCCCGCCATGACTGTTGAGTCGCAACAGGCGGCAGGCGGCGCCGGGGGCGTCGCGACTGCTGCCGCCGAAACGGCCCATTACGGGCACGGACATCACAGCGATGGCAGGCTGAAGCTCGCCGTCGGCGCGATCGGCGTCGTGTTCGGCGACATCGGGACCAGCCCGCTTTACGCGTTTCGCGAGACTTTTGCGGGACATCATCCGATCGAGGCCGACAGGCTGCACATCTATGGCGTGCTGAGCCTCGTCTTCTGGTCGATGATGCTGGTCGTCACGTTCAAATATGTGCTGACGATCATGAAGGCGGACAACAAGGGCGAGGGGGGCAGCCTGGCGCTGCTCGCGCTGATCAGCCGCTCGTCGGGCGAGAAGCGCTGGACGTGGCCGATCATCCTGCTCGGCGTGTTCGCGACTGCGCTCTTCTATGGCGACAGCATGATCACCCCCGCGATGTCGGTGCTCTCGGCGACCGAGGGGCTGAGCTATGTCAACAAGGGGTTCGAGCCCTATATCGTGCCGATCGCGCTCGCGATCCTGATCGGGCTGTTCGCGATCCAGGCGCGCGGGACGGCGAAGGTCGGGGCGCTGTTCGGGCCGATCATGCTCGCCTATTTCACGATGCTCGCGATCCTCGGCATGATCCATATCGTCGATCATCCGGGGATCGTCATCGAAACGCTGAACCCGGTGAACGCGCTGCGTTTCTTCTACGTCGATGGGTTTACGGCGTTCATCGCGCTCGGCGCGGTCGTGCTCGCGGTGACCGGGGCCGAGGCGCTTTATGCCGACATGGGGCATTTCGGGCGCGGGCCGATCGGGCTGAGCTGGATGACCTTCGTACTGCCCGCGCTGATGCTGAATTATATGGGGCAGGGCGCGATGGTGCTCGAGGCGGACATGGGGCCGCGCGGCGACCTGATCGCCGACCCCTTTTTCCAGATGATGCCCGAGGCGTGGCAGGTGCCCGTCGTCATTCTCGCGATCCTCGCGACGATCATCGCGAGCCAGGCGGTGATTTCGGGCGCCTTCTCGCTGACCCAGCAGGCGATCCAATTGGGCTTTATGCCGCGGCTGCGCGTCGAGCACACCAGCGCGTCGGCGGCGGGGCAGATTTATATCCCGGTGGTCAATTGGGGGCTGATGGTGATGGTGATCATCCTCGTCCTCTTCTTCGGATCGTCGAGCAACCTCGCCGCAGCCTATGGCATTGCGGTGACCGGGGCGATGTTCATCGACACCTGCCTGCTCAGCGTCGTGCTCTTCACGCTGTGGAAATGGCCGGCGTGGAAGGCGCTGCCGCTCCTTGCGATCTTCTTCATCGTCGACATCGCCTATTTCGGCGCGAATTTGATCAAGGTGCCCGACGGCGGGTGGGTGCCACTGGCGATCGGCCTCACCATCTTCACGCTTCTCACCACCTGGTCGCGCGGGCGCAAGCTGATGCAGCAGGAAATGGCCGAGGGCGCGATGCCGATCCCGGTGTTCGTCAAATCGGCGGCGAACAGCGCGACGCGCGTTCCCGGGACCGCAGTGTTCATGACGTCGAGCAGCGACGGCGTGCCGCACGCGCTGCTCCACAACCTCAAGCACAACAAGGTGCTGCACGCGCGGATCATCCTGCTGACGATCAAGATCGCCGACGTGCCCTTCGTCCCCGAGGAGAAATTCTGCCTGCTCGAGGATCTGGGGCAGGGGTTCCACCGGCTGGTCCTCAACTACGGCTTCATGCAGCCGATCGACGTGCCCGAGGCACTGACCCGCGTCACGAGCTGCGGCGGCGAGTTCAAGATGCTGGAAACGAGCTTTTTCCTGTCGCGTCAAACGCTGATCGCGGCGAGCAAGCCGGGTATGCCGATCTGGCGCGAAAAGCTGTTCGCGTGGATGCTGCGCAATTCGGAAAGCGCTATGGAATATTTCCGCCTGCCGACCAATCGCGTCGTCGAACTGGGCAGTCAGGTCGCCATCTGAGCACGGCGAAGGTTAACTTCGCGACATGTGAAAATAAGCGTTTGAACATCGGGGCCGGTCTTGCGATGCAGGGGCGACCCAATAAAGGCCGTGCAACTATGGATGTCGGCAATCTTGACGCTCTGATCCTGCCGGTTCCCCCGGAACCCTTTGCCCTGATCGTCGGCGCGGGGATGGAGGGCGGGTCGAGTGAGGCCGCCGAAGCCTCCCTCCGCCGGATGGGGCTGAAGCCCGAACGGATTGACGGCGACGGCGCTGATGTCGCTGCGCGCATTGCGGAACCGCGCTTTCGTTTGACGTTCGGCGCGGTGTCGGTGCTGGCCGGCCCCGCGGCAGGTGCCGCGCTGGACCTGGCCGACCCCGATCATCCGTCGACCAGCCTGCTGGCTGCCAGCTTGCCGCGACGATGGCGCGAGCGCGGGGCGTGCTGGGTTTTTATTCCAGAACGCGAGCCCGGAGGCGACGGCGCGGCGGCGTCATCGAGCGAGCAACCGACGCGGATGCGCGAATTTTTCAAGATGATGGTGCTGCTGATCGACCTGTTCGATGCCAGCCATATTTTCTGGTCGCCGGCGCGGCTGTGGTCGGATGCGCCGCAATTTCGGGCGTCGATCGCTGAAATGCTGGCGAGCGGCATGCCGCCGGTGCTCCACCTCGTTGCGTTCCGACGCCAGGACAATGGCGCGGGCGCCAGTGTGGGGACGCGGGGGCTGGTGCTTTTCGCGGGTCAGGAACTGGAAGCGCGGATTCCCGAAGGCTGGACCGTCGCCGAAATGGTCCGGCGGCTCTCGCGCCTGGCTCTCGACATGATGCTCAACGGCCCGATCCGCCATGCGCGCACGATGCGCGGGCTGGAGGCCGGCGAATGGATCGACCTGTTGCCAAGCGCGGGCGGCGCGAGCCAGCGGTCGACGGTGGTCGTCGATTTCGGCCGCGATAGTTGATGCCGGGACGCGGCTGGTATGGGGCACCACCGCCGCAAACTGGCTTCCAGCGGCATCATTTGATCCCCTTCGCGCTGATGCAACGACCGCAAATGGAAGCAATGTTCGAGGAACTGCATACGGAGGGATTTGCGCTCCAGAATTTCGGGCGCAACGGGTTGATGCTTCCCGCGAGCGAGCCGGCGGCTTTGCGCTCCGGCCATGCGCTGCATCGCGGCCCACACCATGGCTATAGCGACGTCATCACGGCGCGGGTCGAACGGATCAGGGCGCATTTCACGCTGCACGCGTCGGCCGATCTGCGAGCGGCACGGCGCACCGCGGTGATGCGGCTGCGCCTGTTACAGGACACGACACGCCGCGCGCTGACCGACCGGCATGGTGCAGGATTCTGGCTGAACCGGCGCGACCCGATGCGGCTGTTCGTCGATCGCCCCTATCTCGATGAAGCGATCGAAATGCTGTTTGGTGCGTAGGGTGATATCGGCTTTCGGCCGATTTGGGACGTTCCTTCTCTCGTCGCCCTGAGCTTGTTTCAGTGTCCATGGCCTGCCGTTTGATCAGCCGCCGCATTGGACGAGAAGGTCGTCCATGGATGCTGAAACAAGTTCAGCATGACGAGGTTAAGGACTGTTCCCTACCCAAAGCGGACATTGTTAAACGGCTTGGCAAGCGACCCAGTTGATCGGCTCAAAGCCGGACCTTGGCCTCTAGTTCACGGCGTGCGGCGAGATATTGGGCTTCAAGTTCGGCGACATATTCGGCGACCGGGCGCACCGCGGTGACCGGGCCGATGCCCTGACCCGAACCCCAGATATCCTTCCACGCCTTGACCTTGGTGTTGCCGCCCGAGCCGAAATTCATCGTCTTGAGATCGCCTTCGGGAAGGTTGTCGGGGTCCATGCCCGCGGCGACGATCGACTGGCGCAGGTAGTTGCCGTGCACCCCGGTGAAGAGGTTCGAATAGACGATATCACCCGCGCGCCCTTCGACAATGCCGTTCTTGTAGCTCTCATCGGCATTGGCTTCGGCCGTGGCGATGAACGCGCTGCCGATATAAGCGAGATCGGCGCCGCACGCCTGCGCCGCGAGGATCGAGCGGCCGTGCCCAATCGCGCCCGACAGCGCGATCGGGCCGTCGAACCATTCACGGATTTCCTGCACGAGCGCGAAGGGCGACTGGCGGCCGGCATGGCCGCCGGCGCCCGCGGCGACGGGGATGAGGCCGTCGGCGCCCTTGTCGATCGCCTTGCGCGCGAAGCGGTCGTCGATGATGTCGTGGAGCGTGATGCCGCCCCAGCCGTGCACCGCCTGATTGAGCTCTTCGCGTGCGCCGAGCGAGGTGATGGTGATCGGCACTTTCCATTTTTCGCAGGTCGCAATGTCGTCGAGCAGCCGGTCGTTCGATTTATGGACGATCTGGTTGACCGCATAGGGCGCCGAGAGGCGGTCTGGATTGGCGCGGTCCCACGCGGCGAGTTCTTCGGTGATCTGGTGCAGCCATTCGTCGAGCAACGATTGCGGGCGGGCGTTGAGCGCCGGGAAGCTGCCGACGACGCCCGCCTTGCACTGGGCGATGACGAGTTCGGGCCCCGAAACGATAAACAGCGGCGAGCCGATCACGGGCAGGCGCAGGCGGTCGAAAATCGGGGGAAGGGCCATGAATCACTCTCCGGTAGCAGTTTGAAACTGACCTTAACGTAAACGGAAAGTGGTGCAAGGGGTGAGGGGGCGGTTTGTGGGATTAGGGTGAGCGGTCGACCTCCATGCTTCGTCATCCCGCGCCACTTCGTCACTCCGACATGATCCGGGTCCGGGCGGCCGACGCCGGCATGGCGAAGATGGAATGTCCGTTTTTGGGGTGGTGAGCTGCCATTCACCCTCTCCCGTCGGGAGAGGGATACGCAGGCTTGGTTGCGCAGCAACCTAGCCGAAGTTGGGTGAGGGATCGGCACTCGACGACGAAAACGAACCTCAGACACCCTCACCCAACCCTCTCCCAAAGGGAGAGGGCTTTATGGCCGCTATCGGTCGCTAGCCGCCATTCCGCCATCCCCATTTGTATGAGGCTTATATCCTAGACCATTAGGCGCCGCCGGCTGGCCTTGAAGGCAAGATAGCCAAGGCCGATCATGACGATCAGCAGTGCGCCCTGTGCCGCTGCGAATGGCGGTTCGGTTCCATTGGGGGCGAGCGCGTTGAGCGCGGGTACTTTCAGAAACGACTGGACGACCAGCACGAACAGGTTGAGCCAGAGCGCCATCGTCGCGGTGACCACATAGATCGGTGCGGCGCGGTCGGCGAGCTTGCGGGCGTACCAAGCCCAGAAGGCGACTGCGAGCACCAGCATCGAGACGATTCCCGTGCCGAGCGCCGGGGTGAAGGCGAGGATCGGGAAGAGGAAACCCGTGAGGCTGGTGAGCAGCGTGAACCAGAGGAAGATGATGTTGGTGCGGGGCAGGAGGCGGCCGCGGGCGGAAGCGGGGAGCGCGATGAGGCCGGCGATAATACCGACGAAGCTGATCAGCACGTGAAGCGTGGTGAATTGCGGGATGGTCAGACCGAGGATCATGGCACGTCTCCTTAAAAGGCGAGGAGGCGCGGTCGGGGGCCCGCGCCTCTTACCCATCAGCTGTTGATGAATTCGAGAAGATCGGCGTTGAACCGGTCCTGCTCGGTGATGGTCAGTCCGTGGCTACCGCCCTCGTAGACCTTGAGCACCGCCTGCTTGACGATCTTGACGGTCGAGAGCGCCGCGGCGCCGATCGGCACGATCTGGTCGTCGTCGCCGTGGAGGACGAGCGTCGGCTTGTCGAACTTCTTCAAATCTTCGTTGAAGTCGCTTTCGGAAAAGGCGCGGATGCTGTCGAGCAGGCCCTTGAGGCCGCCGTTCATGCCCTGCCGCACGAATTCGTCGCGCACCGCTTCCGAAACCGCCGCGCCGTCGCGGTTGTAGCCGTAGAAGGGCAAGGTCAGATCCTTGAAGAACTGCGGGCGGTTGTCGAAAGTGCCCTTGCGGATGCCGTCGAAGACGTCGATCGGCAGGCCGTCCGGATTGGCTTCGGTCTTGAGCATCAGCGGGGGAACGGCGCCGATGAGGGCGACCTTGGCGACGCGGCTGGTCCCATGGCGGCCGATATAGCGGGTGACTTCGCCGCCGCCGGTCGAGTGGCCGACGAAGATGACGTCTTTCAGGTCGAGCTGTTCGATCAGTTCGGCGAGGTCGTCGGCATATTGGTCCATATTGTTGTTGTCCCAGACCTGGTCCGAGCGGCCGTGGCTGCGGCGGTCGTGGGCGATGGTGCGGAAGCCCTGGTTCGCGAAGAAGACCATCTGGGCGTCCCATGCGTCGGCGCTGAGCGGCCAGCCGTGTGAGAAGACGATCGGCTGGGCATCCTTCGGGCCCCAATCCTTGAAGAAGATGTTCGTGCCGTCCTTGGTGGTGATGGTGGTCATGATATGGTTCCTTTCAACTTGAAGGGCGGGTGTCCGTCCCGGTGATCTGGAAATAGACCGGCCCGGCCTTGCGCGGGATTGGCGGACGCGACATTATGCGGGTCAAATCCGACATATGTGCAATTAGGGGGAGGCGAGATGCCCAAGTTGAAGGTGCCCGACGCCGCGCCCGCGTTGGTCGAGGTCGGGATGATGCTGTACCCCGACTGCCAGACCGGGATGGTGCATGGCATCACCGACCTGTTCCACGTCGCCGGGCGTTTCGCGGTCGATCATGGTCGCAGCCCGATCCGCGTCAGCCATTGGCGGCTGCAGGAGGGCGGCGGATTTGCCCGCTGTTACGACAGTCATGCCGAGGAACGCGCGGCCAATTCGCCGGCGGTGCTGATCGCGCCGGGCAGCCTGCACAAATTGCTCGAACCGGGCGAGGTCGAACCCTATGCGCGCTGGCTGCTCGACCGGCACGCGCAGGGCACGGTGCTCGCGTCGAATTGCGGCGGGGCGTTCGCGCTGGCGGCGACGGGATTGCTCGCGGGGCGGCCGGCGACGACACACTGGTTCTTCGCCGAGGAGTTCAGGGCGCGCTTTCCCGACGTAAGGATGGAGACCGATCGGATGGTCGTCGACGATGGCGACATCGTCACCGCGGGCGGACTGATGGCGTGGACCGATCTCGGGCTACGCATCGTCGAACGGTTGCTCGGGCCGACGGTGATGATGGAGACGGCGCGTTTCCTGCTGATCGACCCGTCGGGACGCGAGCAGAAAAATTATGCGAGCTTTGCGCCGAGGCTCAACCATGGCGACGAGGCGATATTGAAGGTGCAGCACTGGTTGCAGGCGAAGGGCGCGGGTCCGGTTGCGGTGCCCGAGATGGCGGGCGAGGCGGGGATGGAGGAGCGCACCTTTCAGCGCCGCTTCAAGGCCGCGACGGGAATGACCCCGGTCGAATATGTCCAGCATATCCGCGTCGGCAAGGCGCGCGAACTGCTTGAGTTTACCAAGCGGACGGTCGACCAGATCGCATGGCGCGTTGGCTATGAGGATGCGGCGGCGTTCCGCAAATTGTTCCACCGTATCATCGGCCTGTCGCCGCATGAGTATCGCCAGCGTTTCTCGACGCCGCGGTCGCTGGCCGAGGTCGCCTGAAATTTTTTCTTGCCTCGTGTCGATTTGGTGATGGCTCGTTCGTCGTAAAGATACGAGGCCGCCGTTGGCCCGGTAACGAGGAGATGGAAAATGCGCGTGATGGTGTTCGTAAAGGCGACCGAAGACAGTGAACAAGGCATGCAGCCCTCGCCCGAGCTCAACCAGATGTTCATCGACATGGGCAAATTCAATGAGGAATTGGTCAATGCCGGGGTGCTGGTCGCCGGTGACGGTCTCAAGCCTTCGTCGTTCGGCAAGCGTGTGGCGTTCGACGGTTCGAGGCGGACCGTGATCGACGGGCCTTTCGCGGAAGCCCGCGAACTGGTCGCCGGTTACTGGATCTGGGAGGTCAAGGACATGGATGAGGCCGTCGAATGGGTGAAGCGCTGCCCCAACCCGATGTTCGGCCCGAGCGAGATCGAGATTCGACCCTTCTACGAGATGGAGGATTTCGTCGATGTCATTCCGGCCGAAGCCGCCGAGATCCACGACGGCGTGGGCGAGAAACTTGCGAACCGCTGATTCGCTTGTCCGGCCCGCCATGCGCCTCTAACGTTTGCGCATGGCGGCGGACCCAACCCACCGGGCGATCGAGGCGGTGTTCCGGATCGAGCAGGCGCGGCTGATCGCCGCGCTCGCCCGACTGACGCGCGACGTCGACCGGGCCGAGGAATTGGCACAGGAGGCGCTGCTGATTGCGCTGACCGAGTGGCCGACGTCGGGCGTGCCCGGCAATCCGGGCGCCTGGCTGACTGCGGCGGCGAAGCGGCGTGCGATCGACGGGGCCCGGCACCATGCGATGCGGGAGCGAAAACATGCCGAAATCGCCCGTGAATTGGATGAGGAGCGCAACATGAGCGCGGAGGCGGTCGAGGCGGCGCTCGACGATCCGCTGGGCGACGAACTGCTCGGGCTGATCTTTGCCGCATGCCATCCGGTGATTGCGCCCGAGGCGCGCGCGGCGCTGACGCTGCGGCTGGTTGGCGGGCTGACGGTCGAAGAGATTGCGCGCGCCTTCCTGTCGAACGAGGCCGCGATCGCGGCACGGATTACGCGGGCCAAGAAGGCGATCGCCAAGGCGGGGGTGGCGTTCGAGGTGCCGCGCGGGGCCGAGCTTCAGGCGCGGCTCGGGTCGGTGCTCGAGGTCGTCTATCTGATCTTCAACGAAGGCTATGCCGCGACCGTCGGGCCGTCGCTCGTGCGTCCGCCGCTGTGCGGCGAAGCGCAGCGCCTGGGGCGCATCCTCGCCGGGTTGATGCCCGAGCAGCCCGAGGTGCTGGGGTTGCTCGCGCTGATGGAAATCCAGGCATCGCGGCTGGCGGCGCGGGCAGGGCCGGATGGGCGGTTTGTCCCTCTGACCGAACAGGACCGGGCGCGGTGGGACCAGTTGCTGATCCGCCGCGGGCTGAATGCGCTGGACCGCGCCGAGGCGCTCGGCGGGGCGGATGGATCCTATGTGTTGCAGGCGGCGCTGGCGGCCTGTCATGCGCGGGCGCACTCTGCCGAGGACACCGATTGGGTCCGCATTGCCGCTCTCTATGACCGCTTGCGGCAGGCGATGCCGTCGCCGGTGGTCGAGCTCAATCGCGCGGTCGCGTATAGCATGGCGTTCGGCCCCGAGGCCGGGTTGCGGCTCGTCGATGCGATCGCCGATGGGGCGGCGCTGCGCAACTATGCACCGCTGCCCGCTGCGCGCGGCGATTTCCTGCTGCGCGCCGGGCGGCCGGGCGAGGCGAGAGCAGAGTTCGAGGCGGCGGCCGCGCTGTCGGGAAACGAGCGCGAACGCGACTTCCTACTCGCGCGCGCGGCGGCGTGCGCCGAATGACGACGGTCACGGTCGAGAGCATCGGGGTCGAAGCGCAACCGCTGGCCATCCTTGACGACTTCGTGCCCGATCCTGAAGGCTTGCGGCGTTTTGCCATGACGGCCGATTTCGCGCCGGCGCTCAACCATTATCCCGGCGTTCGAGCCGATCTCCCGCCTTCCTATCTCGCGACCCAGCTACCGATCGTTGCTGCGGCCGCGGCTGAAGCGTTCGGGCGGACCGGGCCGATCAGGGTCGTCGATGCGAGCTTTTCGATCGTCTCGACCCCGGTGGGCGATCTGACCATTCCACAACGTCTGCCGCACATCGACGCCTTCACCGAGGATCGCATCGCGCTCGTCCATTATCTGTCGCCCGAGGGAGGCGACGGCACGGCTTTCTTTCGCCACCGCGCAACGGGGTTCGAGACGGTTGACGAGCGGCGGCGCGACCTTTTCTTTCGCCACCTCGACACCGAACTGCGTCATCGGGGGCCGCCGCCGCCCGGTTATTTGCTGGGCGACACGCCGTTGTTTGAATGCATCACCACCGAGCCGGCGCGCTACAATCGCGCGCTGCTCTATCGCAGCTGGAACCTTCACAGCGGGGCGATCGCGCCAGACAATGCGCTATCCGCAAACGCCGACGACGGGCGGCTGACGGTCACTGGCTTCTTTTCGATAGGATAGACGCGCGCCCGCCGCGATTTTGGCACGACTGTGCGACGGTTTGGGGCTGCTGTTCCGGAACGGGACAAAGGCCCATCGCGCTTCGGTGTAGGTGGTACGACGGACGCCCTATGGACCCGCGCCTTCCCTTTGAAGACTGGACGATAAGCTGTGGCCCCTTCGACCCGCATTCTGTTCCCCGCCGCAATCGTGGCGATAGCGCTGACACTGCCCGCTCTTGCGCAAGGCAAGGCGATCACCGGCGTCGATGCGCTGCGCGCGTGGAACCTCGTCGTACTTGGCAACCTCGAATCCTCGTCCGAAGTCGAAGGGCGGACCTTCGTCGGCGGCAACCTCACCGGCAGTTCGTCGAATTATGGCATCCGCGCGACGACCTCGCCGAACGGGCAGCCCGGGCTGACCGTCGTCGGCAATGTCACGGGCAGCCACAAGAACCTCAACAACGGATCGGGAGCGGCCATCGGCGGCAATGTGACGAGCGGCTTCAACCTCAACGGCCCGAACCAGACGGTCCAGGTTGGCGGGATGATCCGCAACACCAACGTCAACCAGAACAGCGTCCTGTCGAACCTCGACGCGAGCAATCCGGCGTTCGGGCTGGGGCTGCAACAGCAGAAAACCGATCTGAAGGGCAGCATGGGCAGCCTGTCGTTCGAAATGGGTACGCTCAAGTTGAACAGCCAGCTGACGGTGCAGGGCAACCGCGGCACGTTCACTGCACAGCCGAATGCGCAGGGGCTGGCGGTGTTCAACATCAGCGCGGCCGACCTCGACAAGATTGGCGAGATACAGTTCAACCTCAATGGCGCCGACACCGCGATCGTCAATGTCAGCGGCCGGTCGATCAACCTCAACGACAATTTCCTCGGCGGCACCAACAACCTCGGCGAAAGGGTGATCTGGAATTTCCCCGAGGCCGAGGATCTGACGCTGACCACAGCGTGGGGCGGATCGGTGCTTGCGCCGCTCGCCGATGCCGAGACGCGCAACTATATCCAGGGGTCAGCGGTGTTCGGCAACCTCAAGCAGAATGGCGCAATGCGTATCGGGACGTTCACGGGCGGATATTCGACGTCGCCGTCCGGCGGTGGGTCGAGCGGCGGCGACAGTTCGACCGGCGGCGGCGCGGTACCCGTGCCCGAACCGGGAATGGTCGGACTGTTCGGGTTGGGCGTGGCGGGGCTGATATTGTGGCGGCGGCGTCGGGCTAATAGCCCCCCTGTGCGCCCGGCGGACGATAGAAGCGATGACGAGTGACCGCGCCGTCGATGATGTGACTGCGCAGGCGCAGGCGCATTTCCTCGGCGCCGGCGGGGGTGGTGCAGATGAGACGGGTGCCGCCCGAGTGCAGCGGCTCGATAGCGCTGATGCTGACGCCTTGCGACAGGCAGATTTGCTTCACCTCGGCTTCGGGAAGCGCGAGGTTCATCGCGCGGCTCATTCGAAGCCCGGATCGCGGGTCCACGCACGGATCGCCGTGGCGACCTGTTCATAGCCGGTGTCGCTGGCGGTCGCGACGGCAAGCGGGCGGCCGCCGAGTTCGGCGTTTTCAGTGTTGAGGAAGGCGATTGCGGGATCGCGCCCACCCATGGTCAGGAAGGCGAGCTGGCTGATGTCGCCCTGTCGGCGCGCATCGTCGCGGGGCAGCGGCGTGCGTTTCTGGCGAAAGAAGCTGTTCGACCGCGTCTTGGTAGGGGACGGGGTCTCGTCGGGGACAATCGGGTCGCTGGGGCTGGTCGTGGGGCTCATGGGCGCGGATCCTCCTTGTAAGCGGGAGCGCGCATGTCTCTCAGCCGCGGCGGCCTACGAAAAACGTGTGCCGTGGTGAGCGGTATATGGGGACGCCGTCGGGACATTGTAAGGCACCGCCGGGAATGGTCCCCGGCGATGCGTTTTTGGTTAGATAATGCTTTCAGCGAGCGGGCGGACGGCGCGCGGGCGGCGGTCGGGGCCGACCGCTACGAAGATGAAGACCGCTTGCGTGACCTTGTTGTCCTCGTCGGCATGGCGATCGCGCGCCCAGGCTTCGACCTCGACGTGCATCGAGGTACGGCCGACTTTTACCAGCCGCCCGAACACCGATACCTCGTCGCCGACGAAGACGGGGCGGTGGAAGGACATGCCTTCCACCGAGATCGTTACCGCGCGCCCGCGTGCGTGGCGCGAGGCCACGGATGAGGCCGCGAGGTCCATCTGCGCCATCAGCCAGCCGCCGAAGATGTCGCCATAGACATTGGCGTTGGCGGGCATTGCAGTGACGCGGACGGCGGGCTGGCCGTCGGGCATGGTCGCTTGGTCAATTGGCATCATAAGCCTCCTTGATCCGTACTTTCGTGCGCATCGCCTGAGCTGCGGCCACCATCGCGACGAGCGCCGGACGCACATCATCCCATTTGCGCGTTTTGAGCCCGCAGTCGGGGTTCACCCAGATTTGCTGTGGCGGGACATGCTTGCCCGCGAGGGTGAGGAGATCGGTCATCTCGCGCACGGCCGGGATGCGCGGGCTGTGGATGTCGTAAACGCCGGGGCCGATCTCGTTGGGATAGGCATAGCTGGCGAAGGCGTCGAGCAGTTCCATTTGCGAGCGGGCCGTCTCGATCGAGATGACGTCGGCGTCCATCGCACCGATTGCGCGGATGATGTCGTTGAACTCCGAATAGCACATATGGGTGTGAATCTGCGTGTCGTCGCGGACGCCCGATGACGTGATGCGGAAACTTTCGACCGCCCAATCGAGGTAGTGCTGCCACTCTGAGCGGCGAAGGGGGAGGCCTTCGCGGAGCGCGGCCTCGTCGATCTGGATGATCGCGGCGCCGGCAGCCTCCAAGTCCTGCACCTCGTCACGGATCGCGAGGGCGATCTGGCGGCAGCTCGTCTCGCGCGGCTGATCGTCGCGGACGAACGACCAGTTGAGGATGGTGACGGGGCCGGTGAGCATGCCCTTCATCGGCTTGTCGGTCTGTTCCTGCGCATAGCGCCACCAATCGACGGTCATGGGATAGGGGCGCGAGACGTCGCCGTAGAGGATTGGCGGGCGGACGCAGCGCGAGCCATAGCTCTGTACCCATCCGGCGCGGGTGAAGGCGAAGCCGGCGAGTTGCTCACCGAAATATTGCACCATATCGTTCCTCTCGAACTCGCCGTGGACGAGGACGTCGAGGCCGATCTCCTCCTGCCATTTGACCGCGGCGCGCGTTTCGACACGGAGATATTGTTCGTAGGCGGCGTCGTCGATCTCGCCCTTGATGTGCGCGGAGCGGGCCTTGCGAACCTCCGGGGTCTGCGGGAAGCTGCCGATTGTGGTGGTGGGGTAAGCGGGGAGGGCGAGGCGGGCTTGCTGGACTTCGCGGCGCGCGGCGAAGGACGAGGTGCGGTGGGTGGCGCGTTCGTCGAGCGCGGCAAGGCGAGAAGCGACTTCGGCGTTATGGATTTTCGCCGAGGTCTGGCGCGCGACTGCGGCGATGCGCGAGGCGGAGAAGGCAGCGAAACTGGCGTCCTCGCCTTCGTTCAGCGCCTTGGCGAGCGCGGCAAGTTCCTCGATTTTTTGCACCGCGAAGCTCAGCCACTGGGCGATTTCGGGGTCGAGGCCGGTTTCGAGCGCGAGGTCGACGGGCGTGTGGAGCAAGGAGCAGGACGGCGCGAGGATGAGGTCGCGTTTGCCGGCGAGTTCCTTGAGGCGCCAATAGAGGTCGGGGAGGTTGGAGCGCCAGATGTTGCGGCCGTCGATGACGCCGAGCGAGAGCAGGACGTGCGGTTGGAGCTTTGCCACGGCCGGTTCGAGCTGCTCGGGCGCGCGGACGAGGTCGAGGTGGAGGCCGTGGACGGGCAGATCGGCGACGAGGTCGAGATTGTCGCCCAGGCCGCCGAAATAAGTGGTGAGCATGAGCTTGGGCCCGCGGGTGGCGAGGCGGGCGTAGGCGCGTTCGAATGCGGTGCGCTGTTCGGTGGTGAGATCAAGCACGAGGCAGGGCTCGTCGATCTGGACCCATTCGGCGCCGGCCTTAGCGAGGCGGGCGAGGATTTCGGCGTAGGTATCGAGGAGCTGCGGTAGCAGCGCGAGCGGTTCGACCGCCTTGCCCTTGGCGAGCATCAGATAGGAGACGGGGCCGAGGAGGACGGGACGGGTGGTGTAACCGAGCGCCTTCGCTTCTTCAAATTCGTCGAAAATCTTGGTCGACGCGATTCTGAACGTCTGGCCCGCGGTGAGTTCGGGGACCATGAAATGATAGTTGGTGTCGAACCATTTTGTCATTTCCTGTGCGGTAGTGTCGTGGCTGTGGCCGCACGCTGAGGGGCCCTGGGCGCCGCGGGCCATGGCGAAATAAAGGTCGCTATCGACGGTGTCGCTGTCCCAGTCAAAGCGGGCGGGGACCGCGCCGATCATTGCGCTGGTGTCGAGAACATGGTCGTAGAGCGAGAAGTCGTTCGAGGGCAGGATGTCGGCGCCGAGCGCTTTCTGCCGTGTCCAGTTCAGGGCGCGGAGGCCCGCGGCCGAGATTTGCAATTCGGAGAGGGTCGATTTGCCCGCCCAATAGCTTTCGAGTGCGAATTTGAGTTCGCGGCGAAGGCCAATGCGGGGGAAGCCGAGGGTGGCGACGCTGACAGTCATTTTTAAACACCTTGCAAGGGGCAAGGCGCCGGGCAGACGAGCAGGCACGCGTCGACGCCCACGAAGCAAGGTCGGGCGCAGCCATGCATGCGGCCTGACCGGACACCCCGCCGGAGGACGTATCTGACGAGGCAGGTCTCCTGGCTCACGGATCGACGCGGTGGTCTGGCCTTCCCGATCCCTTGCCGGACCAGTGACACGTAGCGACCATCGCTCACCGCTTACAGTTGCGGGGGCAGCGCCGGCTTTGAACCGGCTTCCCGTCTTAGCTCCATGCCGTGCAACGGGCGCGGAGAACCTCGACAGCCTGGAACATAGCGCAGCGGCGATGCGTGTCAATACAGATATAAAGAATTCTTTATATCTGATCGGAGGCTGCTGCTCGCGATGCAATCGTCAAGTCGTTTGTCGATTCGAACGGGCGGCCCGTCGAACGGAAAGGGGCCGATGCCGGGGCGTATGGCAATGATATGGCATAGTTTTCGGACGCCTTGCGTCGCTTTTCGCGGTGCCGTTCGCACGCCCGCGGGGCGCAGGAGATGCATCGCCGACCAAAATCCTTTCGCCCTGGCGGCGGTCACGGCCGAACAGGCCGTCGGGACTGCCCCCTTCGTTTCCCCCACCGAAGGTCTCCCCATGAAGCTCCCCCAAGACTATCCCAGCGGCTCCAGCGACGGCGAATGTGACTGTCTGCCGCGCCCGGAAACCCCGGCTTTGACCACCTTTGTCCTGCGATACCAGGATGCCTGGTTCGGGATGGAAAAGCGGGTCGCGTTCGAGGCGGAAGATGTCTCGGCGGCGCTGGTGATGATGGAGCGTGAGCCGATCGGGGCGTGGGCGGAACTGACGCACGATGGAAATGTGATTTGCCGCCGCGGGTTCGAACCCGGCGGAGCCGCCGACTATTGGGTCGTCGACTAGAACGACGCAGAGCGGACGGCGCATGGCCGCCCGCTCGCTTGTCATTGTCGAGGCGTCAGAAACGCTCGCCGACCATCT
The DNA here is from genome assembly GCF_000803645.1 of Sphingopyxis fribergensis. Lineage (NCBI taxonomy): Bacteria > Pseudomonadati > Pseudomonadota > Alphaproteobacteria > Sphingomonadales > Sphingopyxidaceae > Sphingopyxis > Sphingopyxis fribergensis. The sequence continues at coordinate 2,610,263 of NZ_CP009122.1, read as the reverse complement.
CCTCGCTCTTTGCCCACAGCGCCTTGGCGTTGTCGGGGTCGATCGCATAGGCGCGGACCCCGGCGCGCAGGCCATCGTCGTCGGCCAGTTCGGCGACGTGGCAATCCTCGAGATAGCGCCCGCCGACCTCGGCCGGATCGGCGACCGCCGCGGCCCAGACCGAGGTGGCCGCGCCCTGCGGGATCGACTTGAACTCGAATTCCTCGCCGCCCGCTTCCCTCGCGGTCGCGTTGATCTGTTCGAGCAGCGCCTCGATCGCGCCGTCGTCGAGGTGGCGGGCGAGCTCGGTGTGGATGCCGCCTGGGTGGAGCGCGGTGGCGCGCACGCCGCGGGCCTTGTGGCGGCGGTCGAACTCGACCGCGAAGAGGATGTTCGCGGTCTTCGAACGGCCATAGGCGGCCCAGGGCTCATAATCGCCATTGTCGAAGTTCGGATCTTCGAGGTTCACGTCGGAAAAGCGGTGCCCCGACGAGGCGAGGCTGACGAAGCGGCCGCCGTCCTTGATCAGCGAAGCGATGCGATTGACGAAGGTGAAGTGGCCCAGGTGATTGGTGCCGAATTGCGTCTCGAAGCCGTCTTCGGTCTTGCCGAAGGGGGCGGCCATCACGCCGGCGTTGGCGATGACGACGTCGAATTGGCGGCCATCGGCATTGAGCGCATCGGCGGCGGCGCGAACGCTGGCGAGCGAGGCGAGGTCGAGCTGGATCAGTTCGAAGCTGCCGCCGCCGGCCTTTGCCGCGTCGCGGACGGCGCCGGTTGCGCCTTCGGCTTTGGTCAGGTCGCGCGCCGCGCCGACGACATCGGCGCCATGCGCGGCGAGGGCGCGGGCGGTTTCGACGCCGAGCCCGGCCGAGACGCCGGTGACGAGGAAGCGCTGCCCCGACAGGTCGACCCCGGTGAGGACGTCGTCGGTGGTCGATTTGGCGTTGAACTGGGTCATGGAAAACTCCTTGGATGATGCAGGGCGGAGGGGAGTGCCCTGACCCCGGCAAGATAGGCGGTGCGGCCGCCGCTTCGCTGCCCGATCATGGCATCTGCTTGCCCATTCCTCTCAAAACGAAAGCGGGCGGGCGGGCGCTTCTTGCGCGCGGGCGCGCGAAGACCGATGTGGGGGCGATGCAGGACAGGCTCGACTCGATATGCGCTCAGGTGCTGCGGCACGCGGTTTCCCCCTATTATGAGTCGCCGGTGCCGCGGCTGGTCGTCGCGACGCAATGCGCGCCGACGAGCGGGGTCGCGACGGTTTACGAGCCCGTCACCTGCCTGATCCTGCAAGGAACGAAGCAGGTCGTGATCGGCGACGCGGTGCTGCGATACGATGCGTCGAGCTATTTCGTCGCCTCGCTCGACCTGCCCGCGGTGGGCCGCGTGGTCGAGGCGACCGCCGAAAAACCCTATGTCGCGGCGGCGCTGCGCCTCGACCGCGCTGTGCTTGCCGACCTGATCGCGAGCATGGACCCCGCATCGATCGGCAACGCGGCGTCGCGCGGCGAGATGACGGGCTTTGCGGTCTCCGCGGTGACGCCCGAGATGCTCGAGGCGTGGGCTGGGTTGCTCGCATTGCTCGACCAGCCGGGCGACATCGCGATGCTCGCCCCGATGCGCGAGCGCGAGATCCTCTATCGCCTGCTCCAGGGGCCGCTCGGCGGGCAGCTGTGCGCGATTGCGCAGGAGGACAGCCGCCTGTCGCGGGTGCGGCGGGCGATCCTGTGGATGCACGATCATTATCAGGAGATGCTGCGCACGTCGGCGCTGGCCGAGATTGCCGGGATGAGCGTTGCGTCCTTCCATCGTCATTTCAAGGCCGCGACCGCGATGAGCCCGCTGCAGTTCCAGAAGACGCTGCGCCTGCACGCGGCGCGGCGGCTTCTGGCCAGCGGCAGCGAGGCGAGCCGCGCGGCTTACTCCGTTGGCTACGAGAGCGCGTCGCAGTTCAGCCGCGAATATGCGCGCGCGTTCGGTATGCCGCCCTCGCGCGATGCCGAAAGGTTGCGCGGGATGGTGCAGGCGGGGGTCGGGGCGGTTTAGCTTCTATCGATATTCGGCCCATGGCGGCCTGCAAATGGCGATTTCCCGCGCTTCCGGTGCTCACGTACAGAAGTACGCTGCGCTCCGGGTCACGAAAAATCACCATTTTCGGCTCACCCTGAACCAAATATCGACAGAAGCTACGGCTTCCGTTTCTCCTCCTGCCATCGCTCAACCGCTCGCCGATTTCCGCACTTTGCCGCCTTCGGCCTCGGGATCGTTCGCGGGGTCGGGGAGGGCGAAGAAGGCGCGGCGGGCGGCTTCGCCGGCGCGGCGCAGCGGTTCGACGGCCTCGGTATGCGCGGCGTTCCAGGCTTCTTCTTCCTCGGCGTCGAGGGTGCGTTCATAATGCTCGTCGCCGAACACGCCTTCCTCGATCCCGACATAATCGTCCGGCGGCGGGAAGTCGGTGCGCCATTCGCCGCTTTCCTCGTCGTGCCAGATGGTCATTTGCGCGGCCTGTTCCTCGGGGGTCGGCTCCTCGTCAGCGCGTTCGGGTTCGGCGTCGGAATCGGCGGAAAACTGCGCAACTTCATTCGCGATTGCGGTTCCGCGCCACAGGGTGGCGAGCGGGTTGGCGCGGTTGTCGCGCGCGGCGAGCCAGAGGGCGAGGGCGGCCGCCATCCCGCTCTTTTGGTCCCCCTCGGCGTCGGTGCTTTCGGGCCCGGCGCCGTCAGGCGCCAAAACTTCGGTCGCGTCGAAGAGCGAGAGGAAGCCCGGCCAGTCGCCGGCGATGATCTGCGCCAGCATCTCTTCTCCTTCGCGGGCGCGGGTTTCGACCATCTTGTCGAGCCGCGCGAGCATCGCGAGGCCGAGGCGCGGGTCGAGGCGTTGGCGCTTGACGAAGCTGCGTCCCTCCTCGCGCATGATCGTGCTCGTTTCCTCATAGCCCCAGATCGCGCGGTCGAGCAGCTCGTCGACCAGCCGCCCGCGCGCGATCAGCGTCGCCGCGGCGCAGCCGAGCCGGAACGCCGCGCCCTCGGGCCGCTGCTTCAGCTGATAGACGGCGGACGGCGACATGCAGACCTTGGCCGCGGAAATCTTCACCGACCCGTTGGTGGCGAAGGCCTTGAGAAACTCGCGCTGGAGTTTGGGGGTCCAGTGATAGCTGCCGGGGGCGGGGATGGTGGCGGGGTTATGCGCGGCGTCGTCCATCGATTCGTCCTTTCGGTTAGGTGAAACCGATAGAATGAACCATATGGGTGAATTGTAGGAAAGAGAAAATTTGGTCGGATCGGCTAAGGCCGGAGTGCCTCAAATACGGTCTTTTCTTTGATATGAAAAATCACCACTTCAATGTAGCTTACAATATGTGGCAAGCTTCTATGATCGTGACGAAGCGGGGCGTGGTTTAGTATGATGGAGGGGGTATGGCGTTAGAAAACCTTACGGTTGGCCGAGTTTGTCTGCATGAAGTTTACGTACGTGACGATGCCGGTAATGTTGTGCAACCCCAATATGCTCAGGGGCTATTTCAGCTGCAAGGAGCAGCTTTGAATGCTTTTCGAAGTCGGGTTCTCGCAGCATTTAAGAGCGATGGACACTGCATGGAGATGGCTATCAGGGACTCTGGAGCGGGTTCGGCTGTAGCTGCCGGGGCAGAGTTGTTGAATGCTGCAAATGACGGTGACTTCATTATCCAGTCGCGACATTTTGCTGATAAGCTTGCTGCCTCGCAGACATCGCAGAGAATCCCTGGCGGTGTTGTTGTCGTATTCGAGGGATCGGTAGGTCAGCCGGCAAACCGATTTTTTGCGGTTATGAAGGCAGAGCTTCACGAGGCGTTTCAGAAAACAGGAAATCTCCAAGCTAGATTTGTTAGTGATTTGTTTCTCAGCAAGGGGACAAAGCTATACAAAATCGGCCTGTTTATGGATGAGGGCGCGGCCGACGGCGCAGATTTTCCTGATGGTTGGTCCCCCTTGCTCTTTGACCAGCTGCTCACGGCTTCTCGCCGGGATGGTGCTGCTAACTATTTTTATAGTAACTTTCTTGGTTTGGATATTCCAGAAGATAGCGCACACAGGGTGAAGCAATTCTTTGAGCAAACAAAGGGTTACATAAGATCTTCGAACCTTCCCCGAGACCAAAAAGTAGACCTGTTTAATGGCCTCTACACCTATCTTAAGGTCGATCAATCTCCGACCATTCAGGTTCAGCAATTTGCCGATAACTATCTTCCAAACGATGTAGCGAACAACTACGTCGCGTTTATGCGAGGTCAGGGGTTCCCAGCGCGGGCCGTGGACAAGGATCTGCGGGAGGTTCAAGGGAGCCTTAAGGTGCGTCAGGTGAGGTTTGGGAATAAGGTCACACTATCCGGGCCGCCGCAGGCGTTTGCTGAAATGGTGACCATGGAAACTGTCGAGGCGGCGGATGGCGGTGTTGTTACGCACATTACCATTAAGGGTGGGATCGAAAATCCGGAATGACCCGTGAAAGTGATTTGCTCGATCGTTGGAATGTTGAAAAGGATGCTTACCTTGCTTGGGGGCACTGCATTGCCGACGCGGTCAAGGATGGCCTTCGTGGGCGTTTGTCTGTCGATGTAGATTATTTCCTCAAGATTCACGTGACCCCTCGATTGAAGGACGGGCACAAACTGGTCGAAAAGGCGTTTTACAGACCGGGAAAAAACTATCAGAACCCATATGAAGAGATAACCGACAAGGTCGGCATTCGGTTGGTTGTCCTTTTGGGCTCCGACATGAAGTTGGTTCAGGAGGTGCTGACCTCGATCCAAGGATGGTCGTTCTCGAAAGATAGGGACCATGAGGAGGAGCGAAAAGCGCGACCAATCGAGTTTGACTACGCGGCATTCCACTACGTTGTTCGACCGAATGAAGAATTTTCCTACGGCGACATAGTCGTACCGAAAGATATACCGTGTGAAGTACAAATTAAGACAATACTTCAGCATGCGTATAGCGAATTGACGCATGATACTATATATAAGCCTCAAGTCGCTGCAACGCCAATTATGCAAAGAAATGCTGCAAAGAGCATGGCTTTGCTGGAGGCGACGAACGACTATTTTGAACGCGTCACAGAAGACGTGAACAAGGCGCTTGCCTCTGTAAGAGAGCTTACCCGAAAGGCGTCTGAGGTCTATCAGGCGATCGTCGGAGTCGCGCCAAAGCCGAACGCAATAGAGGGTCTACTTGCTGGTTCATTCGAGAAATTTTTCACTAATGAGTTTTCAGAGCAGATAAATGATCTTGTAAGATCAAAACCTTACATCCCTCAGAAGATCAGGGATCATTTGGCTGAGAGAAATCCGATATTCTCTCAGCCATCGGTGCTTCTAGTTTACTTGGCCGCTTCCGCGAATTACCGAGAGGCTATCAGGGACTGGCCCATGACCACGAGCCAGTTAGAGCCGCTCCTAAATGACATCGGAGAAAGTGCGGACGGCTAGATTACTCCGCCCCATTCGCCGCCGACAAAATCGCCCGCACGCTCGCCGTCGCAACGTCGGTGTCGAGGCCGCAGCCGAAGATGCTTTTGCCGTCGGCGGTGCGGCATTCGACATAGGCGGCGGCTTGCACCTTGCTGCCCTGGCCGATCGCGTGCTCGCTGTAATCGACGATGTCCATGATCGGGCCGCCGCTTTCGGCCAGCGCGGCGATGACGCTGCTCATCAGGCCGTTGCCGCGGCCGCTGACGCTGCGGGTGGCGCCGTCGATGGTGAGCTTGCCGGCGAAGATGCGGTCGGGCCCCGAGTGCGTTTCGGACCAGTCGACGAGCTGGAAGCGCTTACCCTCGGTCACGAGATAGGCGTGGTCGAAGGCGCCCCAGATATCCTCGGCGCCGAGCTCGCGACTCGTCTCGTCGGCGAGCGCCTGCACGACATGGCTGAAGCTCGCCTGCATTTTCTTCGGGAGTTTCAGGCCCTTGTCCTGTTCGAGCACCCATGCGACGCCGCCCTTGCCCGACTGGCTGTTGACGCGGATCACCGCTTCATAGCTGCGGCCGAGGTCGGCGGGGTCGATGGGCAGGTAGGGGACTTCCCAGCGCTCGTCATTCTGGCGTTCGCGCGCGGCGAAGCCTTTCTTGATCGCGTCCTGATGGCTGCCCGAGAAAGCGGTGTAGACGAGTTCGCCGCCATAGGGGTGGCGCGGGTGGACGGGGAGCTGGTTGCAATATTCGACCGTCTGGATGACCTCGTCGATGTTCGAGAAGTCGAGTTCGGGGTCGACGCCCTGTGTGTACATGTTGAGCGCGATGGTGACGAGGCAGGTGTTGCCGGTGCGCTCGCCATTGCCGAACAGGCAGCCCTCGACGCGGTCGGCGCCCGCGAGCAGGCCGAGCTCGGCCGCCGCGACGCCGGTGCCGCGGTCGTTGTGGGTGTGCAAGGATATCAGCGCGCGGTCGCGGTTCGGCAGGTTCTTGCCGAAATATTCGATCTGGTCGGCGTAGATGTTCGCGGTCGCGGCCTCGACCGTTGCGGGCAGGTTGAGGATGATCGGGTTGTCGGTGGTGGGCTGGAGAATGTCCATCACCGCGGCGCATACTTCGATGCTGAAATCGAGTTCGGCGGTCGAGAAGGTTTCGGGGCTGTACTCGAAACGCCAGTTGGTTTGCGGCAGGCGCGCGGCATTGTCGCGCAGCTGCTTGGCGCCGTCGATCGCGATCTGTTTGATGTCGGCCATGTCCATGCCGAAGACGATCTTGCGCCACGCGGGGCTGACCGCGTTATAGACGTGGACGATCGCGGTTTTCGCGCCCGCGAGGCTGTCGAAGCTGGTGCGGATGAGGTCGGCGCGGCTCTGGGTCAGCACCTGCGGGGTGACGTCGTCGGGGATGCGGCCATCGCGGACGAGGCCCGAGATGAAGTCATACTCGGTCGCGCCGGCGCTGGGGAAGCCGACTTCGATTTCTTTGAGGCCGATGCGGACGAGCAGGTCGAAGAAGCGTGCCTTTTTCTCGGCATCCATCGGGTCGATCAGCGCCTGATTGCCGTCGCGCATGTCGGTGGAGAGCCAGATCGGCGCCTGGGTGATCGTGCGGCCGGGCCATTCGCGGGTTCCCAGGGGAATCTGCGGAAAGGCGCTATATTTGACCGAGGGGTCGCGGAGCATGGTCATGGTGAGGTAACTTCTTCTGGTGGTTGCGGTGCTGTGTCGATCGGACCCTTGAGCGGGTGGCCGCGACTAGCGCGCAGCCAGTGTCACGCCCAAGGGCGTGTAAGTCGCAGAAGAAGAAGGGCGTTGCCGCGCATGGGCGCTCTAGTGATGCAAAATGTCGTGCTTGGCAAGGGGGGAGTGGGAAAATTGCGTCATCCTCTTGCCTTCGTCATTCCCGCGAAAGCGGGAACCCAGTTGCAACGGTAGCTCGCTGGGTTCCCGCTTTCGCGGGAATGACGAGGTTTGTTTGTGAGGGGCTCAGCCCGTGACCCATTCCACCTTGGGATCGGTGAAATCGACGACGTCGGCGAGTTCGAGGACGTTCGGATAGCCATAGCCGACGAGGTTGATGAAGGTCTGGATATTGAGCGCGAGCGGCGCCGATTTGAGCGGCACGGGGCTGCGGTGGTTCGAGAAATTATTGTTGCAATAGATGAGGATGGGGCGGTCGGGGTTGGCGCCGATCACCGCGGCGAGGCTTTCGGCGGTGAAGTCGGTGAGGGGGAGGTTGACCGCGCCCTTGATATGGCCGCCGGCGAAGGCGTCCTTCGAGCGGGCGTCGAGGAGGAGGGTGTCGGGTTTCGCGGCCTCGGCCTTGAACGCGTCGAACCTGACGAGGCGCGTCGCGCGTTCGGGGGCGACGCTGGCGGTGAGCGCCTGGAAGGCGGGATAGTCGATTTGCGGGTTGGCCTGGGCCAGCGCGGGGGTGGCGGTGAGGGCGAGAGCGAGAAGCGGGGTGCGCATGAGGATCCTCCCTTGAAGCCGAGGGACGCTACGCCGCGCTGGCTGGCTCTGCGATGAACCGAAAATGTCGCCGGGCCGCGCGGCATGCGGCGGCCCGGCGCAGTGCAGGGGATCGTCGAGGGGCGAGCGTCAGGCGGCTTCGCTCTCGTCGTCCTCGTCCCAGGGTTCGAAAATCTCGTCCTCGATCAGATTGTCGATCGCGTGGACGCGGACGGCGATGCACCAGTCCTGAAGCGGACCTTCCCATGCAGCCTCGACTTCGGCGAGCGCGTCGGCGCCGGCGTCCGAAGGGCGGTCGCCGACAAGGTCGAAGTCCTGTACGCCGTCCTCGGGCGGGGTGATGTAGACATGGGGATCGAGCCGGACATTGTTCCAGCCCGCGGTGGGGGCAAGACCCTCGGCCTCGACGACCAGCAGCGGGTTTTCCTCGTCGCCGTCGATCGAGGCGTCCACTTCGACAATTTCGCGTACCAGTTCGCTCATCGCATAGCTCCTGTACGAAAAGGGGCGGGGCCATCGCTGGTCCCGCCCCCGCATAGTCGGCGCGTGTGACAGATTGGCGTGAGGGAGTGAACGCTCCCCCATTTCTTGTCATCCCCGCGAAAGCGGGGACCCAGCTGCAACGGTTGCTCGCTGGGTTCCGGCTTTCGCGGGAATGACGAGTATTTTTTCTTACTGCTTTTCGAACGCGGCGTGGATTTCGAGTTCGACAGCGTCGCTGACATAGGGGATGCCCATGTTGATGCCGAAGTCGCTGCGCTTGATCGTGGTTTCGGCCTCGAACCCCACGGTTTCCTTCTTGTTCATGCCGACGCCGGCACCGTGGAAATCGACGTCGAGGGTGACCGGCTTGGTCACGCCGTTGAGGGTGAGGTTGCCCGTAACCTTGGCTTCGTCGCCGTCATCGTCAAGGACGACGCTGGTCGAGACGAATTTGGCGTCGGCGGGGGCGGCGCCAAAGAAGTCGGGCTTGCCGCCGTCCTTGCCTGCGCGGAGGAGGTGGCTGGTGAGCCCGGCGCTGGCGGTCGTGACCTTTGCCACCGGGATCGTCACATCGACCTTGGCCGCAGCGGGGTTCTTGGGATCGATGACGAGCGTTCCGGTCACGTCACCGAAGATGCCGGTATATTTGCTGAAGCCGAGATGATCGACTTCCCACACGACCATCGTGTGGCCGGCGTCGGCGGCGTAGGTGCCCGCGGTGACGCGCGTCTTGTCGGGCGCGCCGGGGGCGGAACCGCCCTGTGCGAGGACGATCGGGGTCGCGACGACGGCGACGAGAGCGGCGGCGGCGTAGGGGACGATGCGGCGCATGGAAAATCTCCTGTTGGGGAGGCGGAAGCTAGGCGAAGGCGCCCGGCGGCGTCAATAAGCCCCACTGAAACGCAGCGTTTCGGTTCGGGTCGCGGTGCGCACGTCGTCGCAAGGCGCTTGTGTCGCACCCGGTTTCATGCTGCAACGCGGCGAAGCACGAAGGCTGGGGGGCCGACGTCTATGGATAGCCTGTTTGCCCGCGAAGCGGGCGAGGTCGAAAATACCTTTCTGGCGGCGCCGTTCGAGGAGGACGGCTGGAACATGGCGCTGCGTCTGTTCGCGCGCCGGACCGGCTCGTCGCGCGCGCAATTGCTGGGGCTCGGCGATGAGGCGACTTTGTTCAATTTCATGCCCGATATCGACGCCGCCTATCAGCGCGAGTTCCTGGAAATCGAGGGATGGCGGCCCGAGGTCAACTGGCGCGTCGCAGCATCCGGGCGGCCGATGGAGATTTTGAGCGAGGTTCATTACGACATCGCGCGCCAACACAGCGGCACCGACGATTATGAGGAGCATGTCCGCAAGTGGGACGGCGTCCACGGCTGCCAGACGGTGCTGGTCGAGGGCGAAGGGCTGCTCGTCGGGCTGGCGTCGCTGCGGTCCGAGCGCGAGGGACGGAGCGACGAGCGCGACCAGAAGATGTTCGCGGCGGGGGCGAGCTATGCGCTGGCGGCGGTCAGGATGCAGCAGGCGATGGCGCGGCGCGGCGCGGCGATGACCGTCGGGGCGTTCGATGCGATCGGTGTCGCGGCGTTCCTGATCGACCGGCATGGCGCCGTCGCGGCGCTGTCGGGGTCGGCGGAGGCGATCGTCGGCGACCGGGCGGGCGGCGCGTTGTGCGTGCGCCGGGGCCGGCTGGGCGCGGCGCGGCGCGATGCCGATGCGGTGCTTCAGGCGGCGCTTGGCCGGGCGCAGAGCGGCGCGGTGATGCAGCAATATTGGATCGGGTCCCCGCTTGAGGGCGGGGCCGGCCTGCTTTGCGAAATCTTTCGCCTGCCGCGGCGCGAATGGGATTTCGGGTTCGACCCGCGCGTGCTGGTCGTCGCGCGGCGCGCGGCGGATATTCCCGCGACGCGGATCGCACCGCTGCGCGCCGCGTTGGGCCTGACCGCAGCCGAGGCCGCGATCGCGGTGCGGCTGGCGAATGGTGAGGCGCGCGAGGATATAGCTGCGACGCGCGGTACGAGCGCGCAGACGCTGAGCACGCAGATCAAATCGATCCTGCGCAAGAGCGATGTCGCCCGCGAGGCCGAATTGACGGCGCTGGTGAACCGGTTGTTGCGTTAGGTTAGGGTCCTGAGCGGGAAAGGATACCGACGGCGGGTCGCTAGCCGCCGATATCCCCCAGCCGGACGTTCGTGCCACGGGTGCGGCCACGCCCGGTTTTCGATTGCCCCCACACAATCAAATCCCTCTGGCGGGCCGGTTATCAGCGATTTACGACGGTGGCATACCCCGTGCGGGGTATATGCGACGAGCCGAGTTTGATCGGGCGCGCGAACGCTCAGGGCGCGCGGCGCGCTTCGAACCATTCGCGCATCGCGGCGGCGGCGCAGCCGGTGAAGCCGTAGCTGCCGACGGGCGAGCAGCTGCCCGGGCGCGTCGCGCGCGCGACATTGTCATAGCCCTCGACCGCCGAGGCCCAACTGCCGCCGCCGACGGGGGCGTCGTCCTTCAGTTCCTCGCGCAATTCCTTGGGTACGCGGTAGCGTTCGGTTTCGGGCTGCTGCGCGCAGACGACGATCTCATCGCCTTTGGGCTCGGGGCAGGGTTCGTCGCCATAGGTGTAAAGGACCGAGGTGCGCTGCGGCGGCTCGCTCGATTGCGCGAGCGAGCTGTCATTCTGCGCGAGCGCGGGGGCGGCGAAGGCGAGCGCCGCGAAGAGGGGGAGGAGGAGGCCGGCTTTATTCTTCATTATCAATCGCATTCCAAGGCCCCATATCCCCGCGGCGCAGATTGGCGTGCCGAGATGAACCTAAGCCGAACCTGCCTTGCCTGTCCTTCGCGCCGAGGCGGGAAAGGGGGAGGGGCGAGGGCCTGGCCGACGGGGCGTTGGCTTTCAGATGGGTATCGAGCGGGAAAAACCAAGGCTCTATGTTGTGGCTCGCCGTGGATGCGAAATGTGGGGAGATGGTCGGGAAGGTTCGCTTTGGGGTGGGAAGCGGACGTCGTCCGGGCATGATCAGGCGAACACTTGAAATGCAAAATAGCTCGCAGGGATGGCCACTCCTGCGGCGAGGAACGCCGTTCTAGTTGCGGATGTCTGAGACCATTTGAGAAGAAGGTAGAACCATAGCGGAGACGTCACGATCATCAGCCATACGGCGGTAACTAAGGGTGCCTCCGCACGCCAAAGGTTAAATCCGAACGTCACCCCAACGAACAGTGCATAAGCCGCGATTAGGCTGATCGGGATGATCGCCAGTTCCAGCAGGAACCGCAGGGAACAAAATCGTTGGCGTTGGCGCATTGCTTTATCCGTTCGCCACTCATCTTGCCGCTGCGCGCCAATGGCCGCAACCGGTCGTTGCCGGACATCGATCCGAATTGGAAATGCGCGCAAATCCTCTTGCCCGTCCCTTGCCGATGCTTACATATCGGCGCACGAAAATTTCCCCAGAAAAGAGGTCGCCTTGCCATGCCCCGTAAAACCCCGTCCGCGCCGCTGGCGCTCGCCCTTATGACGATGATTCCGGGAACAGCGCAGGCGGCCGATGCCGCGGCGGCGTCGGCCACGGTCAAGGCGCTTGCCTATCCCGACACGGCGCGCGGCGACACGGTCGACCCGCAGTTCGGGGTCGATGTTGCCGATCCCTATCGCTGGCTGGAGGATGATGTTCGCGTCAATCCGAAGGTCGCAGACTGGGTCGCGGCGCAGAACAGGGTCACCGACACCTATCTCGAAACGCTCCCCGGCCGTGACAGCTTCAAAAAGCGGATGACCGAGCTTTACAATTACGAACGCTTCGGGCTGCCGACCAAGGCGGGGAGCCGCTATTTCTATACGCGCAACGACGGGCTGCAGCCGCAGTCGGTGCTCTATGTCCGCGAGGGGCTGAAGGGCGAAGGGCGCGTGCTGATCGACCCGAACGCATGGGCGAAGGACGGCGCGACCGCGCTCGGCGAATGGAACCCGTCGGAGGATGGCAAGCATCTCCTCTATTCGGTGCAGGACGGCGGCACCGACTGGCGCATCGTGCGCGTCAAGGATGTCGCGACCGGCGAGGACCTGTCCGACGAGGTGCGCTGGGTGAAATTTTCGGCGCTCGACTGGGCGAAGGACGGCAGCGGCTTTTATTATTCGCGCTTTCCCGAGCCCGCCAAGGGCGCAGCGTTCCAGTCGCTGAACGAAAACCACAGCGTCTATTTCCACAAGCTCGGCACGCCGCAGAGCGCCGACGTGCTGATCCACGCGACCCCCGACAAGCCCAAGCTCAACAACAGCGCGGTCGTCACCGACGACGGCAAATATCTGCTCGTTGTCTCGTCCGAGGGGACCGACGATCGCTATGGCCTGACGCTGCATCCGGTGGGCAAGCCCGGCGCGAAGCCGATCGTGCTGGTCGACGATTTTGCGAACAACTGGGAATATGTGACCAACGAAGGGACGCGCTTTACCTTTGTCACAAACAAGGGCGCGCCGCGCGGGCGGATCGTTTCGCTGGATATCCGCAAACCCGCCGAACTGACGCAGCTCGTCGGCGAGAATGAGGCGACATTGGTCGGCGCGTCGCGCGTCGGCAATCGCCTGATCCTGTCCTACCTCGGCGATGCCAAGTCGGAGGCGCGCATGGTCGCACTCGACGGCAAGCCGATCGCCAATATCAACCTCGCCGACATTGGCGCGGCGACGGGGTTCGGCGGCAAGTCGAGCGATCCCGAAACCTTCTACAGCTTCTCGAGCTATGCGCGCCCGACGACGATCTATCGCTTCGACACGCAGACGGGGAAGAGCGAGATTTTCGCCGAGCCCAAGCTGACCTTCAACCCCGCCGACTTCTCGGTCGAGCAGCGCTTCTATAAGTCGAAAGACGGTACCGAGGTGCCGATGTTCGTCGTGATGAAAAAGGGCCTCGACCGCAGCAAGGGGTCGCCGACATTGCTCTATGGCTATGGCGGCTTCAATGTTTCGATGACCCCCGGCTTTTCGCCGACGCGGCTCGCGTGGGTCGACAAGGGCGGCGTGCTGGCGATCGCGAACCTGCGCGGCGGCGGCGAATATGGCAAGGCGTGGCACGACGCGGGGCGGCTCGACAAGAAGCAGAATGTCTTCGACGATTTCATCGCCGCGGGCGAATATCTGATTGCGCAAGGGATCGCGGGCAAGGGCCAGGTCGCGATCGAGGGCGGGTCGAACGGCGGGCTGCTCGTCGGTGCGGTGACCAACCAGCGCCCCGACCTGTTCGCTGCGGCGCTGCCCGCGGTCGGCGTGATGGACATGCTGCGCTTCGACCGCTTTACTGCGGGGCGTTACTGGGTCGACGATTATGGCTATCCGTCCAAGGAAAGCGATTTCAAGAATCTGCTCGCTTACTCGCCGTACCATAATATCAAGGACGGCACGGCCTATCCCGCGGTGCTGGTGACGACCGCCGACACCGACGACCGCGTCGTGCCGGGGCACAGCTTCAAATATACCGCCGCGCTCCAGCATGCGAAGGCGGGCGACAAGCCGCACCTGATCCGCGTCGAAACGCGCGCCGGCCACGGGTCGGGCAAACCGACCGACAAGATCATCGCCGAGGCGGCCGACAAATATGCCTTTGCGGCGAAATGGACGGGGCTGAGCGTCGAAAAATGAGCTTCGCGCTGTCCTTCTCGGCCACCGATCCCGCCGCACTCTGGGCCGAGGCGGGCGATGCCGCCGCGGCGCTCGTCGCGGGCGAGCCCGACGGCATTGCCAATATGGCGAATGTCGCGGCGCTGATCTGGCAGGCGATCCCCGACCTCAACTGGGCGGGCTTTTATCGGTTTGACGGGCAGGAACTGGTGCTCGGCCCGTTCCAGGGCAAGGCGGCGTGCATCCGTATTCCGCTCGATAAGGGCGTGTGCGGCGCTGCGGCGCGGCTTCGTTCCACCCAGCGCGTCGATGATGTCCACGCCTTTCCCGGCCATATCGCGTGCGACGCCGACAGCCGCAGCGAATTGGTGGTGCCGGTGATCGCGGGCGACCGGCTGGTCGGCGTGCTCGACCTCGACAGCCCGGTTGCCGGACGCTTTACCGCCGCCGACGAAGCGGGGGCCGAGGCGCTTATCGCGCGCATCGCGAGCGCGCTGGCTTCTTAGCAAGCCGCCTTATACGGCGCCGAGCGATGCCTTTATCGCGCTCCACACCTGCTCCAGCTCGTCGGGCGTGATGCAATAGGGCGGCATAACGTAGAGCGTGTTGCCGAGCGGGCGGAGGAGGACGCCACGGTCGCGGTAGAAGGCGATCAGGCGCGGGGCGAGGGTCGAGAGATAGCCTGCGTCGGGTACGACGATGTCGAGCGCGGCGATTGTGCCGAGGCGGCGGGGGTTTTGGGCGCGCGGGTCCTGCGAAAGCAGCGAAAGGTGTGCCGCCTGTGCGTCGGCGAGCGTGTCGATGCGCTGCTGGACGGGCTCGTCGCGCCAGATGGCGAGATTGGCGGCGGCGGCGGCGCAGGCGATCGGGTTCGCGGTGTAGCTCGACGAATGATAGAAGGTTTTCGCGCGGTCGGTCGAATAATGCGCTGCGAAAATCGGCTCGATGCAGAGAGTGACCGCGAGCGGGAGCGCGCCGCCGGTGAGGCCTTTCGACAGGCAGACGATGTCGGGGATGACCCCCGCCTGGTCGCAGGCGAAGCGTGTGCCGGTGCGCCCCCAGCCGGTCATCACCTCGTCGGCGATGAAGAGGACGTCGTGGCGTGCGCAGATGCTGCGCATTTCGGCGAGCACCCACGCTGGGTAGATGAGCATGCCGCCGGCGCCGAGGATCAGCGGTTCGACGATGAAGGCGGCAGGTTTTTGTCGGCACGCGGCTTCGAGCGCGTCGAGCGTGGCTTGTTCCATGCCTTCGTGCGGGAAGGGGATGGTGTCGACGTCGAAGAGCAAAGGCTGCCAGGCGCGGTTATAGACGCCGCGCTCGCCGACCGACATCGTGCCAATCGTGTCGCCATGATAGCTGTGGTCGAGGACGAGGATGCGGCTGCGCGGCTCGCCAATGTTGTACCAATAGCCGAGCGCCATTTTCAGCGCGACCTCGACGCTGGTCGAGCCCGAGTCCGAGAAGAAGACGCGGGTGAGCGGGGCGGGGGTGATGCGGATCAGTTCGGCGGCGAGCGTCTCGGCGGGTTCGTGCGTCCAGCCGGCGAAGATGAGCTGGTCGAGCTTTTCGGACTGGTCGCGGATCGCGGCCATGATGCGCGGGTGCGCGTGGCCGTGGGTGGTGACCCACCAGCTCGAGATGGCGTCGATCCAGCTGGTGCCGTCGGCGGCGTAGAGTTTGGCGTCTTTGGCGTGCGAAATCAGCGGGATGGGGTCGCCGAGGCCGTGCTGGGTGAAGGGGTGCCAGACGGGGGAAGTGGGGGTGCTCATCGTGCGCTCCTTACACCTTCGTCATTCCCGCGAAAGCGGGAACCCAGTTCTGCCG
The DNA here is from genome assembly GCF_000803645.1 of Sphingopyxis fribergensis. Classification (NCBI taxonomy): domain Bacteria; kingdom Pseudomonadati; phylum Pseudomonadota; class Alphaproteobacteria; order Sphingomonadales; family Sphingopyxidaceae; genus Sphingopyxis; species Sphingopyxis fribergensis. The sequence continues at coordinate 2,594,444 of NZ_CP009122.1, read as the reverse complement.
TCGCGTTTCGGATTGTCACCCTGCGGGTGGAGTTCTTTTTTTGGACTGGGTCCCCGCTTTCGCGGGGATGACGAAAATTAGAGGAAATTGGCGCGGTCGAAGTTATCGGCGAACGCCTCCGACAGCTTTTCCGGCGTCAGCGGATCTATGATCGGTAACCTGCCTAGGCGGCGGACGCCCGATATGGTCGTGATGATCGCCTCGCTGTCCTCCACCGCGTGGCCGAGGAAGGCGAGGCCGTGGATCGGGACGCCGCGCGCGCGCAAGGCCTCGATCGTGAGCAGGCTGTGGTTGATCGTGCCGAGGCTGGTGCGCGCGCAGACGATGACGGGGATTTGCCATTTAGCGAACAGGTCGGCGTAGAGCGTGGTGCGCGTGACGGGGACGAGCGCGCCGCCGGCACCCTCGACGATGAGGTTGCCGGGCGGCGGGGTGAGCGTTTCGACGTCGATGTTAACGCCGTCAATTTCGGCCGCGATATGCGGCGAGGCCGGGGCGGAGAGGCGGTGGGCTTCCGGATGGATCGGCACGCCGGCGAGGCGTGCGACGACCTCGCTGTCGGTTTCTTCTTCGAGGCCCGATTGGATCGGTTTCCAGTAAGGCGCGCGGGTCGCCTGCGCCAAAGCGGCGGAAAAGATTGTTTTTCCGATGCCGGTGTCGGTGCCGGTTACGACGAAGCGGGTCATGCGGCGGCCATCGCTTGTTCCAAAGCGTCGGCCATATCGTCGATGTTAGCTTCGTCAACATTGAGCGTGATCGCGATGCGGAGGCGCGCGGTTCCCTGTGCCACCGTGGGCGGGCGGATACCGCGAATGTCGAAGCCGGCATCGCGGAGCTGGCCTGCGATGCGCATCGTGCGGTCGTTGTCGCCGATGATGACGGGCAGGATTTGCGTGCCGCTGGCGGGGATGCCGAGGGGCACGAGGCGTTCGGCGGCGTGGCGGACAAGGGCGTGGAGGCGCGCCTGCCGTTCGGGTTCGTTCGCGACAATCTCGATCGCCTGGCGGACGAGCCACGCCATCAAGGGCGAGGGGGCGGTCGAGAAGATGAAGGGGCGGCCGCGGTTGACGAGGAAGTCGGTCGCGATCCGGGGGGCGCAGAGCAGTGCACCTTCGGCGCCCAAAGCCTTGCCGCAGGTGTGGAGGGTGATGAGGTTGTCGCGGCGCGGCAGGGCGTGGGCGAGGCCAGCGCCGCCGGGGCCGAACACGCCGGTGGCGTGCGCCTCGTCGACGACGAGGACGGCGTCGTGGCGGTCGGCGACGTCGGCAAGGTCGGCGAGTGGGGCGCGGTCGCCGTCCATGCTGTAGAGGCTTTCGACCGCGATCCAGGGGGTGCCCATGCCGCCGCCAGCGCGCCAGCGCGCGATGATGTCGTCGAACGACTGCGCGTCGTTGTGCGCGGCGGCGATGCTGCCGGCGCGGCCGAGTTTCATGCCGTCGTGCGCGCTCGCGTGGATGAGTTCGTCGTGGACGACGAGGTCGCCGCGCTGCGGGAGCGTGGCGAATAGCGCGGCGTTGGCGGCGAAGCCGGTGGCGAAGAAGAGCGCGGCCTCGCTGCCATAATGGCGCGCGGCATGGGCTTCGAGCGCTTCATGCTCGGCGTGATTGCCGCGGAGGAGACGCGAGCCGCCCGAGCCCGCGGGAAGCCCGCGCTCGATGCCTGCGACGAGCGCGGTGCGGAGTGCTTCGCTATCGGCGAGGCCGAGATAGTCGTTCGACGCGAAATCGCGGCCGGCGCGCGGCGCGAGGGTGCGGCGGCGGCTGTCGGCGGCGAGCGCGTCGAGGTCGGCGCGGTGGGTGTCGAAGGGAGAGTTCGGCACGTTTTCTCCTCTTTCGTCATTCCCGCGAAAGCGGGAACCCAGCTGCATCATTGGCTCGCAGGGTCCCCGCTTTCGCGGGGATGACGAAGTTGGGGATGGTCAGATTAGTTCTTCGATTTGTCGACGAGCTGGTTCTTTGCGATCCACGGCATCATGGCGCGGAGTTCGGCGCCGGTCTGTTCGATCGGGTGCGCCGCGGCCGCCTTGCGGCTGGCCTTCAGTTCGGGCTGGCCGGCCTGGTTGTCGAGCACGAAATCCTTGACGAAGCGGCCCGACTGGATGTCGGCGAGGACGCGCTTCATTTCGGCCTTGGTTTCGTCGGTGATGATGCGCGGGCCGGTCTTGATGTCGCCATATTCGGCGGTGTTCGAGATCGAATAGCGCATGTTCGCGATGCCGCCTTCATAAAGGAGGTCGACGATCAGCTTGGTTTCGTGGAGGCATTCGAAATAGGCCATTTCGGGGGCGTAGCCCGCCTCAACCAGCGTTTCGAACCCGGCCTGGATCAGGTGGGTGATGCCGCCGCAGAGCACGGCCTGTTCGCCGAAGAGGTCGGTTTCGCACTCTTCCTTGAAGGTGGTTTCGATGATGCCGCTGCGGCCGCCGCCGACCGCACTTGCGTAGCTGAGGGCGAGCGCCTTGGCATAGCCGTTGCCCGACGCGCCCGCGCCCTCGGCTTCCTGTGCGACCGCGATCAGGCAGGGGACGCCGCCGCCCTTTTGATATTCGCTGCGGACCGTGTGGCCGGGGCCCTTGGGCGCGACCATGAAGACGTCGATGTCGGGACGCGCGTCGATGAGGCCGAAGTGGATGTTGAGCCCGTGCGCGAAAGCGAGCGCGGCGCCGGGCTTCATGTTCGGGCCGATGTCGTCGGCGTAGATTTTCGCCTGTGCTTCATCGGGGGCGGCGATCATGATGACGTCGGCCCATTCGGCGGCTTCCTTGTTCGACATGACCTTGAAGCCCGCGGCTTCGGCCTTCTTAGCGGTTGCCGAACCGGGGCGGAGAGCGATAGCGACTTCACGCACGCCGCTGTCGCGCATGTTCTGCGCGTGGGCGTGGCCTTGGCTGCCATAGCCGACGACGGCGACCTTCTTGCCCTTGATCAGATCCTGGTCGGCGTCGCGATCGTAATAAACCTGCATTTCTTAACCCCTTCGATGGTTATTTGGTCGTCATTCCCGCGAAAGCGGGAACCCAGTTGCAACGCTTGCTCGCTGGGTCCCCGCTTTCGCGGGGATGACGAGAGTTAAAAGATATGTTTTTAAACCGCCTCCGCCCCGCGGGCGATGGCGACGACGCCGGTGCGGCCGACCTCGACCAGCCCGCATTCGCGCATGAGCGCGACGAAGCGGTCGACCTTGTCGCTCGTTCCGGTGATTTCGAAGATGAAGCTGGTGAGCGTCGTGTCGACGACCTTGGCGCGGAACACGTCGGCCATGCGCAGCGCCTCGATGCGTTTTTCGCCGCTGCCCGCGACCTTGACCAACGCGATCTCGCGTTCGACATGCGCGCCGCCGTCGGCAAGGTCGATGACCTTGTGCACGGGGACGAGGCGGTCAAGCTGCGCGATGATCTGGTCGATGATCGCGGGCGAGCCCGAGGTGACGATCGTGATGCGGCTGAGCGCGTGGTCGGAGCTGATGTCCGCCACGGTCAGGCTTTCGATATTATAGCCGCGCGCGGTGAACAGCCCGGTGATCTTGGCGAGCACCCCGGCCTCGTTATCGACGGTGATGGCGAGCACATGGCGCTCGCCGGCTTCGGTTTTTATTTTCATTGTTATTCCTTCCCCTCCCGCTTGCGGGAGGGGATTGAGGGGTGGGCGCGAGCGAAGCGAGCAGACGGCGTGGCGGTGCCCACCCCGCTGCGGCTAGCGAACAAGTTCGCAAGCCTCGCTGCCCCTCCCGCAGGCGGGAGGGGATGGAAAGCGTTCGCGATCATCACACCAGCGCCTTGGCTTCGTCGTCCATCGTGCCGGTGACGTCGCTCGGCTGGAGGAGCATTTCGGTGTGCGCCGCGCCCGAGGGGATCATCGGGAAGCAGTTGGCGAGCTGTGCGACGCGGCAGTCGACGATCACCGGGCCGGGGGTGCCCAACATCGTCTGGATACCGTCATCGAGCTGACCGAGCGTGTCGATGCGCAGGCCCGTCCAGCCATAGGCGTCGGCGAGCTTCACGAAATCGGGCAGGCTGTCCGAATAGCTGTTCGAATAGCGGCTTTCGTAGGTCAGTTCCTGCCACTGGCGGACCATCCCCATCCACTCATTATTGAGGATGAAGATTTTCACCGGCAGGCGATATTGCGCGACGGTGCCCATTTCCTGAATGTTCATCTGGAGGCTGGCTTCGCCCGCGATGCAGATGACGAGGCGGCCCGGATGCGCGATCTGCGCGCCGACCGCGGCAGGGAAACCATAGCCCATCGTGCCGAGTCCGCCGCTGGTGAGCCAGCGGTTGGGCGCCGCGAAGCCGAAGTGCTGCGCTGCCCACATCTGGTGCTGGCCAACCTCGGTCGTGATGATCGGGTCCATGCCGCGGGTGGCGTCGAACAGCGCCTTCACCGCGCGCTGCGGCATGATGTCGGCGCCCGGCTCCTTCTTTTCGGGGAAGTCGAGGCAGCGCGTTGCGCGCCAGCCGTCGATGCGGCGCCACCATTCGCCCAGGTCGCGTGCTTTGTGGCCCGCATCCTGCCAGCCCGTAATGATCGCATCGAGCGCGCGGCCGGCGTCGCCGACGATCGCGAGGTCGACGGGGACGATCTTGTTGATCGAGCTGCGGTCGATGTCGATATGGATTTTCTTGGAATCGGGCGAGAAGGCGTCGAGGCGCCCCGTGACGCGGTCGTCGAAGCGCGCGCCCACGGCGATGATCAGGTCGGCGCGGTTCATCGCCATATTTGCTTCGTACGTGCCGTGCATGCCGAGCATGCCGAGCCATTTGTCATCGTCGGCGGGAAAGGCGCCGAGCCCCATCAAGGTCGAGGTCACGGGCGCCCCGGTAAGCGCGACAAGCTGGCGCAGCGCCGCGCTGGCATCGGGACCGGCGTTGATGACGCCGCCGCCGGTGTAGAAGATCGGGCGTTCGGACGCGGCGATCATGTCGATCGCCTGGGCGATGGCGTCGGCGTCGGGTTCGACCTGCGGGCGATAGCTGTTGTGCTGGATGAATTCGGGCACGCTGTAAGTGCCGGTCGCGACCTGCACATTTTTCGGAATGTCGATCACCACCGGGCCGGGGCGACCGTGCGTCGCGATGTGGAACGCCTCGTGCATGATCGGCCCCAAACGGTCGGGGTCCATGACGAGATAATTATGCTTGGTGCAATGGCGCGTGATGCCGACGGTGTCGCATTCCTGAAAGGCGTCGGTGCCGATCAACGTCGTCGGAACCTGCCCCGTCAGCACGACCATCGGGATACTGTCGAGCAGCGCGTCGGTGATGCCGGTGACGGCGTTGGTCGCGCCGGGGCCTGACGTCACGAGCACGACGCCGGGCTTGCCGGTCGAGCGCGCGTAACCCTCCGCCGCGTGCGTCGCCGCCTGTTCGTGGCGGACGAGAATATGCTGGATCGTCGGGTGTTTATAGAGCGCGTCATAGATCGGAAGCACCGCGCCGCCCGGATAGCCGAACACTGTATCGACCCCGAGGTCGACCAGCGCCTGAACCACCATGTCGGCACCACTCATTTCCGTCACGACGAAACTCCCTCCGAATACAAAAAGGGCAGCGCTTGTGCGCTGCAACAGGGTGCGGGCAATAGGTGTATGATTCTATCCTGTCAACAGTCTATCACGTAATATTATTGCTAATTGATTGATGGATTCATTGTTTAATGACTCTGGGTGGCGCGGCCAATCGGCGGGCGGCTGGTTGCGGAACCACGTATATTGGCGCTTTGCATATTGGCGGGTCGCAGCCTGCGTCTGCTCGAGCGCGCCGGCGCGGCTGATCTCGCCGCGAAGGTGGCCGGCAATCTGGGGGACGCCGATCGCGCGCATCGCGGGGAGGTCGGGGTCGAGATTGCGTGCGAGCAAGGCTTCGACTTCTTCGATCGCGCCATGGTCGAACATCTGAACGAGGCGCGCGTCGCAGCGGTCGCGCAGCCACTCGCGCGGGGGCAGGAGGATCAGCGGGGCGAGGGCGATTTCGTCGGTGATGCCGCCCGCGATCGCCCGCTGCCAGTCGGCGAGGGTGCGGCCGGTCGAGCGCACGACTTCGAGTGCCCGTGCAACGCGGGTGGTGTCGGCGGGGTTGAGGCGCGCGGCTGCGTCGGGATCGGCGGCGGCGAGCGCGGCATGGGCGTCGGCCACGGGAAGCGCGCGGACGGCCTCGCGGATGTCGGGGTCGATCTCGGGCACCGGCGCGATGCCGTAAAGAAGCGTACGCATGTGGAGGCCGGTGCCGCCGACGAGGATCGGGATTTGCCCCGCGGCACGCGCTTCGGCGATCACGCCGCGCGCTTCGTCCGCCCAGCGCACAGCGTTGTGCGCTTCGGCGGCGTCGATGTGGCCGAAGAGGCGGTGGGGTATGCCCGCCATCTCTGCGTCGGTCGGGCGCGCCGAGAGGATGCGGAGGTCGGCGTAGACCTGGCTTGCGTCGGCGTTGACGACGATCCCTTTTTTGAGCGATTTTGCGAGCGCGACCGCCAAAGCGCTCTTGCCGCTGGCGGTGGGTCCGGCGATAAGTGCCACGGGCTGCCGCGTCTGGGCGGTCGAGAAAGAAGGAGATGCCATGTTCGTCGCGACGCTGATAGCAGCAGGAAAGCTGACCGACGAGGTGGTTCGCGAAGGGATCGACCGGCTGGCCGCGACGGGGCATGATGTCGGCGCTCCGCACTGGATCGACGAGCATGACGCGGCGGATATTGTCTTTCACGGCAGCCTGGTGAGTGCGCGCAAGGAACTCGCGCTGATGGACCATGGTTCGCTCGATATCGTCGTGCAGCCGCTGGGCGACCGGACGAAGAAATTGTTCATCGCCGACATGGATTCGACGATGATCACGGTCGAGTGCATCGACGAACTCGCCGATTATGCGGGGCTGAAGCCGCAGATCGCGGCGATCACCGAGCGTGCGATGAAGGGTGAGCTCGATTTCCGCGCGGCGCTGGAGGAGCGCGTCGGGCTGCTCGCGGGGATGCCCGAAACGACGCTGGTAGAGTGCCGGATGGAGCGCGTGCGGCTGACGCGCGGCGCGCGCACGCTGGTGCAGACGATGAAGGCGCATGGCGCGCATTCGATCCTGATTTCGGGCGGCTTTACCGCCTTTGCCGGGCCGGTGGGCGAAGCGATCGGGTTCGACAAGGTGGTCGCGAATGAGCTGGAGATTGCCGGCGGCAAGCTGACCGGCAAGGTCCGCGAGCCGATCGTCGACAGTTCGGCAAAGCTGGAGACGCTGAAGGCCGAGGCGGCCAAGCACGGCCTTCCGCTCGCCGAAACGCTGGCGGTGGGGGACGGCGCGAATGATATCCCGATGATCACGAGCGCGGGGCTCGGGGTCGGCTATTATCCGCATCCCGCCGCGGGCGAGGCGGCGGCGGCGGTGATCCGGCATCATGATCTGACCGCGCTTTTGTGGGCGCAAGGTTATCCGCGGCGGAGCTGGGTGCTGGGGTAGGGTTATGTCGGCCGGTATCGACCGGAATTAGCCGGGGTACACAGTAGAGGCTAACGTCCGCTCCCCACCCCCAAGCGAGCATGCTCCCGTCGCCCCGGACTTGACCCGGCATCCATGAACGGAGCCGTCGTCTGGATCCCGGATCAAATCCGGGATGACGAAGGGGAGGGCGATGGTTATGGTGTCCGACGTGGAGGCCCCCATGACCAAACACCGCATCTTTTCGACCAGCGTTGCGAGCGTGTACCCGCATTATATCGCCAAGGCGGAGAAGAAGGGGCGGACGAAGGCCGAGGTCGATGAGATTATTCGCTGGCTGACGGGGTATAGCCAGACGGCGCTTGAGAGCGAGCTGGCGAAGGGCACGACGTTTGAGGACTTCTTTGCGCGGGCGCCGAAGCTGAACCCGGCACGCGAGCTGATCACCGGGGTGATCTGCGGCATCCGGGTCGAAAATATCGAAGACCCGCTGATGCGCGAGCTGCGATATTTGGACAAGCTGATCGACGAGCTGGCGAAGGGCAAGAAGATGGATAAGATTTTGCGGGGGTGACGGCCAGTTTCGACCGATTGCAGCTGCACTCTTTCTTGCCTTCGTCATTCCCGCTTTCGCGGGAATGACGAAAATGGGATGCGGCTCCTCAACCTTAAACCGCACCTCAATCCTCGATCGGCGCGGCGCCCGCTTCGGCAAATCCTGTATCGGCAAGCCGCTTCAACGCCGCCGCATATTTCGCGGTGTCGAGATAGGGATGCAGGCTGACGATCTTTCCCCAGCGCAGGCGGATGATGTGGACCCCGTCGTTGACGTAGCTGGTGTCGCCGTCGGCCATCACCGCGCGGTCGCGCCATTCGATCACCGCGGTGGTGTCCCACGGCGTGCCGCTGGATGCGATATGCTTGATTTCGAATTTGAGGACCGGGTGGACCGCGAACAGGCGCTGGAACCAGGCGCGTAAGCCCGCCTTGGTGTGGCGCGTGCCGCCGAGGGCGTGGTCGCCGGGGAAGATATGTTCGAAGCGGTCGGCCATGCCGCCGAGCGCGGTCTCCCAGTCGCCTTTGCTGAGGCCGCCGAAGATCTTGCGGACCTGATGGCGGACGATCGCGTGATACATGATATTTCTCCTGCTCAAGTTGACGTCGTTAACATTGACGGCGGCCAGATGGGGATGATGTTTACGATGTCAACACTGCGTATGGAAAATATCGATCCCGGATCAAGTCCGGGATGACGAAAAATGGCTAATTATGATCCATTATTTGAGCTTTAGGTCGTCGCGATTTCTTCGCCCAGCCAGTCGCGAAACCGCTGCATCGCGTCGCTTTCGGGGCGCGACATCAGGCGGGTGAGCCAGTAGCGGCCTGCGTCAATCGTGAGGGCGAAGGGTTGGACGAGCAGTTCGGCGGCAAGCTCGCGCGAGAACATCGCGGGCGGTGCGAGCGCGATGCCCTGGCCTGCGGCGGCGGCGGTCGCCATCAGCGCCGAGCTGTCGAAGATGGGACCGCGGAGCATGGGGACAGGGACGCTCGCGGCGGCGAACCAGAGCGCCCATTCGTCGGCGCGGTACGAGCGCAGCAGCCGCTCGTGGATCAGGTCGGCGGGAGTCTTGAGCCGCGCGGCGATCGCGGGCGCGCAGATCGGCGCCATCGGGGCAGCGAGCAAGGGTTCGGCATGGGTGCCATGCCACGCGCCGTCGCCGAAACGGATCGCATAGTCGAGCGCCTCGCCCGCGAGGTCGACGCGGTTGTTGTTGGTCGAGATGCGCAGATCGATCGACGGGTGCGCGCGCGCGAAGGCATCGAGGCGCGGGAGCAGCCAGCCGGTCGCGAAGGTGCCGACGACGCCGACCTTGAGCGCCTCGCGGAACCGGCCGTCGGCGTACTGATCGAGCGTCGCGGCGACGCGGTCGAACGCCTCGGCAAGGACGGGGACGAGCGCATGGCCCTCGTCGGTGAGCGCGAGGCCGCGAGGCAGGCGGTGGAAGAGGCGGGTGCCGAGCCGGCGTTCGAGCTGCGCGACCTGATGGCTGACCGCGCCCTGGCTGACGCAGAGCTCGATTGCGGCGCGGGTGAAATTGAGGTGGCGGGCCGCGGCCTCGAAGGCGCGGAGGGCGTTGAGCGGAAGTTGGGCGCGATCCATGGCACGTCATCAATTATTCTCATGTCTTTGTCGAGAAATCATGGCTTTTCGCGCGTGGTGTGGATTGGCATCCCGGCGATGAAGGGAGACGAATGATGATCGCAACAATCACTATCGCCGCATGGCTCGCGGGAGTGAGCGGGGTTTCGGTGCCCGCGGCCGACGACCCGTTGACGCGGCCGCTGGCGGTCGAGCGCGCCAAGGAGTGGCTCGCGCCGCTGCCGCCCGAGAAGATTTTCGGTAACAGCTATCTGGTCGGGTTTGGCGGGCTGAGCGTCGCGCTGATCGATACGGGCGACGGGCTGGTGCTGATCGACGGCGCGCTGCCGCAGGCGGCGCCGGCGATCCTCGCCAATGTCCGCAAGCTGGGCTTCGACCCCAAAGACATCAAATTTATTCTGAGCACCGAGCCGCATTTCGACCATGCCGGCGGGCTCGCGGCACTGGCGCGCGATACCGGCGCAACGGTCGTCGCGAGCGCCCGCGGCGCCGAGGGGCTGCGCACAGGCATGCACGCCAAGGACGACCCGCAACTTGCCTATGGCGGCAGCTGGCCCGCCGTGACGCGGCTGCGCGTCGTCAAGGATGGCGAGGTGTTGAAGCTGGGCAAGGCGGCGATCACCGCGGTCGCGACGCCGGGGCACACGATGGGCAGCATGAGCTGGCGCTGGCAGGCGTGCGAGGGAGAAGTCTGCAAGGCGATCGTCTTTGCATCGAGCCTGAACCCGGTGTCGGCGGACGGCTATCGCTTCAGCTCGAAGGCCGGAGCGTCGTTCGTCAAGGGCTTTGCCGAAAGCTATCGCAAGATGGAGGCGATGCCGTGCGACGTGCTGATCGCGGCGCATCCCGACAATGCCGGACCGGGGCGGTATGACGAAACGCCCGGGGCGTGCAGCGCCTACGCCGACCGCGGTCGCAAGAAGCTGGAAAAGAGGCTCGCCGACGAGCGTTCCGGCACGAAATAGCGTTCAATCCCGTTGCTTTTCAACCTTGTAAGCCCCCGCAATAACGCTAATCTGGGCGTGAAATTGCGGGGGCTCGATCATGTTGGAAACGGGTATTCTGATCACCTTGCTGTCGATCGTGGCCAACATGCCGCCTGCCCCGCCGCCGGTATCCGGCGATCGCGCGACGTCGTCGCAGCAGATGCTGTCGTGGAATCCGGGAGAGGTCCGCTGCGACGGGGTCGCGGTTCAGGGCGGGGCAGTGCAACGCCCCGCGGCCGAATTGGCGCTGATGGATCCGCAACGGCTGAAAGCGGCGACCTATCGCTTTGCCATCGATCTGGATGGGCGGACGCGCTCGATCATGCGTGACAACAGCGGGCATCCCTTTGGGCAAGATATCGGCCCCGCGCTGGCCGCGAGTCGCTTTCCCGCGGGCGCGAAGCGCGAGAATTGCGAAATCGACTACACCCCGAAAATCGATCCGCTGGCCAGCGCGCCGATCGCCGATCTGGTCGCCTATTCGATCCATCCCACGGGTGCAAAGCTGCCGCTGGAGGGATGGGACCTATTTGCCCCCGTGGGGAATTGCCGCGACAAGCCACGCCCGGCGACGCTGCTGCGCGCCTATCCCGATTTTTCGAAGGTGACGCCGACGCCCGGGAGCCGCGACTGGTCGCTGGTCGGTTACGACACCGACGATACGGGTCGGCCGGTCAACGCCAGGATCGCGCACAGCACAGGCAATGCCGAACTCGACGCGGCGGCGGTGGCGGCGGTGCAGGCTTCGCGCTTTACCCGCGGCGCGCGCACCGGGTGCCTCTATCCCTATTGGCGCGCGGCGGCCAAGCTCGCCCCGCCCAAGCGGCCCGCAGAGCAGGAATTGCGGCCCGCGAACGCCGTCTGTCCGGGGCAGATCGAATGGGCGGTCCGGCCCAACAGCTATTATCCGCCCGCCTATCGCAAGCGCGCGATCGAGGGGTGGGCGATCGTTTCGTTCGACGTCGCGCCATGGGGCGAGATCGGCAATGTGAAGATATTGGACGCGCAGCCGTCGGCCGATTTCGGCCAGCAGGCGACCTTCATCGTGCGCGGCGCGCGCGTCGTCCCCTCGCCGCAGGGGGCGTCGGGCTGCGTCAAAACGGTCAATTTCATGATGCCGACCGACGATTTTTGGGTGGATGAAGAGCTGCCGGCGACCGACTGATCGCGCGGCGACCGGCTATTTGTCCACCACCAGACAGGCTTGCCCGCTCTTGCTCACGGCGGCGCAGAAGCTTTCGGCTTCGCGTTTGGTCGCAAAGCCGCCGGCCTGGAGGCGGGTGAGTTTGCCGCTTTTCACCAGATAGGGGGGGCGGCCGGCGAAGGCGGGATTTTTCTTTTCGAGCGAGGCCCAGAGATTGCGGGCGTTGGCTTCGACGCCGAAGGCGCCGAGCTGCGCGCGCCAAGGGTTGCCGGTGCCGTTGTGGACGCGGGCCGGCGCTGGCGTCGCGGCGGTCGCGACGGCCGCGACCGGCGCGGCCGTCGCCGGTGCGGGCTTGGGCGCGGCTTTTGCCGGCTCGGGCTTGGGAGGCAGTTTGCCGCTTTCCGGCGGCGCGGCGTAGGTCGTACCCGGCTGGGCGGTCGCGGCGACGGCGTTGGCGGTCGCTTCGGCGGCGGCGGCCGCGGCGGCGCTGGCGACGGGTGAGGATGGCACCGAGACGCTGCGGATGGGTTCGGGCACGGCGGACGGGCGTACGGCGACGGACGGCGGCGTGTCGATCACCGGCGGCGGCGTGTAGCGGGTGCCGGGGGTCGAGGCGGGCACGCTGGCGACCTTTACCGGCGAGGTGGCGGGTACGGGTTTGGGCGCGGGCGGCGCGGCGGCGTTCACTGCGGCGAGGCGCGCCTGTTGTTCGCTGCGTTCGATTTCGGGAAGCATCGCGAGCCCGCGCCGGCGCTGGTCGAGCGGGATCAGTCCGTCGAGCTGGGCGAGACGCGCCGAGGCGATGTCGAGCCCGGCGTCGCTGGCGCGCTTCGTCAGCGCATAAGCCAGCGGCCAGTCCTTCGTCGCGAGATCGCCGTTGAAGTGCGCGGTGCCGAGGACATATTGCGCGCGCGGTTCGCCGCGCGCCGCCGAATTGATGATGAAGGGCATCGCCTCCTGCCGGCGGTTCGCGGTGAAGAGCACGAGGCCGAGATTGTCTTCCGCCTGCAAATGCCCCAGCTTCGCGGCGCGGCGATACCAGGCTTCGGCCTGGGTGAGATCGGCGGGAACGCCGCGGCCGAGCTTATACGCTTGCCCCAGATTGAATTGCGCATCGGCGTCGCCGGCGAGCGCGAGCGGACGCCATTCGGCGACCGCGGCCTGATAATTGCCGGCCTGCCACGCATCGACGCCATCCTTGACGTCGGCATGGGCAGGCACGGCGAGCAGCGATGCCGCAGTGAGCGGCAGAGCCAGAAAAAGGGCGGCGCGGAATGAACGCATCTTATTCTCCAATGACTTGCGCCGCCCCAAAGCCATGACCCGGCGGCTGCAGTCCCCGCATGCTTTATAGCGCGAATAGGCTAACACGGCGTTAGCGACAAAATAGGGTCCGCCGAATTTGATCCGTTCTGGGACAAGTGTGCGTTAGGGCATCGTTTACCATGTCGGTGGGGAAGTCGTTTACCCTCATTTTATCATCGTTAACCCAATTTTAGCGCCCCGCATGGCATCCCTTCGCCGAATTTTGGATTTCCGAGGGGGTAACGCAGTGCGCGTATTGGCATTGGCTTCACAGAAAGGCGGGTCGGGAAAGACCACGCTGTCGGGGCACCTCGCGGTGCAGGCGCAGCTCGCGGGCGCCGGCCCCGTCGTTCTGATCGACATCGACCCGCAGGGCTCGCTCGCCGACTGGTGGAACGAGCGCGAGACCGACCTGCCGGCGTTCGCCCAGACCACGGTCGCGCGGCTGGCATCCGACCTTGAAATCCTGCGCCAGCAAGGCTTTAAGCTGGCGGTCATCGATACGCCGCCGGCGATCACCATGGCGATCCAGAGCGTGATTTCGGTCGCCGAACTGATCGTCGTCCCGACCCGGCCGAGCCCGCATGATCTGCGCGCCGTCGGCGCCACCGTCGACCTGTGCGAGCGCGCCGGCAAGCCGCTGGTGTTCGTCGTCAACGGCGCGACGCCGAAGGCGAAGATCACCAGCGAAGCCGCGGTTGCGCTGTCGCAGCACGGCACCGTCGCGCCGATCACGCTGCATCACCGCACCGACTATGCCGCGTCGATGATCGACGGCCGCACGGTGATGGAGGTCGACCCGAACGGGCGCTCCGCCGACGAAATCCGCCAGCTGTGGACTTATATGAACGACCGTCTCGAAAAGAATTTCCGCCGGACCGTCTTTGCCGCGCCTTTGCCCACGCAGGGCAATTATGGTGCGGTTCGCCCGATGGGTGGTGGCTTCGGCCGCCGCGTCGCTGGCCAGTGACGGGAGGTATCGGAACCATGGGCGAACCAAAACCCCTCGCATCGCTGAGCGCTGGCCTCCTTGCCCGCAAGGGCGGAGCGCGTCCCGCCATGCGCCGCCAGCCGCTCGGTAGCGGCCCCGCACCGATGAACCCCGGCGGTTACGACGACCTTGGCTGGAACGACATGGGTTATGATGTCGATCCCGACCAGTCGGCCGAACCCGCGCGCCTGGTGGATTTGAAGCCGCTGCTCACCGGATCGGTGCCCGCGCATAATGCCGAGGCCGAACATGCGGTCGACGACAGCGCCGGTCACGAACTGCTGCCCGAATATGGAGCCGAGTTCGCGGCCGAACGTGCCGGGCTGAAAGACGATTATGGCGCCGACCAGTTTGAGGCCGATCAATTTAGGGCCGAAGCCCCCGAAGTGCCCGAGGTTGTCCGCCAGCAGGAATCGCTCATAGAGCGCGTCGCTGCGGTGGCGCGCAAGGTGGAGGCGCGCGCCGAGCCCGCTCCGAAGAAGGAAAAGGCGCCGCGCGCGCTGCGGGCTCGCGAAAAGGCCGCGTTCACATTGCGTCTCGACGCCGAACGCCATTTGCGCCTGCGCCTTGCGAGCGCGGTGACGAACCGGTCGTCGCAGGTCATCCTGACCGACCTGCTCGACGAATATCTGGCTTCGCTGCCCGAAATCGACGCGATGGCAAGCCGTTTGCCCGCCGCGCGCCCGATGCGCCGCACGCAGCGCTGAACGCATAAGAGGGGGACCCAGACATGAACCGCAAGATGCTGATGAAACTGGCTGTTTCGGGCTTTGTCCTGGGCGCCGCCACGGGGTGCAGCGGCATGAAGATGGCCGAAGCGCCGTCGCGCGCCGCGGGCAAGCCCGCGATTGCCGCCAAATCCGCCAGCGATGCGCGCGTTGCGCTCGAAGCCGGCAAGGCGAGCAAGGCGGTCAGCCTGGCCGAAGCGGCAGTGGCGGACAGCCCGCGCGACGCCGGTTATCGGGCGTTGCTGGGTCAGGCGTACCTCAACAACGGCCGCTTTGCGTCGGCAACCGCGGCGCTGACCGAAGCGATGGAACTCGGCGCGGCCGACAGCAACACGGTCCTGTCGCTGACGCTGGCGCAGATCGCGCAGGGCAAGAACGGGCAGGCCGTCGCGCTGTTGACCGAGCATCGCGACACGGTGCCCGCGTCGGACCTGGGGCTGGCGCTCGCGCTCGCGGGCGATAGCGAAGGGTCGATCTATGTGCTGAACGAAGCGGCGCGCGCCAAGGGCGCCGACGCCCGGACGCGGCAGAATTTTGCGCTGGCGCTCGCCTTGTCGGACCGCTGGGCGCAGGCGCGGATCATCGCGTCGCAGGATCTGTCGGCGGCAAAGCTCGAAGGGCGGATGGCCGAATGGTCGAAGCTGGCAGCGCAGCCGAACGCGCAGGTCCGCATCGCGAGCCTGATCGGCGCGACGGCGCAACAGGATGCCGGCATGCCGGTGCGCCTCGCGCTCAGCAATTTCAGCGACACGCAGATGGCCGCAGCCGCACCGGTGGCAGAACTCGCCAGCGCCGATCCGGCGCCGATTGCTGCTTTTGCGCCGCCGCCGCCGGTTCTTGCGGATGCGGGCAGCGCGATCCGCAGCGTCGAACTGCCGATGCCCGAACGCGGCGCCGATGGTGTCGTGCCGGTGACCGAATTGCCGCAGCCGAAACGCGCGGGCGAAGTGATCCTGGCCGATGCCGCGCCGTATCGCGCGGCACCGCGCGTCGCGGGCGAGGGGCGTATCCGCCCGGCGCAGAAGCAAGCGATCGAGCTTGCGACGGTTCTGATCCCCAAGGCGATGGGCTTCGACGCGAAAAAACCCAGCGGCTGGGCGGTTCAACTCGGCGCCTATGACAGTCTGGGCATTGCCAAGGAAAAATGGGGCAGCCTCAAAAAGCGCAACGCCATTCTGGCCAGCTTCCCGGCGTCGAGCCACGCCGCGACGGTGAACGGCCGCAATTTCTATCGCCTGACGGTCAATGGCCTCGCGACGCGCGCCGACGCGGCGAGCCTGTGCAACGAGCTGAAGGCGCAGGGTCAGACCTGCTTCGTCCGCGCGATGGGCGGCGGCGAGGCGATCCAGTGGGCGTCGAAAGCCGGCGCGATGCGGCTCGCCTCGCGCTAAACAAGTTTACCCGGATAAGGGGGAGGGGCGCGGCCGGGGGGCCGCGCCTCTTTTGTTTTGAGATGGCGGGTTTCGACCGATAGTTGCCCTAAAGCCCCTCCCCTTCAGGGGAGGGGTTGGGGTGGGGGCCATCGGCGTCGCGCAAGGCCGATGGCCCCCACCCGCTGCGACTAACGAACAAGTTCGCAAGTCTCGCTGCCCTCCCCTGAAGGGGAGGGCCTAATTGCATTCAAACGTCCGCTTCCCAACCCAAAGCCGACAAATCTATCCGTCACCCGG